>CAYWYV010000087.1:0-5977 GCA_964462705.1 uncultured Dehalococcoidia bacterium
GTTAACAAAATATATATGAACTCAAGATTATTATTCCCAAACATCGAAGGGACAGAAGTTCTTTTTACAGACGAATTTCAAGAATACTTAGTATCCTTGCATGATTTGCTTTCTGACAGAATATTGGAGGCTCGGAAAGAACGAATTCGAACCGTCGAAATGGTGCATAAAAATGGCATCAATGTGTTGGAACTACCAACCAGCGAAATAAACACAACCGACTGGCAGGTAGACTCTGTACCAGATGACTTAAAACAGCCAGGAATAGAAATCTCCGGGCCAGCGGGTATAGCAAGCATGTTCATAAATGCTGTTAACCCAGGACCTGAAGGAGAGAGGGCTGTAGGATACCTGGACGACGATGAAGATTCGGGCGGGCATTCCTTTGCTGATACTCTCAACTCAGCTTTAAATAGAATGTATTCGGTAAGAGGGTCACTGAGATTTGAGGACGTCTCTAGAGACAGGGTTTATGAGATCGAACCCGGACCCTTACCATTTTTTATGCACAGAGAGAGAGGCCTTCATCTTGATGAAGCAGACGTCACTATAGACGGAAAACCAGTTTCAGCAACAATCCTGAGCACAGCACTAACTCTGTTCCACGCAGGAAGAGAACAAATCAACTTGAATCAAGGAGTTTATTTTTACCTGCCAAAGTTGGAAAGTGTAGAAGAAACTTCGATCTATCATGACATGTTTGAAGCAAGCCGAGAACTTTTAAAACTCCCTCAAAATGCCATTATAAAAGCGATTATTTTGGTGGAGTCACTACCCACAGTCTTCCGTATGGAAAATATGCTCTATGCTCTGGGGCCCTACGGTGCAGGACTTAATGCGGCAAGATGGGACCTGAAAGCAAGCATACTCGAATACATCATGGCGGACGATAAATCTGTCTGGCCTGATCGGTTTGACGTAGACGTCAAAACAACAGAATTCATATCAAACATCTTCAGGCGACTAGTAGCAGTATGCTTAAAACATGGCGCAGTGGCAATCGGTGGTATGGCTACGGCACTCCCTAGCCGCGACGAAGAAATAAATGAACTGGCAGCAGACTCTATTAGATCAGATAAAGAATGGGAGGCCAGACAAGGTTTTCTAAGAGGCTGGAGTGCTCACATATATCATATGAAGACCGCCTCTGATCCTTTTAAAGAATGGTGGAGCACTGGATGGGTCCCGCCGGAGGAATTAAAGGATCCAGCAAATTTCCCTTTATCCATTGACACTCCTATCGGGGCAATAACAACCGAAGGTACAAGACGGAATATACGAACAATAATAGAGTACGTTGAAGGTTGGCTGAGTGGTAGAGGAGCCAAAGGTATAGACAGTATGGAAGGACGTGAGGGAAAACGGCCTGCCCTGATGGAAGATCTTGCCACAGCGCGTATTTCAGTTGGTCAAGTATCACAACGAATAATTCATTCAGCTGTTGGACAAGATACGGAACAAACACACACATTGGGTTCCGTACGCCATATCACAGACACAGAAACCGATGATATTTTAAGACTAAGAGCTACACAGTTTTCGGGTGAAGAATTATCTGAGATAGAGTCTCGCTACAGGGCCTCGAGAAAGATAACCTTGAGATGGATCAAAAACTATACTGACATGGACTTTAGAAGCCTAGGTTCCTACACCAGAGAAGACCTTACCAATATCGCATTAGAACCCGAAGCGTTTTAATTACCCCAGGTCCCGGATTCTCCTAATATCTCTTACTCTTTCTTCCTATTTAAGTTTGCCGTCTTTAAATAAAGACGCCCTCAGGCTATCGTCGACAGCCTCGTCAATATTTACACTTTTTTCAATGGCTCCAAATTTTAAAAGAACATCCCTCAATTCAGTCCATCGTGAAACATTCATAGATCCAACTCCACCAGAAACTGTAGCCTCAGACTGGGAATCTGACAATTCAGTTTCCAACATAAATTTCATGTGGTCTCTATTCTCGTTTTCTGCGTATTTCATTACGATGTCTAATGCAGCATCCTGATTCTTCCCAATAAATTCAGTTGCTCTCATCGTTGCCTTGATGAAGTTTTTTGTAATTTGCTTTTTCGAACTAATCGTCTCTTCTGTGGCAATATAGGTAAGCCCGAGAGTAGGCACCCCATAATCTGCAGCCTCAAACACTTCAACTTCGTAACCCATAGACCTTATTGTGTCTGGTTCATTGGACTTAAATACCGCCAAGACATCAACCTTATCCTCCAGCAAAATCCGCGGATCAAACCCAACCTGTATCTCCTCCACTGAATCTCTATCCAAACCCACTGAATCAGCAATTGCTAGGTAATCAGGTGGGATACTGATCTTGTATCCAAATCGCTTCCCATTCCAATCTTCTGGGCCTTTAATACCTGATTCAGACAAAGAAATAAAAGCCTGTTGCCCCCTCTGACCAAAAAGAGCAATAGCCTTCACAGGTACTTCTTGTGAAGCACGATATTTCAGGACAGAATTTGCGTCGGCAGTGGTGAAGTCAACCTTACCGGCCAACAGCAAAGTCATATTCTCACCTCCCCCTGCAGAATGAAGAATTTCAACGTCCAAACCCTCTTCTGCAAAGTAACCTTTCTCCTGGGCAACATAAGCAGCCACGAAAGGAAGATTAGCCTGAGGCTTGAATCCGGCCATAAAAGTAACCTTATTAGGCTCTGACTCCGCACAAGCCATCACTAAGAAAACCATAAAACCCACAAAAACAAAAAACAGCCTGTTCACTTTAGCTCCTTTGTAATTCATCGTGATCAAAAAGTCCCAACGGAAGGGTGCCAAAAAATGAAACGCCTTTCCACAACAGCAACAACGGATGTCGCAATTACGCCTAGCATGGCTAAGAGAAATATGCAGGCGAACAGAGTCTCCGTATCGAGATTCCCATGTGACACCATAATGAGGTTCCCCAAACCTTTACTTGATCCGAACCATTCCCCTATCACCGCTCCAATTATTGATAAAGGAACGGCAACTTTTAAGGCGGCAAAAATGTACGGAAGGGAATAGGGAATCCGGATTTTTATAAGAATTTCCCATTTGGAAACTCCTAGTGATTCAAAATATTCCATTATCGGCCTGCTAGTCGCCTTAAGCCCAGCGATAGTATTTACTAGAATAGGAAAAAAAGTAACGACAGCAACAATAAGAAATCGGGGAAAAAAACCGAACCCGAACCAAATTGCGAAAAGAGGCGCAACTGCTAGCACGGGAGTAACTTTTACAAATACTGCAAGAGGCATTACCGTCGTTTCGACAAGCGAGAATCGAGCTGAAAATAAACCAACAATAATCGCCACTATTGCGCCAAACATTAAACCACCTGCAGCTTCAATAGAGGTATACCCGAGATCTCCCACTAACGCTGGAAAATCAGTGACTAATGTCATGAATACCCTGTCCGGAGGTGGCATAAGGTATACCGGTACATCAGCAAGATGAATAACTAGCTGCCATATGATCAGAAATAATAGAACTAATCCAACGGGTAGTATGCGAGCCATCAAAATTTCACCCAACACTCTCATAATGGAGGGAGTCTAAAAGCCTAGCTCTCGAAGACAAATCAGATCGAGAAATATCGTTCACATTCATCTGATGGGTAAGACTGGACGGCATACCTGCGAGTGTCAAAACCCTATCTGACACAGCAAGTGCCTCATCTATGCTGTGAGTGACGAGCAATACTGAAGTTTTCGTTTGCTTGCATAAATCAATCAATGTTTCCCTTAAAACCGTTCTTGTAATTTCGTCTAAATGACCGAAAGGTTCATCGAGAAGAATCAGATCTGGCTTGTGAATGAAAGCCCTCGCAATAGCAACTCTCTGTTTCATACCAGCTGATAACTGATGTGGATAGAATCCCGCAAACTTAGCCAAACCTACACTTTCGACTATCTCAAGCACATCCTCTATATGTAAATTTTGCCGTGTCTGTCCCATTCTGAGAGAAACACCCACATTACCTTCCACATTTAGCCACGGAAGTAACGAATCCTCCTGGGAGACCAAACCTATTCGTTTGTCATTTCGCGCATCATAGGGCGTAGTCCCGCAAACAGTAATTAGCCCCTGATCAGGAATAATGGACCCTGCAGCAAGGCGAAGAAGAGTCGTCTTACCTACTCCACTTCTCCCAATTACAGTTGTCACTTCTCCTCTAGCTACGGCAAATGAAACATCTGACACCACAGGCAACATTGAGTTATTCTGTGGGTACGCAACTGACACGCCAGCGTAAGAGAGAACAGATTCCAATTTTATACCGCAAAAATTAGTTGAACCGTCAAATCAATGATCGGTTGAATATTAAATAGATAGCGACTATCTTATTACAAGTCACAGCAATTGTGGAGTCACATAATGCCACGAACTTATTCACAGGAAGGCCCAATAGCCAGAGCACTTGAACTGGTAGGAGAGAGGTGGACCCTCTTAGTTCTGCAGGAACTACTGAAAGGTGTAAGTAGATTCGCAGACCTCGAGAATACAGTCGAAGGCATTTCACCAAACGTTTTATCCTCAAGATTAAAGAATTTGGAAGAACACGAAATAGTTGAAAGGAAATTCTATAGCGAGCATCCGCCCCGAGCCGAGTATTTGCTTACCAGAAAAGGACATGAACTAGGTGTAGTAGCGGGTGCATTGGCAGTTTGGGGTTCCCGTCATACCAAAGGTGAGATAGAACTTATACACGATGAATGTGGCAAATCTGTCGAGGTCATTTATCAATGTGGTTCTTGTGAAGAGCCCGTTCCTAGATCACGAGTAAGATTAGAACAACCCAGAGTATCCTAGATAACATGCATATAAATAAAGAAAACCTCGCCTTTATCCCTGCCCTGGAACTGTCGAAGGCTATAGCCAGGAAAGAGATATCATCAGAAGAGGTGACATTGGCAGCTCTTGACAGGGCAGAACTTACCCAAGACAGCCTAAATGCCTTCATAACAATCTGCAGAGATCAAGCAGTAGAGGATGCAGTAAAAGCCGACTCTGAAGTCTCTGCTTCTGCGGAGCTATCCCCCTTGCATGGTGTCCCATTAACTGTGAAAGATTTAATAAACACGGCAGGGGTACGAACGACAATGGGGTCACGCATCTTCGACGAGAATTTCCCTGGTTCTGATGCAGTGGCTATAGGACGATTAAAAAATGCAGGTGCAGTCCTAATTGGAAAAACTACCACTCCTGAATTTGGACACAAACCATATACAAGCGCACCTATATTTGGCCAGACAGTCAACGCATGGGACCAGAATCGCATCGCAGGCGGTTCAAGTGGAGGGGCTGCGGTCGCAGCCGCAGCGGGTCTTGGAAGCATACATGTAGGCACTGACGGGGGAGGCTCTATAAGAATACCAGCGGCGGCTAATGGCGTCGTGGGCATGAAAGCTACACTTGGAACTGTCCCAAATGATTCAAATCCTGATTCCTTTGGAAACTACAGCTATACAGGACCAATCACACGAACGGTATCCGACTCTGCTGCCATGTTAATGATTATGGCAGGGGAGCATTCATCGGACGTCCACTCAATGGGACGTAACAATAAAAATTACTTGGACGCTGCGATCAATCCAGGTGACTTGAAAGGAAAAAAGATTGGGTGGAGACCCTTAATGGGAAATTCGATCGTCGATTCGGAAGTTCTAAGCATTACTATGTCTTCTCTCAGTACTTTGCAATCGGCAGGAGCGGAAATTATAGAGATGACTGATGAATTCGAATCCCCAGAGCCTTTCTGGCGAATAATAAACCAGTCTGCCTGGAAGGCTAGATTTGGTAAATACATCGGGGCATGGGAAAACGAAATGACACCGTCATTAATTCGTTCCTTAAATGAAGCGCAGAGTTACACAGGAGCAGAGCTTCAGGAAGCGATATATAAGAGGACTGAGCTCTTTAGAAAAGTACAAGGCTGGTTCAACCAATTCGATTTTGTTGCAACCCCCACCCTTTCAAG
>CAYWYV010000088.1:0-5934 GCA_964462705.1 uncultured Dehalococcoidia bacterium
ACATTTGCCAGCATAACTGGGATCAAGAGCGTGTTCGGCATCGATATAAGCGGCTGTTCCCCCGTATCTCTGCGCAGATGCCATGACATGGTAGGTAAGGGTGGATTTACCGGAAGATTCAGCTCCATATATCTCAGTGACACGACCACGTGGAATGCCACCAACCCCCAGAGCGCTGTCTAGGGAAGGAGATCCTGTAGAGATTGAATCTACTTTAACATCCTGCGCATCCCCTAGCTTCATGACAGCACCTTTTCCGAAATGCTTGTCTATCTGACTGAGTGCTAAGTCAAGAGCTTTTGATTTTTCATCTTTATTCACGGTTGCTGCTCCTAGTAGAACATATAGATATTTTGTCTTAGGTTAGATTGGCGTTTATTTTCGATTCATTTGTGCCGTAATAAGGAGTGTGTTCTAAATATATCCGCAGTATTATAGCATGAAAACATACCTGAGTAAATACATATGTTCTAATAAATGTTCTAGTTTTGGAGGTAGCCTATTCCGGTGGAAACTCAAGAATTTAACCGGAATAGTAGTACGATTTTAGTCGCTAGTGCGGTTTATAAATTCTATAAGGAATCTAATGGCTGCGAATGGGGTGCTCCAAAAAATGCTGCCCAAAAGGCCGAAGCCTAACAACTGAAGGAAATAAGCAGATTGGGAACTTCCTTGCACAACTCCTAGAAGAGGGATTAAGAAGGTTAAATAACAAACCACCAAAAGCCGGAAAAATATTCCCAAGTTGAATGAAACAGGTTCATTTCTAATTCTAAATATTCTGGCGCTTACGTATGTAATTGCGAGGCTAGAGAATCCGGGCGAAGATGAAGCCAGAATGAGTTCTGGGCCAGTGAATAATTTGTCGTTTGCTAAAAAAAAGTGAGCTATTAAAAAGAAAAATGCCGTTAAAGTTCCGGCGCAGGCACCTGTGGCCCAAATCTTGATTGCTGCTGAAAAGTATCTCAATGCTTTGACTGGCTAGATTAAGCGATTGCCTGTTGAAGAGTAGTTCCGATAGCTCCAGGTCGAGGAACGATAGCAACTCCAGCTGACGAAAGTGCTTTAATTTTTTCTTCCGCCTTTCCTGCCGAACCAGTAATAATGGCTCCTGCGTGTCCCATTCTTTTACCAGGAGGAGCACTTTGCCCAACTATTAGTGAAACGATAGGTTTTGTGAAATCACTCTTTATGTACTCTGCCGCCTCTTGTTCCTTTGTGCCTCCGATTTCTCCTATCATAACTACGCTATCTGTGTTCGGGTCGCTTTGGAACCTTTGTAATATGTCTATGAAGGTCACCCCCGAGACTGGATCACCTCCGATTCCTACGCAGGTTGATTGGCCAATGTTGAGAGTCGTTAATTGGCTTACAGCTTCATATGTCAGAGTTCCACTACGGGACACTACCCCAGTTGTTCCACTCATGTGGATGTGTCCGGGCATAATGCCCATTTTGAAGTTTTCCCCTGGCGAAATAATGCCCGGACAATTGGGGCCCACGAGAGTGACATCTTTATCTCGTATATATCTGACAACCTTTATTGTGTCTTGAACTGGAATCCCTTCGGTTATACAAGCTACTACCTTAATTCCGGCATCGACCGCTTCCACAATTGCATCTGCGGCAAAAGCAGGAGGCACAAATATCAAGGAAGCGTCTGCCGCTGTTTTTTCCACGGCATTTTGAACCGTATCGAATACTGGGACAGAGTCCATAAATTGTTGTCCTCCCTTACCAGGAGTGACACCTGCTACAAGATTCGCACCGTATTCCGCGGATCTTTGTGCGTGGTAGCTTCCTTCTCTACCAGTTATTCCTTGAACCAGTAGTCGGGTATTTTTGTTAACGAGTATACTCATTTAGTTCTCCTGAACTGTATGGCTTTCAAGAACATACTTCAGCATGAGGTTTATCTCAAATATTATGATAATTTAGAAATTGCCGTGGCAGCCTCATCTAGAGTTTCAACAATGGTGACTTTTAGGTCGGAAGAGGTTAGTATCTCTCTCCCTTCTTCTGAATTGGTTCCTAACATTCGGACAACCATCGGACGCTCAAGTTCACGATTTCTATCGACCGCCATTACAAAACCTCTTGCAGCTATGTCACATCGTAATATGCCCCCAAATAAATTCACCAAAACAGCTTTAACATTAAGATCAGAAAGTACGAGAGTAAGGGCTTTTGCTACTTTCTCTTCGTCTGCTCCACCGCCGATATCTAGGAAATTGGCGGGCGCTGCTCCTGCTGCGCTGGCTACGTCCATTGTTGCCATAGCTAGACCTGCTCCATTTACGATACATCCAATATTTCCATCCAACTTGACGTAATTTATATCTGATTCTCTGGCTTGCACTTCAAGTGGATCTTCTTGGGAAGGGTCAGCCATGTCTTGGATATTTTTATGCCTATATACAGCATCGTCGTCAATGTTTATTTTGGCGTCAGCTGCAACTAGTGCCCCATCGGTGGTTACTACTAACGGGTTAATTTCTAACAGAGATGCATCAGTAGCTATAAATAATCTGTAGAGGTCTTCCAGAATAGTGGAGGCAGTCCGAACCTGACTTTGAGACAGTCCAAGACCATACGCAATTTGTCTTCCTTGAAAACCTTGGAGTCCTAACACCGGATCGATTGGGATCTGAAGAATTTTTTCTGGAGAATTTTCAGCCACTTCCTCTATGTTTACTCCTCCAGATTTACTTGCTATTACAACTACACCTTTCGTTGATCCGTCTATAACCATACCTAGGTAGAGTTCTTCCGCAATCTCAATGCCTTCTTCTATCAGGACGTTTTCGATAGGTACACCTTCTGGTCCAGTCTGGAAGGTTATGAGGTTGCTTCCAAGCATTGCAGCAGCAGCTTTTTCGGCGGCACCTGGAGTTTTTACTACCTTTATACCTCCAGCATTTCCCCTGCCTCCAGCATGGACTTGGGCTTTAACAACAACGGTTCCACCAAGGTCAAAGGCGGCCGTAGCAGCCTGGCTGGGGGTTCTTGCAACTTTACCTAGAGGAACAGGGATTCCGTACTCTGAAAGGATTTCTTTAGATTGGAATTCATGTAGTTTCATGTATTTATCCTGTAGGTATCGATTGCTTTTCTGATCTGGCGGAGGGTGTGGGATTCGAACCCACGATACCCGATTAGGGTATGCCAGTTTTCAAGACTGGTGCCTTCGTCCGCTCGGCCAACCCTCCCTATTCATGTAGTAAATATTTCTTCTTACAAAGAAGCCTATACATCTTATTGCTAGGTTATATTTTGAGGCAATACAAAGATCGCTAGTGTGGAACATCATAATTCCTATCGTATTGCCGCTATGACCTCCTAAACGAAAGGCCAGGGTACATCTCGATATGGGTCGAGCATTGGAATCACAGGGTTGGATATCATAACGTCTAGCCTTGTTTTAAGGGAGTCAACCTCCTTGATGGAGGTCTGAGATTCCAAATCTGACCTGATCTCACTGGATGATTCCATGCGATCCGCCAATACCTTTAGATCATTAATAAGCGAACTTGAAATTCCTTTGCCACAGTACTCGAGCATAACCGTTCGAAGTTTGAATATGGAATGGAAAGTCAGACCGTGATCAATTGACCAAATGGTTTCGTCGTTGTCTATTAAGCAGTGCCCCGCTTTTCTATCAGCATTATTTGTAAGGAGATCAAATACTGCCAGTTTTTCAAGTTCCTCCGACATTGTCTCGCGAAGTTCAAAATAAGTGATTCTTGGGTCACAATCCACATATAGTTGCATTGATCCCACTCCGTAGGGCCCTTCCCTTATGGTTGTTAGAGGTACGTTAGGCCATCCTAATTCTTTACTGAGTAAGTACGTTGCAAACTCCCTTTTATATAAGGTTCCGTGTGGGAAGTCATTCAACGGTTTTTCCCCGTCTCGAGGCTTGTAAATTGCTTGTATACATTTATCTGGGCTATCAGCGGATAGCCAAACGAGGAACGTGTAGTTGGAACCCCAGGGCATCGTGTGTCCGCCAAGGAACTCACCAGTCTCTAGGAATGAGTTTGCCTCGGTAGCTTCAAGGTAAAGAATTTCTGCGTCAGGTGAAGGAAATTGATTGCGGGGGTCTTCCTGTTTACCTGAAGTCAAAATGAGAACTTGACGAGCGTTAGTTGGATTTCATCGGCGTGTTTAGAGATTCTCGGCTCCCTCTTTACTGTGTCCGTTGGTTCGCTCACAGTAGTGTCCCTCTAGGTTTTTTGGCCTTCCACATAGATCACAAATGGCTCTACCGGCGGACACTATTGCTAGTCCAAGGCGGGAGAACTGTCGTATCTGGTCTCTTGTTACCCATATCCGTACTGTTGGCTCATCATCTCCATCTTCCAGCTGGGGATCGTATGCGTCGACGACGAACATTCCGGAGTCAGGGTTGTGACCAAATGCAAGTCGATTTGCTTTGAAATCCAGATTGGTCAGGGGCTCAGCTTCAAGATCGGAAGGAGAAACATCGGTGTCGCCTGGAGTTGGATTGTTTTCGCGGTCCATTTGAGTCATTGCTAAACATAATTCTGCTAGTTGCTCTTTTTCCAACCATACATTCGCGGTGCTACTTGCACTTTCGGCATTGATGCGGAACGTTCTCATTCCGGGATCACCAAACGTTTCTGGATGAAACTTGGTCACCTGGGTAAATTCATTCAGAGGACCGGCCATTCCAACTCCTTCTTGTCTGTGTTCCTTGTTAACAACAGGGAAATATTAGAGCCTCAGACACCATAGTCGCAAGTAAATGTGCCGTTTAGTCAAAGGTGGCACTATGCTATAATTGCGCACCTTGGCGAGGGGTTTCGACGCCTCTCAGTTAGTTGATTTAGTTCCTTCGTGGGAATAACTTCCATGAGTGGTACGTAGAATGTGGAATTGATAGGGAGATTAAGGTTGGCATTTGTAACCCAGCGTGATGGTGAAGATCCAGAAGCTTTGCTTAAACGATTCCAGACAACTATGCAGAGGTCTGGAATTCTGAGAGAGCTGCGCAATAGGCGGTTTTTTCGTTCCAAAGGAGAGCAAGAAAGGCTTGATAAGCAAAGAAGCCTAAGGAGACTACGCCGTAGGCGTCGAGGGGTACGCACCTAGATTTTCGAGTCCTCTGGACCCTCAGTAATAAGTTTATTTGTAGGTTAGGCAGAAAGAGTGGGCATGGGCGTCGTTTATGTAACATCACAGAACCGCAAAGCCGGTAAGACGATGGTCTCCATGGCACTGGCTTGCATAGCATCTGACGAACAAAGCTCAGTTAGTCTTCTAAGAATTGGGGTTAATGATCCTACGAGCGGTGACTTAGAATCTATTCCCGGTCAGGGAAATATCCGGCTTGCTATGCTTGAAGACGCAAGTGTCTCAGATGTTGTGAGTGCAGTTAAAGCAGAGTCTTCCAGCGGCTCCTTGGTAGTGGTTGATTCCTCGGGTGATATGTCAGCCTCAGATCATGTTGAAATAGTTGATGAGACGAAAGCCAAGGTGCTTTTAGTGTCGGATTTTAGAGACAAGGATTCGAGTCTGCCTTATGCGCAAAAATTCAAGGGTAATATCCTAGGGATTTTGATAAATTGTTTAACTGCCTACGGAAGAACCGAAGCAGTAGATAAAATAATACCTTCCTTCCAGGATTCTGATGTGCAAGTGCTTGGGCTGATACCAGAAGATAGAACGCTTCTCAGCTTGACGGTTGGTCAAATATCAGAACTTTTAGGAGGAAGATTTTTTACCGGAGACGAGTATTGTGCTCGACTAGTTGAGAACTTTATGGTGGGTGGCTTTGGCATGGACCCAGGAGAATACATATTTTCTACCAGAAACAAAAAGGCTGTCATTGTAAGGGGTGACAGACCAGACGTTCAGATGTCTGCTCTTCAAACGGACATGGAGTGTTTCATATTAACCCGCGGCATGGAA
>CAYWYV010000089.1:0-2441 GCA_964462705.1 uncultured Dehalococcoidia bacterium
AGGTACCTGGGCAAATGGCATTCCACGCAGATATGTTGCCGCAACAAAGCCAGCCAAGTCTCCTACTACTCCTCCACCAACGGCCACAATCATGTGTCCTCTCTCAGCCTTCCTGTCGGCAAGCCATTTGTAAACATGCTGAACGGTTTCAAGATTCTTATTTGATTCACCTGAAGGAATCATAAATATGTGCGCAGGAATGGCCTCAGCTTCCAGAGCAATTTGAACCATCCTAGCGTGTTCTGAAACACGATCATCTGAAATGACATATACCACCGGTGGCATAAAGAGAGACTTTATCCTCTCCCCAATTTCTTCGATTATCCCCCAACCAACCCAAATTGGGTGATCTCCACTTGAAGCCGTCACTCTAGCCGCCAAATCACCATATTCTTCTGTTCTCATAATTCAAGGACCTTAGCAATTTCAATCGCTACCATTTTAGGAGACTTATCTTCCGTATCAACCAGTAAATCAGCCTGATTATAAGAGTCCCTTCTTATATCCAGTAAGTCCCGAATTCTTTCAGTTTGATCATCGGAATAGAGCATCGGTCTATCTGCTTTGCCTCCCGCTATGTTTGAATGATCAGAGATACGTTTAGACAGGGTCTCAACACTTGCTAAGAGACAAACAATTTTGCCAGTACGCTTCATTATTTTCACATTTTGAGGAATGGTAGGAACCCCACCACCAGTCGACACAATCTGACCATACTTTCCTGAAATTTGGGTTAACAGACCGGTTTCAAAACCCCTAAACCCCACTTCTCCGTGCTCTTCAAATATGTCCGGAATAGTCTGTTCATGCAACTTCTCAATCTCTGAATCCATATCGACGAATTCTCTTTCTAAAAGAATTGCTAATTCTCTACCTGAGGTAGATTTACCTGAACCCGAAAACCCTGTGATATATACATTGTTATTCATGATTATTTGGCATCCAAATTAACACATAATACGTAGAGAATCGCAGTGGAAAACTACTAACCAGTCTACAACAAACAATTCATAATAGTGTCATTGACGGGACACGCACATAATTCTATTGAGGATATACAAATGAGGATAGATGGTAGGAATGATAATGAACTTCGCGCCGTCGACATACAGCAAGGGCCCATGGATTATGCTGATGGCTGCGTAATTATATCTACCGGAAATACGAAAGTACTGTGCTCCGCCAGTGTAGATGAAAGAGTCCCCGGTTTTTTGTCTGGAACTGGGCAAGGCTGGATAACCGGAGAATATTCGATGTTGCCTGGGTCAACAGTTCCGCGTAGTTCGAGAGAAAACAGGAGAAGGGGAAGATCCCAAGAGATACAAAGACTAATTGGAAGATCGCTTCGTGCAGGAGCCGATTTACCCAGACTTGGGGAACGGACGGTGACCATTGACTGTGATGTTCTCCAAGCGGATGGAGGTACCCGCACAGCTTCAATAACTGGGGGTTACGTAGCTCTTCACCTTGCGATACAAGAACTGGTGCGAAAAGGAATACTTCCCGATACTTCTATGCTGAAGAACGTGGCAGCAACAAGTGTTGGTACATACGGTGACAAAGTATTGCTTGACCTGTGTTACGAAGAAGATTCCACAGCAGGGGCCGACTTCAATATTGTTATGGCTGAAGACGGGGAATTTATAGAGATCCAGGGGGGAGCTGAAGAAAGCAGGTTCAATAGAAATACACTTGAAAAAGTACTAGATCTAGCTGAGATAGGGATTACAAAACTGTTTGCAGTGCAAAACAAAATAATACCCGGCATGTAACCAAGATTTGTTCATACACCCACTTATTCCCCAACGGAATAGATTGTTTTGATCGTGAAAACAACAAACAATTGTCGTGAAGCAATGTCTCATAATAGGGTCATTAAATGAAAAAAATTCTTGCGTACATAGTAATAGCCTTCCTGTCGGCATTGGTAATCGGAAGTATCTACATATCAACAACAAGACAAAATGAACCTCTGACTGAAGGCAGCCCAGAAAGAACCGTCCAAATTTATATAGATAACATCTTGAACGACAGGTCTATCGAGGCATATGAATTAATAGCAAAAGAGTTGCGAGATAATTGCCGTTATAGTGAATTCATCAATACATCCTCACTATCTTATGACCCATATGAGGTGGAAACCATCACTCTAGTAAAATCAGAAATCATAAACGACGAAGCGATAGTAACTGTCGAAAAATCGACGATAGAAACATCAATACCTTTGGAATCGACTGAACGTAAAAGTAGGCAGACATACATCCTGGTAAAAGAAGATTTGGAATGGAAGATTTTAGAGACGTCTTTCCCCATACATTGTGCAAAGGATTCAAAAATACGGTAGTCAACGGGCTCAATCTGTAAAAGATGAGGTGGTTTAATTGATAGATTTTTTCGAATTATTACCATTTCTGGTGCTAGTCAGTGTAGCCATTACATCG
>CAYWYV010000089.1:2451-5894 GCA_964462705.1 uncultured Dehalococcoidia bacterium
ATATACCTCATATTTGCTAACAAAGATAAAGGGCCAAGTGAACAAACTGGAAAAATCCTGCAAAGGTTATATTTCTATCTAGTCTCGTTCGTTTCACTGATGATGATCGGAAGTGGTTCCACTCTTCTAATTCAATTCGTTCTCCAAGAATTACTTTCAGAAAATATTATGTCTTCGGGGCCTGACAAAGTGGCTCTTGGAACTGCACTAGTTGTTGTGGGAGCTCCTCTTTGGATTCTCCACTGGAGGATAATTGACAAGCAGTTACAAAGAAATCCCTGGGCGATATCATCCCAAATAAGAAAAATATATAAATTTTTGACCCTAGCTGTATCGATCAGCATTCTAGCCCATTCCGTCACAGGAATAATTCAGTTTCTTTTAGACACAAAAGACTCTTCATGGTACCAATTTGCAACCTTGATTCCTTTCACTATCATTTGGATCTTTCACTGGCGTATTAGTGACCAAAAAGAAAGTTCATATCTGAAGCCAATCATTCGTGATATTTATGTATATTTCGCAAGTCTGATTGGATTAATAATGGCCGCAAACGGACTCGGCTCCATTCTTCATCATCTCTTTGACTATTCTTATCAATCTATGGCTGGTGTCAAAACTGTAGTAGAACCCCAAAATAGCATCTTCTCTGAAAACGTTCGCGATAATCTTTCTATTGCCATCACTGGCATAGTTTTATGGGGCATGCATTGGCTAGGATTAGACAATCAAAAACACACTAGCAGATTAAAATCAGCATATATATACTGCTGCGCTATTCTTGGCGGAGGGGTAACAAGTATTGTTGGCATATTACTACTACTGTTTACGTTGTTGGCAGTTATATTTAGCGTTCAAAATGATCCGGGAGACATTGGACCAGTCCCCAATGGACTAACCTTACTAATAGTTGGAATAATTATATTTGCCTACCATAGCTATATTATTAAGTCTCCAAACAGACGTGAAATACAAGAACAGAATGGTTCCCAAGTTTTAGATTATTCATTTTCATTCCTTGGTCTCATTACATCGTCGATAGGAATAGCAATACTGACTAATCTTGTACTTACCTCCCTCACTGGTAGTAATAATGAGATAGCTACTGAAGAAAACTCCTGGAGAGTCTCAGCGGCAATTGGTATAGCAAATTTATTCCTGGGTGCTTCCTTATGGTGGTATACATGGCGATACCGAATACCCAGCCTGATCTCCGTAAAAGGGGAAACCAAAATTATTTTTTTTACCGGTGTGGTTGGTCTGGGAATACTCGTGTCCGTCCCTTCTATCGCATCGATAACATTCTTCCTCATTAAATTTCTTTTGTCAGAAGACTCAATCATGTCTGCCATAAGATCATCTCGAGTTCCTCTGTCAGTCATTGCCGCCACATCTGTCATAGTTCCATATCATTGGCTAAATTTAAGAAAGGAGAGGGAAAACTTAGCTACATTGCCGGAAGAAGATAGATATAACCAAGTGAAAAACGTAACCGTGTTCACGCCGTCTAACAGTGAATTCTTCATAGCGGCTCTAGAAGAAAATCTAGGATACAAAGTCTCCTACGTTGAATGGGCTGATCCGGGTTCCGAGAATTTGGTGCTAGAAGAGGATTCAACAGAAGAAATCTCTGAAAGGGTACAAACCAGCAATGGAGAATTTGTAGTAGTCCTTCCTGAACCAGGTGGTGTGCGAATTTATTCACATCACTAGACAATTTTTCAATCATAAAAAACATATAAGGTAAGTAACTCATGACATCTATTCACGTACTCGGCGCCGGAACACCAACTCCAACTCCCACACGATTTGGATCCTCATTCGCGATAAAAATTAGTGACGATCAGATAATGCTTGACTGCGGACCATCAACTACCCACAAGCTAGTAAAAGCTGGGTTATGGCCAACAGATATAAATCACTTGTTTTTTACTCATCATCATTTTGATCACGACATAGACTATCCCTGTTTTCTGCTATGTAGATGGGATCAAAGCGTTGGGAAAGAGGATGTTTTAAAAGTCTTTGGCCCCACACTTACAGAAAAAATCACGCATGGCATTCTGGATGAAAAACATGGGCTATTTGCTCATGACTGGATAGCGAGAGTAAATCACCCCTTAAGTCAAAAGATACATGTGAACAGGGGAGGCACACTTCCTAGAAAACCCCCAAACGAAAACGCGAAAGACGTTGGTCCTGGAAAAGTTTATACAGCCAACGATTGGGAAGTTTATGCTGCTCCAGGAGAGCACGTCCAACCTTATTTGGACTCCCTCGCTTATAGATTTGAAACACCAGATGGAAGCATAGTTTTTACCGGAGACACCCAGCCTTGCAACTCAGTCACAACCCTGGCAAAGAATGCTGACATGATGCTCTGTATGTGCTGGGATGAACAATCAGTCATGGATGAAACTGGAGAATCGAGTGGTCAGTGCGGTACGGAGGGAGCAGCTACCATGGCCCAGGAAGCTGGAGTTAAACGACTAGTTCTAGTCCATATAGGACCACATCTATCCCAGCAAGAGGTAAAGGATAGAACTATTCAAGATCTAAGAAATATCTACGACGGGGAAATCCTGTTTTCAGATGAGCTTATGAGTATAGATCTCTAATCCGGTAATGTACTTACAAACCCACAATTACTCTGGGGTCGGATCTGGTATTTTATCTGGCCCCCAGTTAGCACTAAGTGCCTCCATAAGTACAAAATCTTGTCCACCTCTTCTAACCGGCCGCACTTCTATGAACCCTGATTTTGTGAATGAGGCCTGAGCACGATAGTTCCAGGCCAAAGTATGAAGATACACCCTTTTTAATTCCAGAGTTGTGAAAAGATAATTTAACAGTGTGACAACTATGTCAGTTCCGTACCCTTTCCCCCAATATTCTTTATCTCCAATCATTATGCCAAGTTCAGCCTCAGAGTTCCTTTGGTTGAAGTCATAGTACATGACATTCCCAATATGTAGACCATCCAACGTATCGACCGCCAAACGCTTTGAACGATAACTTTGAAATTGCATCTCTTCACTTGTATATCGGAAAAAATCCTCGTACGACATGGTAAGAGGTCTCGTCGCATCCAGACGAGATAGCTCCTCATCTACTCTCCAAGAGTACTCATCAGGAATATCTTCTGTTCGTTTCTCTCTGATTCGAACCAGACTTCCAGCAATATCTACCTCAGGGAGTTCCTTTTGGTCTTCTCTTGACCAGGGAAAGGCCTTTTTGAACAATTTCTACCTCGTTATCATAAGTTAGCATCGATGGAATATTTGACCCACTAATCCACTGTACGACATCAAACTCTTTATCATGTAGCGAAAAATCGCCCCCTATCGGGTGCATAAGAAAGTAATACACCCTTTTCAACGCTTTCCCGCCAACTCTGCCATTGAGCACATCGTACTCTATGAACCCAATGTAATCTAATATTT
>CAYWYV010000090.1:0-5796 GCA_964462705.1 uncultured Dehalococcoidia bacterium
AGCACCTTCCGCTAATTCAGAAAGTTCTGAAAGAGAATCCTTTAACCCCCATACTTCCCTCTTATTTCTCGTACGCACGCCTACCAATAGTGCCCGTTCTTTTCGGCGACTAACATCTATGGTGTTCTTAGAGATTAAAAATCCTCCATGTTAAGACGAAGGAATTTTCCAACTTTCAAGACGTTTCAGGCCTTCATCCAAATCATCTTCCGATATCGTGAGAGATAATCGTATGTATCCTTCGCCGCTTGGGCCATATCCATTACCGGCGGTGACTACCACATCAGTTTCTTCTAAAATTAACTCCGCAAATTCAGCAGATGTGAATCCATCTGGTATGCGGGCCCACACATAAAGACTGGCTCTAGGCGGATCCACTTTGAGACCAATGCGATTGAGACTGGCAACTACCCGATCTCGGCGAGATTCATAAATAAGATTCCTTTCACTTATTTCCTTTTCAGAACTTTTTAAAGCCTCTATACCCATATACTGAACCGCGTTGGGGATGCCAGAATCTAGATTAGATTTCACTACCATAAGAGCATCAATCATCTCTCTGTTACCCGCGGCGGTACCTACCCTCCAGCCAGTCATGTTGTAGCTTTTTGACAGAGAGTGAAACTCCAACCCGACATCGATTGCACCTGGGACTTCAAGGAAACTTGTGGGTTTATATCCATCAAATGCAACCTCGGTATAACTGGCATCATGGAGGACAGCGATATCATGTTGGCGAGCAAAGTCGATAACTTCCAAAAAATAAGCGGAGTCCACGACTGCGCCTGTCGGATTATTAGGATAATTTAGCCATATTACCTTGGCTTTTCTAGCAACATCGTTAGGAATATCAGCAAGAACGGGTAGCCATCCATTCTCTTCCTGTAAAGGCATCCAATGACATTCACCTCCAGCAAACCAAGTACCTACAGAATAGACAGGGTAACCAGGATCAGGGACGAGGGCTATATCTCCTGGATCAATAAAGCATAAAGAAGCATGGCCAATTCCCTCCTTCGCCCCTATAAGAGGAAGAATTTCTTTATCGGCGTCAAGGGTCACTCCGAATCGTTCACTGTACCAATCAGCCACAGCTATTCTAAATTCAGGCAGCCCGTCTGTTTCAGGATATCTGTGATTTTGAGTATCGGTAGCTGTTGTTCGCAGTTCTTCTACCACTCGGTCAGGAGTTGGAATATCTGGATCTCCAATTCCAAAGGAAATTACATTAATCCCCTGTGCTTTCTTGGCCGCTATCTTCCTGCTTATCTCGACAAATAAGTACGGTGGAACTCTGTCCAATCTTTCAGCAAATTTCATTTGCACCCTTCTCTCCAAACTATTTGATAAATAACCAACAGAGCCCTAAATTAATTTACCTGAGGTAGCCATTGCCCTCTATATACCTCTTCAACTGGTCCTTCCATAAGAATAGAACCCTTCCCAGACCAGTTAATTCCGAGCATCCCACCAGGAAGTTCTATATTAACTTGGTCTCCTACCAAACCTTTCATATGTGCTGCCACAACTACAGCACAGGCCCCGGTTCCACAAGCCATGGTTATACCAGAACCTCTTTCCCAAACTCTAACTTTAAGATGGGTTTCACTAACCACATTTACCACCTCAAAATTAACTTTGTTAGGAAACATTTTGTGATTTTCAACAATTGGTCCAATATCTTCAAGTGGAAAACTAGAAACATCTTCTTCAATAAAGGAAACGGCATGAGGGTTTCCCATAGACACAAAAGTCATTAAGAATTTTCTCCCATTTACATCCAGTGGATAATCCACAACCGGAAAAGATTCATCCGTTAAATCCACTGGTATAACTGACGGTCTTAATATCGGCTCACCCATGTCTACAGTAGCACCATTCATGCCACTATTCCCATAAGTGGGACGTACATCTAGCACCCCTGCCCCAGTTTCTACTGATATGACGTTGGCATTAGAATCTACCAACCCTTCTGACATAGCAAAGGCGACCAAACAGCGTATTCCATTGCCACACATTTCCCCTTCTGACCCATCAGCATTGAACATACGCATCTTGAGATCTGCAATTTTAGATGATGCGGCAACGATAAGGCCATCAGCGCCTATTCCTTTGTGCCTATCACTGATTTTTTCTGAAATAACAGGCCAGTCTAGGGATTGGACATATCCATTGACATAAACATAATCGTTTCCCGCGCCGTGCATCTTAGTAAACTTCATTGCATTTGAACCTTCAAAATACTTTATTAGGTAATTTTACACTTGAGCTAATTATCTGAGTAACTTAGTAACTATCAGAACAATAAGAGACCCTAACAGGCCTGATGGAGAAAACAAATTTTATCAACGATCTTAGAAATATCAGTTGAAGGAACGTCAAACCAATTAATTCTGTTGTCATCAGGCCTGAACCAGTTAGACTGAGTCCTTACCAGTCTATGCGTTCTAGTCCTGATCGTATCGACAGTATTTTGCCATGTGCATCCAGAAACCAAGTATTCACAAATCTCCCGGTATCCAATCCCATCCATCGATTTTAATCCAGGCTTATATCCCATGCTGGTTAGCTTGTTAACTTCGGATACAAAACCTCTTTGCACCATTTGAGAAAACCTCCTATCAACAGTCAAATAAAGCTGTTGCCTAGGCATAGAAAGGCCGACAATGAGGGTGTTCGGAAGTATAGTAGATTGACGAGATCTCGGAGTAACTGCCGCTAATCCTTGGTGCAGCCTCTCCAGTGCCCTTATGACCCTCCGAGGGTTTTGCAAATCGATAAAGAAACCTGACTTAGGATCCATATCAATAAGGTCCTCTACTAACGATCCTAATCCCTCAGACTCTAACCGATTCTCCAGAACATTCCGAAAGGATTTTGATTCTGACCCTCCCCCTGAGAATTGCCAATCTTCCAAAAGACTCCATACATACTGGCCTGTTCCCCCTACGACGATCGGGACAGAGTTTTCAGACTCTATTTTTCTGATTATTTCGCTCGCTTCATTTTTGAAGAGACTTACGTTAAATTCCTCATCAGGTTCTAAAATATCGAAAAGATGATGAGGAGCGGCTAAGAATTCCTCTTTAGTTGGCTTGGCTGTTCCAATATCCATATATTTATATATTTGCATACTGTCAGCATTAATAATTTCTCCTGAGATCTTCCTGGCCAGTTCCAAAGCTAGTGCACTTTTACCAACCCCAGTGGGACCCACAATCACTATCATTACAAATTTCTCTGCTAGTCAGTGCTTGCGGCTAAATGACAAATTTTTATAAAACTGTCCGACTTCAAGCTAGCCGCTCCAATCAACAATCCATCAACATTTTCAAGTTCCATATAAGAGGCTGCATTCTCCACAGTTACGCTGCCTCCGTACAAAACTGACAAGTCCTCTATCCGCAATTTCGAGTCTGAAATATTTATGACTGTTTCCTTTATAAAGCCCGCTTTTTTACTAACTGATTCGGGGCGAGCAGGAACGCCACTTCCTATAGCTGATAAAGGTTCATAAGCAAATAACACTTGGGATATTTCTGAAGGGGATAGCTCACTTAAAGCTTCGGTAATCTGATTAGAGAGTTCTGTCTCTACTTTCCTGTCACTTAATGCTGATTCGTCCCCTTCTCCGATACATAAAACCGGTTGTATACCGTATTCAATAGCCATAGCTATTTTTCTGTTTATGTTTGCATTAGTTTCTCTAAACAAACGTCTACGTTCAGAATGCCCCACTAATAGATAATCGCAAGCCTCCTCTATCATTGGGATAGAGGTCTCACCAGTGAATGATCCAAAAGCTTCAGCGTAGACATTCTGTGCCCCGACATGAATACCACTTCCCTTAATTACTTCATAAACAGGAAAAATGCTCGGAGTTCCAGGAAAAATCGATATACACACTTTATTATTTAAAAATTGGCTGTTGTCCAGAACATCAGCTGCTAATGAAACAGAATCCCTCATTGTTAAGTTCATTTTCCAATTGGCGAAAATATATATTGTCATATTAAGATATATATCATGGACCGAATTTGTTAAGCTTACTAGCGTGAGCTAGTACCTGAAACATTAACTGCTCGGCTTGTATTGTGCCGATTGCCCCTGTCCTGCAGGCTTTTTCGGTAAATACTGCCGATGTACCCTCCGAATACTGAGAGTTGATCATAAAAGGCACTGGATGCCAGCTATGAGAGGCTGTGAACGATGGCGTTGAATGATCTCCACAAATAACCAAAACATCGGGGTTTAAATCAATAACTCTTTGAATATCCCTATTAAAGTTCTCTAATTGACTCACTTTAGCTAGAAAATCCCCATCCTCCCCTGCACTATCTGCGGGTTTGTAATGGAGAAAGAAAAAATCATACCCTTGGTGAAAATTGTCTTCCAAGACATCTATTTCACTCTCAAATGTCTGACCACTTTCCAAAATGTCCATGCCTATCAATCCCGCCAGTCCTCTATACATCGGATATGCAGCAATTGCGGCGGGGTTTAAAGCATATTGATTAGCAAAATCAGGCAGTGTTGGTAAACCAGAAAACCCTCTAAGGAGGATACCGTTAGCTGAACTATCGGCAGAACCTAATAATTCAGTCGCTTTTAATACGAATTCCTTAATGAAGTTAGCTGTGATTTGTGCCTCCGAATTAAATGGTTGTGATAGCAAAGGAAGCACCCCTTCAACCTGGGGGTCGGTTTCTGAAATGTTGGGGGATAAATTCCCTCCCTTCAAAACCAAAACAAAACGGTAATCCATAACTGGATATACATCGAAATCCACTCCATCTAATTGGATCTCGTTTAATTTGGAACAAAGGACTTTACACGTTTCAGTATCCAAACGACCGGCTCGTCTGTCTACGATACTTCCCTCTGTGTCAAGAACGCAGAAGTTTCCTCTTGCGGCAACATCTCCTTGGGAAATATCCGCCCCAATGCCCATACCTTCCAAAATACCCCTCCCCAACAAATACTTAACAGGGTTGTATCCAAACAAGGCCATGTGGCCCGGTCCGCTACCGGGAGTAATACCAGGCGCCACAGGAATGGTTGCTCCGACCGACGAAGTCGAACCCAAAGTATCGAGTATAGGGATATCAGCAAACTCTAACTCAGATTTACCATAGTCCGGGTGCGGCATGCCTCCTAGGCCATCAACAACAACCATAACGATCTTGGAAGAAGTCGATCGCACAACATCCGATAAATAAGGGAAATCAATCAATTACTACATTCTCCTAACTTTGAGGAAATCAAATATCTATCAGAGACGTTATTCCAGGTAGATCTCGTCCCTCCAGGAACTCAAGTGAAGCTCCACCACCTGTGGAGACATGCTCCATACGGGCTTCTAAACCCAGACTTGAAACTGCGTCCACAGTAGAACCTCCACCAATCACAGATGTAATATTCTCCCTGGAAAGCGATTCGGCTACTGCCCTAGTTCCTTTTGAATATTGGGGCCATTCGTAAACTCCCATTGGTCCATTCCAGAGAGCCGAAGCCGTTGCGCTCAAAACATCTTTAAATAGTAGTGTGGTACTTGGACCTATATCCAGGAGCATCTCTCCATCTTTATTATCGGATACGTCACATATCCTATTCGAGGAATCTGGATCAAAACACTTAGATACCACCGCATCATTCGGTAATACGATTTCGCAATCAAGAGCCCGAGATTCTTTCATAAGTTGATTTGCGGAGTCTATAAAAGCTTCTTCAACTTGTGAATCACCAACAAAAACCGATTCTGCTGCAAGAAAAGTGGCAGCCATACCGCCTCCAATA
>CAYWYV010000091.1:0-5760 GCA_964462705.1 uncultured Dehalococcoidia bacterium
CAATGTGTTTATAAGACCACGAGCATTCTCGGCGTTAGGTGGCTCGCCTGGTCGTAATCTTCTGTAAAATTCGACCAGAGCCTCTTCGGTATTTGTAACTGCACCGTCTTTATCGATAGTTGTTTGCATGAACTGGTGATCGATATTTGTATCTACATCCTCAAACAGTTCAAGTATTTCTTCATTCGTCTCGTATCCGAGTGCCCTCAACAAAGTGGTAACGGGCGTTTTTCTCTTTCTATCTACTTTTACGTAGATTACATCGCGATTGCTTGTTTCAAATTCCATCCAGGCCCCACGGTAGGGAATCAATTTCGCTGCCGCTAGTGGGCGACCAGAACCTGGATCCCTGTCTTCACTGAAATAAACGCCAGGAGAACGAACCAACTGACTAACTACAACTCGCTCAGCTCCGTTGATGATGAAGGTGCCTGCAGAGGTCATCATGGGGATATTTCCAACATATAATCTCTGCTCTTTAACTTCACCTTGTCCGGGCCCAGCAGCGTTAATCTGAAGCTCAACAGTTACGTACATCGAAGCGTCAAAAGTTTTCTCTTGTGACCTACATGCCTCTTCAGTAAAGTTAGCTTCTTCAAAATCGTGGTCAATAAACTTAAGCGAGAAGCGTGAGTTTTGACCTTGATTGTCCTCGATCGGGGATATCTCCTCGAATAGATCGGTCAAGCCCTTTTTGGTAAACCAATCAAAGGAGTCTTTTTGCACATCGATTAGGTCAGGTACGTCTAGTACCTTATTAATCTTGGAAAAAGACTTTGTTCCAGGAAATATTTCGATATTGTTTCTGGTAGCGGAAGATGTCATCAGAACTCACACCCCTTCATGAAGTGATTATGGGTTTTTTTGAAGCAGAGGCCTTAATTACCCGAATAATTGAGATGAAAATAAAAAAGACGCCCGGAGGCGCAGCTGTTTTAAGACGATAATATATGGACGGTAGGCGCATTTCGACCACACTAGAAAGTCTATAGTGGAACCATTAAATAGTCAACACTTCGATAACTTTGGAAAATGGGACGCCTAACTAAACAAGTCTGCACTATTCCTAGACATTAGTTGTTCAGTTGAATAGTAGTTATTTCTGATATACATTACGCTCGGGCTGTATATAAAGGGCATACTAATTTTCGCCTTGATTTTTCGGTTCGATCGCAGCCCGTTGAATGCTTGAAGTTGCTAGTGGCGTAGCTCTTTTAGCTATATGGTAACTACGGAAGTAAAAGAAAAATTGGTGATTCAGGAGAGGTGAATTCCATGACTACTGCGGCATTTGGTGCGGCATTAAAGAGAAAAGAAGATCCCCGCCTAATAACAGGTCAGGGGACGTATGTAGAAGATGTGACTCTGACTGGCATGCTCCATATGGTTTTGGTTCGTAGCCCACTAGCACATGCTTTGATAAAGTCGATAGACACCGCTGAAGCTTTGAAGTCTCCGGGAGTGATCGCCGTATTTACGGGTGAGGACCTCAAGGAGGAGCTTGGATCCCTTCCCTGCGGGTGGGTGGTACCAGATACAAAAGAAGTTCCTCATCCTCCTCTAGCTGTTGATCGGGTTAGATATGTGGGGGATGCTGTGGTCGCTGTTCTGGCAGAGTCTGCTGCCCAGGCTTCAGATGGCGCTTCAGTTGTTGATGTGGAATATGAGGAATTAGATGCGGTTATAGATATGAACGACGCTTTGGCGGATGGCGCCGTACAGCTTCATGAAGATGCACCAAGCAACACTGCCTTTGAGTGGGAAGTTGATGCTGGAAGTGTTTCAGAAGCCAAGTCCTCCTCTGATGTTGTGGTAACCCAGAGATTTGTAAATCAGCGATTAATTCCGACTGCGATGGAAAATCGTGGTGTAGTGGTGGATTACAACTCGGGAACCGATCAGTTAACAATGTGGACTTCCACGCAAATACCTCACTTGGTAAGAGTGTTATTGGCCTTAGTCACCGGCCATCCTGAACACTTAATAAGAGTGATAGCTCCTGATGTTGGGGGGGCATTTGGAAGCAAACTATATCTATACGCCGAAGAGGTGATAGCACCGATAATTGCAAAGAACCTTAAGAGGCCTGTCAAATGGATTGAGTCTCGATCTGAAGGTTATTTGGCTACCACCCACGGACGTGATCATATTACCGATATTGCAATTGCTGGTAATAAGGATGGCACGATAACGGGACTCGATGTCAGGACGCTAGCTAATATGGGAGCCTACCTATCAACCTTTGCTCCTTTAATTCCAACGTGGCTATATGGACTTATGTTGTCCGGACCCTACAAAATCCCCAACATCTATTGCAAAGTGATCGCTCCGTTTACCAATACCACGCCGGTTGATGCCTATAGAGGAGCTGGTAGGCCCGAGGCAACTTATGCTGTTGAGAGAGCGGTTGATCTTTTTGCACAAGAAATTGGCATGGATCCCGCGGAAGTAAGAAAATTGAATTTTATTCCTCCTTTTGAGGACGGATATGAAGTAGCCACTACGGTTAGCTATGACAGCGGAAATTACATTGCCTCTTTCGAGAGGGCCCTTGAAATGGTTGGATACTATGACTTTAGGAAAGAACAGCAAGAGGCGAGAGAACAAGGAAAACTTCTCGGTATAGGGTTGTCTGCCTATGTGGAAATTTGTGGGGCGGCTCCCTCTGCCGTAGCAGGTACATTGGGAGCAAGAGCTGGGTTATGGGAAAGTGCCAATGTCAGGATACACATGACCGGTAAAGTATCCGTTTTTACGGGTTCATCATCGCATGGTCAGGGTCATGAGACTGCCTTTGCTCAGTTAGTTTCCTCTGAGTTGGGCATACCTGTGGAGGACATAGACGTAATTCACGGTGACACATCTCAGATCCAAATGGGTACGGGATCATTCGGTAGCAGAAGCGCTGCTGTGGGTGGAGGTGCCATCCATATGAGTACCACGAAAATAAAGGAAAAAGCTAAGAAGCTGGCAGCCCATATTCTTGAAGCTTCGGAAGAGGACATTGAATTTGAGGATGGGAAATTATTTGTGAGAGGTGCCCCATCTGAGGGAAAAACCATTCAGGAAATTGCTTTGGCCTCCTATTATTACACTGAGGATATTCCAGAAGACATGGAACCAGGACTAGAGGCAATGAGCTTTTTCGATCCTAAGAACTTTACGTGGCCTGGTGGGACCCATATCGCAGTGGTAGAAATTGATAAATCCACTGGGGAAGTTACCTTGCTTAGATATATCGCTGTCGACGATGTCGGGAACGTAATAAACCCCTTAATAGTGGACGGTATGGTCCACGGAGGAGCAGCACAAGGAGTTGGGCAGGCGCTTCAAGAAGAGGCGATTTATGATGGAACAGGACAGCTTTTGACAGGGAGTATGATGGATTACGCGGTACCTAGGGCCTCTGATGTACCTATGTATGAACTTGACCGCACTGTTACACCTTCACCTGTTAATCCCATGGGTGTAAAGGGCGCTGGTGAAACCGCTACTATTGCTGGTTCTCCTGCAGTAATAAACGCTGTGGTAGACGCACTTGAGCCTTATGGCGTAAAGCATATTGATATGCCTGCGAAGGCTGAGAAGGTTTGGAGGATTATTCGAGATTCTGACGCGTAAGATTGCTTATTAACGCATCTAATAAATCACTGTCTGCCCTGCCTTTGGCCACATGGCTAGGGTAGGGTAGATGTTTTTTTGAGGAAAGATCATATTATGACCATCGGGTATAACAACTCCGACGAAGTTACTAATCTGGTTGAGAATTTGAATAACCTTGACTATGTGGCTGATCCAGCGATCGCTACTTCTCTACACTTGGCTCAGGTGCTCGAGAGACCGCTACTCATAGAAGGTAGGGCAGGGGTAGGTAAAACTCAAATTGCAACCACCATGTCAGAGTTACTGCATACCGAACTAATAAGACTTCAATGTTATGAAGGCCTAGATGTAAATGCGGCTCTGTATGAATGGAATTATCCGAAACAGCTTTTATGGATTCGAATGAATGAAGGTGGAAATCTGTCTCCCAATGAAATGGAAACAGAAATATTCGGGAGACAGTTTTTACTCGAAAGACCTCTTTTATCAGCTTTGACCAAGGAAAAATCGCCCGTATTGCTGATTGATGAAGTTGATAGGGCTGACGAAGAATTTGAGGCGTTTTTGTTGGAACTTCTTTCCGAATTTCAAGTAACAATACCAGAGCTTGGAACGATCAAAGCATCCAATAAACCACTCGTGATACTCACTTCTAACAGGACCCGTGATTTATCGGATGCTTTAAGAAGAAGGTGTCTATATCTATGGGTCGATTATCCTGAGCTTCAAAAGGAGCTTCAAATAGTTCGAAAAAAAGTGGAGGGTGTCTCTGAACAGCTTGCCCGTCAGGTATGCGAATTCGTGCAGGCGACACGAACAGAGGGGCTTGGAAGAAATCCTGGAGTCTCTGAAACGTTAGATTGGACCACAGCTATGGTTGCTCTGCATATGGACCACTTGGACCCAGAAGTTGTATCTCAAACGATCGGTACTTTGCTCAAAGATGCGGATGACCTAAACAATTTCAAGAACACAACCATCGAAAGAATTATTCAGTCGATTGGATAAACGTAGCCATGCCTACTGATGACCTACGTTTAGCTGAACAGTACAAAGCGATAATTCATGCTGACTTCGATGCGTTTTATGCTTCAGTTGAACAAAGAGATTACCCAGAATTAAACGGTAAACCTGTTGTCGTAGGAGGTAAGCCTGAAAATAGAGGGGTAGTGGCATCCGCTTCCTACGAAGCAAGAACATTCGGGATACGTTCTGCAATTCCTATGAGCAGGGCTTATAGGCTTTGCCCTCAACTTATTCGTAGACCAGCCAGATTCGAAATTTACCGATCTGTATCTAGCAAGGTTATGGACATATTCCGTAGCATAACTCCATTAGTCGAGTCTCTCTCCTTGGACGAGGCATATCTGGACGTCACTGAATGCGAAACTAGTGAAATCACTCCGCCGTTGATAGCCCAGGCACTCAGGAAGAGAGTTTGGGATGAGCTTTCTCTGACGATATCTGTGGGTGTGGGCACGTCGAAATGTGTGTCCAAAATTGCATCCGATATGAATAAACCAGATGGCATAACTGTTGTGAGACCGGGGACTGAAAGACAATTTTTATCTCCATTGCCTATTCAATCTATTTGGGGCATCGGACCTAAGACCATGGAGCGGCTGAATTCCTACGGGATTAATACGATTGGAGAATTGGCAATAAGAGATATATCGTGGTTTGAATCTAATTTTGGATCCAACGGTAGGTCTGTGAGAAATATGTGTCTTGGAGAGGACCCCAGACCTGTGATTACACACCGTCAGCGAAAATCATTTAGCTCGGAAACTACCTTGGTAGATGATTCAGAGGATCCCGAGATATTGCGAGAAATTGTCATCCGACTCAGCAATGATGTTGGCGTATCTTTATCATCTCGAGGGGTGAGAGGAAAGACAGTTAAACTCAAGTTGAGGTCTTCAGATTTTGTCACGGTTACTAGACAGCGTTCTGTTACTGAGCCAGTTCAACTTTCTTCAGAAATAGCAGATATTGCCATCGACCTACTCAGTCAGGAGTTAAATCAAAAAAACTCCTACAGGTTGATAGGTGTTGGGGTATCGGGATTCGATTCGCTTGAAAATTCTCAAGACACCATGCAACTGAGACTGCAAGGATTTTGAAAAGACTTCAGTCGAGACCGTCTATTTGCACAGG
>CAYWYV010000092.1:0-5722 GCA_964462705.1 uncultured Dehalococcoidia bacterium
GTCTAAGTCGGAGGCGATTATTAGATCTATGACGAAGATTGAACGTCAAAGACCGGAATTAATAGGTGGGAGCAGACGTAGAAGAATAGCTAAGGGGAGTGGGACTGCTCCTCAGGATGTAAATCAGTTACTTAATCAGTTTAAACAGGTTCAAAAGATGATGAAGCAATTTGCTTCACCTAAGGGCCAGGAGAAGATGATGAGGGGGATGGCTCAGAAAAAAGGTAACCCCTTCGGATTTTAAAAGAGACTTTTTTTGTTCCCGAGTGCCTAGTAACTCTATATTCCTTGACACAATTTTCGGTTCTGCCTACTATAATAATGAAGGATGATTCATGCATGTGACATCCTGATAATTTAATAGGAAGGTGAATCGCTTGGATTTGATTATATTAGCGATAGCCGTCCCCAGCAGTCTAATAATTGGCGCAGTAATAGGCCTGGTTTTCAGGCACATCCAGGGACTTTTTGGAAAGAAAGCAGCCATCGCAGGGGCTGAGAGTATTCTGGTGAAAGCCCGTGAAGAACGTAGAGCTATGTTACTGGAGGCACAAGAAGAGATTCTGCAGTCGCGCCGTGAAGGAGAATCGGAAGTCAGGGAAAGACGTTCTGAACTTCGCATGGTTGAACGCAGAGTTTCTAACCGAGAAGAAAATGTAGAAGGTCGTGCTAGGAACCTAGAAAAGCGTGAGAATAGAACTACCGAACGTGAAAAAGAGATAGAGGTACTCTACTCTGACGCAGAAAAGGTTAAAGATCAGCAAGTTATAAAATTAGAAGCTGTGGCAGACTTATCTATGGATGAAGCTAGGGACTTCATCACGAGACAGGCTGAGGACGACATATCTCATGAATTAGCTATCAAATATAGAGATATGGAGGAAGAAGCGCGGACAGAGGCTAATGATAAGGCTAGGATGGTGCTTGGTCAGGCCATACAACGCCTTGCTTCTGATGTTGTTTCTGAAGCGACGGTGAGTCGTGTTCCCCTCTCTAGTGATGATATGAAGGGCCGTTTGATCGGGCGTGAGGGAAGAAACATAAGAGCTATTGAAGCCGCGACAGGGGTAGATTTAATTATTGATGATACCCCCGAAGCCGTAACCCTGTCTTGTTTTGATCCAGTTCGTAGAGAGATAGCCCGACTTGCTATAACCAAATTAGTCGCGGACGGCCGGATTCACCCGGCTCGTATCGAAGACATGACGAGAAAAGCCACGGAAGAGGTTGAAGAATCCATATGGAAAAGTGGAGAAGATGCCGTTTTAGAGGCTGATGTTCGGGGATTGCATCGAGAGATTATTCGATTGGTAGGTAGGCTTAAATATCGTTATAGCTATGGTGAGAACGTTCTAATGCACTGCCTAGAGGTTTCACATCTGGCCGGCTTAATGGCGGCAGAGATTGGAGCTAATGTAAAGGTCGCCAAGGTCGGTGGTTTGCTTCATGATATTGGCAAGGCACTCAGTCATGAGATTGAAGGCCCACACGCGCAGATTGGAGCTGATATTGCTCAAAAATACAACGTATCCAGAAGAATTTGTTCTTGTATTGCGGAGCACCATGATGATGAAATGACTTCTGTTGAGTCATTCCTTGTTGCGGCAGCTGACGCCCTTAGTGCTGCAAGACCGGGATCTCGGAGAGATACGGTTGAAAACTACATAAAGAGGATGGAAGAGCTTGAAGAAGTCGCTGGTAGTTTTGAAGGCATAGAGAAATGTTTTGCAATTCAAGCTGGTAGAGAAGTCAGGATCATGGTTGAACCCGAGTCAATAGATGATGTATCTGCCAGCACTTTGGCTAGGGATGTTGTCAAAAGTATCGAGGAGAAATTGGCTTATCCTGGGCAGATTAAGGTTGTCGTGATTAGAGAAAAACGATCCATCGAGTATGCACGCTAAGTGATTTTTAGTATTTTTGCTCGCACAAGAACAATTTAAATTGTGTTCGAATAGCGTGGCCTGGTTTTTAAATGGATCATTCAATAAAGTCAGACTTACATTTGCATACGACACATTCAGATGGGAGATTGTCTCCGTCTGATTTGCTAACTCTGTGTGTGGAACGTGGGCTCAACACGGTGGCCGTTACAGATCATGACACAACATCTGGTCTTGATGAATGCGAGATAATCGCATCTGAAAAAGGGTTAGATCTCATTCCAGGTATTGAATTCGGTGCGAAGGCCCAACGGGGCGAGATACACATCCTCGGATATTTCATTGATAGGGATAACCACTCTCTTCAGTTGGCATTATCTGACTTACAAGAAGATAGAAGAACTCGTGCTGAACGTATGGTGGCACTACTTTGTCAGACAGGCACACCCGTCTCATGGGATAGAGTTTCCGAACTGGCTCGGGGAGGATCTGTGGGACGCCCTCACATAGCCCAAGCGTTAGTAGAGAGAGGCTATGCGTCGCACCCGAAGGATGCTTTTGACCGTCTCATAAACTGGAAGGCTCCTGCTTATGTTCCCCGCAAATTAATTCAACCTAAAGAAGCTGTAGATTTGATAATTGACAGCGGAGGGTTAGCTGTCTTGGCTCACCCCTTGGAATCTAAAGCCAAATCTGGGAGAAGGGAGATTTTTGAATTGGAGAACACCATTGCCTCTCTTGTTGATTATGGAATAGTTGGTATAGAAGCTTATTATGGTGATTATTCTGTGGAGCAGGTAGAGCGGGTGATTTTCCTGGCAAATAAATACGGACTTGTTCCCTGTGGCGGCAGTGACTATCATGCGGCCGGTAACCCAATTGAGCCTGAGCCAGGAGATATTGGTCCCCCGATGGAGTCGATAGAGCGTTTAAAAAGCTTAAAAGCTACCTAGTTTATGACCATAGAGTTAATTATGGGTTTTCTTATTCCAACGACTGCTTACTTGTTGGGTTCTTTTCCTTCTGCCTACATATGGACAAGATATCGGCGAAAGGCGGACATACATCAGCTAGGGACTGGCAACAGTGGGGCTTCAAATGTATTTCGTAGTGTCGGAACGATGTCAGGTTTACTTGTGATACTTTTTGATTCAATGGTCAAAGGATTTCTCCCGACTCTCTTATTTCTATGGTTGGACATTCCAATATGGACTCTTCTGCTATCATCATTATCTCTAGTAGCTGGACATAATTGGTCAGTGTTTATGGGATTTAAGGGAGGGAGAGGAGTAGCAACTTCAATTGGAGTCGTGCTTGGGTTTGGATTGTGGTGGCAAATGCTTATCATGGCAATTGGATCTGGAGTTATAGGTAGAGGTTTTATTTACAAAGATAGTGCCCCTTGGACTATTGCCTCGTTGCTTATGCTCATTTTTTTAACTTTAATCTATGAATCGCAAAACTATGTTATGTGGCTCTTAATTGGACTTTTAGTATTGATGGTTCTTAAACGGGTGATGTCTAATTCTCGGATTTCAAATTTGAGGGGCGATTTTCTTTTTGTAATGCTCCTCAGAATAATTTTCGATAGGGATGTTATTTCGAAAAAGGATTGGATCAACTGTGACCACGCATAACTTGGGGTTACAAGGTTAAGTATGACGACCATTGATGGACGTTGTAGTCGGCATAAGGGTGTTCCATCAAGTCTTTTATGCTCTAGATGTGGTGATACGATTTGTCCCAAATGTATGACAGTATCTCCGGTGGGTTACAGGTGTCCTGATTGTTCAAGATATATCAAAATTCCTACCTACAATTTGTCCAAAGAACTTCTCGTAAAGGTTTTGATTATCACGATCTTTTGTGGGCTTTTGGTTGGTGGAATACTATTTGTTTTCGCGCTGTCTCTTCGGGCTTCGAGCTTGCCGACATATCTTAATTATTATCTGTTTATGGCGTCGATAGGGATAAGCGGGTTTTTTATAGGAGAAACAGTTAGTTTGACGAGCAATAGAAGAAGAGGTCGGACTTTAAAATATATATCTTTCATAGGTGTCTTGACCTCGATAGGTTTTTTACCAATTTCAATATGCTAATTGCTCTGGCAATAGCCCTATACGTAGCTTCTATTCGTGTTTAGTCATCAATATGGATGCGTGTCATATAGTGCAGACGTATAATGAAGTGACTAGAAATTCGCTTCAATAAAATAAGGGAATATGAATGAAAGAAGATGTCGTGGTCGACAACTTAGATGGTCAAATAGTTCAAATATTAAAGAAAGATGGGAGAGCTTCCAACGCGCATATTGCCAGAGCGCTTGGAGTAAGTGAGGGAACGGTACGTAGGCGCCTCAAGATGTTAATAGATGGCGGTGTTGTACACGTGAATGTTAGCCTCGATCCGGCCAAAATGGGTTTGACGACTGAGGTAATAATTGGGCTAGAAGTTGATCCTGACAAAATGGATCCCGTATGTGCTAGTTTAGCCGCCTTTGATGAAATAGGCTATGTCACTTTGACAACTGGTGCCGTAGATGTGTTTGCTTGGGGTAGGTTCTCCTCTACGGAGTCTTTGGGTTTGTTCTTGCGCAGTAAGGTTGGAAAAATTGCTGGTGTTAGAAGAACCGAAACATACATGTGTATATCCGTCAGAAAAGATTTTGATAGGCGATAATGGATGATGGTTTTTTTATTTACACAGCTCAAACATAACTGTGCTGGAGGGTATATTGCTTAAGAGCATTAGCTGCGGAGCTTTGCGCGATGATAACGTAGGAGAGGCCGTTACTCTTTCCGGTTGGGTTCATCGTCGTAGAGACCATGGAAATTTAATTTTTATCGATCTGAGAGATAGGGAAGGATTAGTGCAGGTAGTCTTTAATCCTGAAACGGCTGCAAATGCCCATAAAATTGCGGAAGATTTGAGGAATGAATGGGTGGTGCAAGTGATCGGAGAGGTCACAAAACGCCCTGCTGGAACTGAAAATCCCGATATGCCAACTGGTATTGTGGAGGTATATGCTGAGCAACTTAAAGTTCTAAACCAGTCACTTACTCCCCCATTCTATGTCAATGAAGAGGTGCCTGTTGACGAAAACCTGAGGTTGAGATATCGGTATGTTGATCTTCGTCGGGAAGGAATGAAAGAGGCATTGGTGGTCAGACATAAAGTCGTTAAATATATTAGGGATTTTTTGGATGATGCGGGTTTTCTTGAGATTGAAACTCCTATTCTTATAAAAAGTACGCCGGAAGGCGCAAGAGATCACGTAGTTCCCAGTAGACTCTATCCAGGATCATTTTATGCTTTGCCTCAATCTCCCCAGCAGCTAAAACAACTCCTTATGGTGGGTGGAATAGAAAAATATTTTCAGATTGCTCGTTGTTTCAGGGATGAAGATTCTCGGGCAGATAGACAGCCAGAGTTCACGCAACTTGATCTGGAAATGAGCTTTGTGGAGCAAGAAGATATATTAGGACTCACTGAAGAGCTTTTTACAGGTTTGATGACCGACTTATTTCCCGAGAAAACCATCAGGAGACCATTTCCCAGACTCACTTATGAAGAAGCAATGAGAGACTATGCCATAGATAGGCCTGATTTAAGGTTTGATCTCAAGATGGCTGACCTAGCGCCCATTGCAAAGACGGTGGAATTTAACGTATTTCAAAATGTATTAGACTCGGGAGGAATAGTAAAGGGATTCGCCGCTCCAGGATGTTCGGACTATACAAGAAAGCAGATAGATGAACTTACCGACTTTGTTAGATCAAGGGGAGCTAGTGGTCTAATTGCAATAGGTATAAGCAGTTCAGGTGAAGGTGCAGACGATT
>CAYWYV010000093.1:0-5504 GCA_964462705.1 uncultured Dehalococcoidia bacterium
CTACGAAGTTTTCTGATTATTCTTGGAACTATCAACAGCAAAAGCGCCTGACCAAGAGTCAGCACCACAATGATCACAGTTGCATCAAAGAAAAATCCCTGGGGAAACATCATAATCAAATAATCACGTCTAGGGTCCAGAATCCAAAGATCGTTATCAAAACTGACCAAGTGAAAAAAAAGAAACAGTCTTTGAAAACCGAAAAGTGATAGGGCTCCTATAACCGCCGAAATAGCAAGAGTTAGTCCCCCACCCCAACTGATCATGTCAACAGCATTCGACAAATTTTTTGGAGTTCTTGATAAAAACCCAATAAGGATCAAACTCGATAGAAGTAGAAACCCCCATATCTGTGTAGAGTAAGTCAACTGAATGAGATTCTTCACGTCCTTCATATGCAGAATTTCCCTCTGGTTATAAAGGTTTTTAATCTGCTGCCCGTGGCGTTCAATATTGATAACTATAAAATCCTGATCGTTAGAAAAGTAATCTCTTATCTTCTTTCCAGCAAGCTCCAACTGTCTCATCTCTATCCCGGTTACTGACTCAATACCATATTTTTGAAACCCGTAGCTATAGATATATGGGGAATCCACCACCAATCGCACGTTAGTTGTCACCAACAACAATGGAACAATTAATACGATAAGAGCGGAGCGTAGAATAAAAAGAAGTTTTAAGATCATATGAGTAGCTTATTTTCAGAAATAAAGAGGTGTCAACACGCCATGGCAGACTCGGAGAAACAAATGAAAGACAACAACCCTGTGGATAATCCAACGTTCCCTGACAGTTTTAGGGGTGTTCAAAAGTTAATAGAGCGCCTCACAGGGCCTGAAGGTTGTCCTTGGGATAAAAAACAGACAATGAATACACTGATCCCAATGCTAGTTGAAGAATGCTATGAATTGGTGGATGCAATCGAATCCAACGATGTTAAAGAAATCACTGAGGAAATTGGGGATGTCCTGTTTCATATGGCCTTTCAAATGAACATCGGTGTTACAAACGGATTTTTTAGAGATAAAGACATATTCGCCTCGGTCACTCAGAAATATATACGAAGGCATCCTCATGTATTTGGAGAAAAACAAATAAATAGCATGAAAGAGTTAACGGAAACATGGGAAGAAATAAAGAAAAATGAAAAAGAAGACAGAAACTCAGCACTAGACGGTATTCCCAAAAGTATGCCATCACTCACCCACTCTTATTCTCTACAACGAAGAGCTGCAAAAACCGGATTCGATTGGGAATGCGAAGAAGATGTACGCGCGAAGGTCATAGAAGAGTTTGATGAACTCGCAAACAGCAGCACAGAAGAAGAAAGAATTGAAGAATTTGGAGATATTTTGTTTACCCTAGTAAACGCCGGGCGCAGAATGGGGATTGATCCGGAACAGTCCCTTAGACATTCAAACCGTAAATTCGAAAAACGTTTTCGTGCGATGGAAAAAATTAGCTCCTCACGGGGATCAGAATTCAATATGCTGACACTTGAGGAGAAAGATTCCTTGTGGGAGGAAGTTAAAAAGGAGCACCTATATGAAATCTGAGGAAAAGCTTTTGGCCAACATGGTTATTACTAAATACGGACATTTTCTAGAAGATCATGAGATAGCTCACGTTAAGGAGTCTGTAGAAGACATAATTAAAAATGCACATGCCCTAAAGAACGTTAAGCTAGATAACGATATTGAGCCATTTTCACTCTTTGTGCCTTTTGCGAAAACCACTGAATATGATTCAGGGGAAATCCATAATGAGTGAAACTCCAATATTTAAGTCAGTTAGAGAACTCGGATTGAGTATTAAATCCAGGGATATTTCGCCAGTAGAGATTACTAAGCATTTCCTAGACAGACTGGAAAAATATGGACCAGAATATAACTCCGTAGTGACAATAACGGCTGACCTTGCATTAAAACAGGCAAAATATGCCGAGAATGAAATAGTCAAAGGCAAATACAAGGGACCACTACACGGAATTCCATACGGAGCCAAGGACCTGTTAGCGACATCCGGAGGAATACCAACAACCTGGGGCGCAAAACTATTCGAAAACCAAACCTTCAGTTATGACGCTGCTGTAGTTTCAAAATTGAGAAAGTCTGGTGCCGTTCTTATAGCAAAATTAGCAATGGTAGAGCTGGCGGGAGGTATGGGTTACAGGCAGCCCAATGCTTCTATTACTGGTCCTTGTAAAAGCCCATGGGACAAAAACACATGGGCAGGAGGGTCTTCTAGTGGATCTGGGTCTGCGGTTGGATGCGGGTTAGTTCCTTTCGCTATTGGATCTGAGACATGGGGCTCTATTCTTTCTCCTGCCAATAATTGTGGAATATCCGGATTAAGACCAACCTATGGAAGAGTAAGCAGATATGGGGCAATGGCTCTATCTTGGACACTGGACAAGCTTGGCCCGTTAGCTTTGTCAGCAGATGATTGTGGATTAATACTCGAAGCTATTGCAGGAAAGGATCATAAAGATCCATCTTCATCAAACAGAAAATACATCTATAACAGGAAAGTTGGCCGAAAGAATAAGTTAGGCATTATCAAAGGTGTTTTAGACGGTATGGATGAACAGGTCCAATCTAACTTCGTTACATCTGTGAAACATCTTGAGAACAAATTTGAAATCGCCGAAATAGACTTTCCAGATCTACCCTACGAAGAAGTGACCAGAACAATAATGTTAGCTGAGTCATCAAGCGCATTCGAAGAATTCACTGAAAAGGGACTAGCGAGGCACCTTACCGCTCCAGAAGATAGATACGGCCCCTACGCCCGAACCACAGTTTTGGCAAAGGACTATATAAAAGCGCTCAGAATCCGAGGCATTATGGCCCATCAGCTAGACGACATCATGTCTGAATTTGATGCATTAATAGCTCCCACCCGTAACACGCCAGCATCGCCAATAGACGATGAATTTAGAGGCTCCATTACAGGATCTTCACGTGACATCATGGGTGCGGCCGGAAACGCCCTTGGGCTTCCATCAGTGTCTGTACCCAATGGATTCACTCCAGAAAATCTTCCGACCGGAATTCAATTTATGGGCAGAGCATTCCAGGAAAACAAAATACTATCTATCGCTGCGGACTTTCAAGACGAATCCGATTGGCACAATCAGCATCCCGCCGAATTATTGCCAAAAACAGAACCCTAGGACTAAGGAATTTTGAACCCACATGGTTCTATAATCCCTTTTGCTAGGAAGAAAACACGTTGGGAGTAGCCACAAATGATTTCTATATTCGTTACCATCCGAATCAAAGAAGGATTTTCTGATCAGTTCACAGAAGCAAGTTTCGGAGATTCTCAAGGTTCTGTCAGAGATGAACCTGGATGTTTCAGATTTGACATCCTAAAGAATTCTGAAGAATCTAATCTATTCCATCTATACGAAGTGTATGAGGATGAAGCGGCCCTGGACGCCCACAGAAATGCCCCACACTACAAAAAGTGGAGATCCACAGTAGAAGACTGGTTCGACGGAGACATAGATCGTGTAATGATGAATACAGTTTTTCCCTCTGATGAGGGCTGGCGTCAGCAAAAACCTTCCCTACTGGATTGGTAAATCTGACTGGTTATTCGACCCAATTGTTCGGTCACGTTCTAGAGATTGAAGGGGTTTCCTAATGGCAACATATTTCCTATTACTTAGCCTTAACCAAGACGGCAGGAATTTAATGCATGAAGATCCAGAGGTGATACTTCATGCAGCTCATTCCAGCGACTTGCCCGATGTGCAATGCATGGGGCTATATGCAGTATTGGGGGATTACGACTTTATTACTGTGCTTGAAGCACCAGATAACGAATCTGCTGCCCGATTCTCCTTGGAGCTTGGTGTTAAAGCTGGAGTAGAAGTACAAACTGTGCCAGCAATCCCAGTATCAAGACTGGACCAACGTATCCAGTGGCCTCCCCTAGGTGAAACAGATCCTAAAGAAAGTGAAGAATCAGAACCCTCTGGAGAAAGTCCTGACGAATTGGAAGCGTGACAGGGTGGCACTAATCGAACTATCCAATATTTCCAAAATCTATGACACAGGCAGCGTTACTGTAAAAGCTCTCGATAAAGTTACATTATCGATTGAAGAGGGCGAGTTCGTGGTAGTACTAGGACCATCTGGTTGTGGTAAAACGACCATGTTGAACTTAATTGGAGCCCTGGATACACCATCACGAGGAACAGTGACCATTGGAGGTTTTGACCTCTCTACCGGAAACCGTTCAAGTTTGTCACGAATCCGCCGAAATACAGTAAGTTTCGTATTTCAAAGCTTTAACTTATTTCCCGGACTCACCGCAGAAGAGAATGTTCAGTTTGGTCTCGACGTTTCAGGAAATAAGAGTAAAGACACAGCAGCCAACGTTCTTGCAGATGTTGGATTAGAAAACAGGTCAACACATTTTCCACACGAGCTTTCAGGAGGGGAACAGCAAAGGGTGGCTATCGCCCGTGCTCTCGCCACTTCCAATCCAATATTACTCGCTGATGAACCGACAGGTGAGCTGGATTTTGAAACTGGCAAACAAATACTCAAACTATTAGTTAGTCAAGCCAACATGAATCGTGCTGTTCTTGTTGTAAGCCATAATCGCGAGATAGCCCAAATAGCCGATCGGGTTATACAACTAAGTAGTGGGCAAATTATATGTGACGGACCACCTATTGACGGCAAAAAAGACGTCGATGCACTCAGATGGTAACTGGAAATAATAGCCGTGAGCTATAGGGCTCTATGGGTAAAATGGATCCTTCGAGACTTAAGATCCCGATGGATTCAAGTAATTTTAATTTCTTTCGTAATAGCAATAGGTACAGGCACTTATTCAGGTTTATCGAGCACGACATCCTGGCGACTCAAGTCAAATGATGCGAGCTTCTCAAAGACCAACATGCATGATTTTAAAGTGTATTCGCAAACTGGAAATCTATTCCAAGAAGGAAAAATTAGAGAAGTTTTAGCACCGCTGGTGAAAAATGGACTAATCACAGGAATAGAAGAAAGATTATCTTTACCAACTCAAATTAAAGCCGAGGGAATTAACGGATCGATTATAGCCCCAGGTCTTCTAGTGGGAATAGACAAATCGAGAGGTGCCCCTCAAATTGACAAACTTCATTTAACAGAAGGAGATTGGGGAAATTACGACACGGGACCTAAAATCGATTATGCCGTATTGGATCATACATTCGCAGAAACTAACGGAATTCCCAATTCGTCGATCATTGAACTACCTGGCAACAAAAAAATTAAGGTCTCCGGCACTGGTCTAACCCCTCAACATTTCATACCTATCAATGATTCTGGGCTAGGATTTGGAGGCGTATTTGCAATAGTCTATATGCCGTTGGAAAAAGTCCAACATATAAGAAATCAAGAAGGAAAAACCAGCGAATCTCTAATAACAAATTCAGATCCTGAAAACACTGAAAATCTAAAAACAGAGCTTAAATTACTTCTCCAACAATCTTTTCCAAA
>CAYWYV010000094.1:0-5435 GCA_964462705.1 uncultured Dehalococcoidia bacterium
GACCGGACCAACATCCGGGTCATATATGAACGTGAAAATTGGAACAGACGACGATGGGAAAATTCTCGCAGCATATGCTGACCTGAAATTTGAGGCAGGAGCATTCCCCGGGTCACCTGTTGGAGCGGCCGCCAACTGTATTTTCACTCCCTACGATATTGAAAATGTTCTAATCGACGCATATGACATTGTTGATAACAAACCAAAAACCACAGCTTACAGGGCACCAGGAGCGCCAATTGGATCATTTGCCGCTGAAACGTTGCTAGATGAACTGTCCGAAGAACTTGGAATAGATCCCATTGAGCTCAGGATAATCAACGGGGCCAAAGAAGGTACTCTTAGGCCATCAGGTATCACAAATCCAAAAATCGGGTGCATCGAAACAGCACAGGCCGCTAAAGATCATTCACATTATTCAACTCCGCTTGGACAAGGTCTCAAAGGTAACTTAAGGGGACGTGGTATTGCGTCAGGGTTTTGGATAAATGGTAGTGGTGCTGCGTGTGCTATTGCCAACGTAAATTTTGATGGAACCGTGAACCTTACGATCGGTTCAATGGATATTGGAGGCCTAAGACCTGTTGCTGCTCAACATGTTGCAGAAGTACTAGGCATACCTGTAGAGGATATAAACCCACAGGTGGGAGACACCGAAACTATTGGCTATACATCGATGACTGGGGGAAGCGGAGGAGCCTTTAAAACCGGTTGGGCTAGTTACGAAGCCGCCCAAGACGTCAAGAGACAACTTCTACAAAGAGCTGCTGAAGTGTGGGAAGCATCTTTGGATGACATTGAACTCGTTGATGGAGCATTTAGGCATTCATCCGATCCTGTACTGCAAATGTCTTTCGTCGAGTTAGCTTCAAAGCTCCCTGACACTGGTGGCCCTGTCGTCGGAAGAGCCAACTTAGACCCACGTGGGCCTGGAAGTGCATTCGCAACCCATATAGTTGACGTAGAGGTAGATCCAGAAACGGGCAAAGTCGAGATCCTTCGTTATACCGCCGCCCAAGATGCCGGAAAAGCAATTCATCCTGACTATGTGGAGGGGCAAATACAGGGTGGAGTCGTTCAAGGCATAGGATGGGCACTTAATGAGGAATATTTCATGAATGACGAAGGGGCAATGGTGAATTCCAGTCTGCTAGATTACAGAATGCCTACTTCACTCGATTTGCCTATGATAGATCCCGTTATTGTGGAAGTATCAAATCCACTACATCCATATGGAGTCCGAGGCGTCGGAGAAGTGCCACTGGTTCCTCCTCTAGCAGCAATCGCCAACGCGATATACGACGCAATAGGGGTCCGAATGGTTGAACTTCCAATGAATCCAGCAGCAATTACAGCGGCTATTCAAAACAAATAAATTCTATGTCAGTGATGCAAGCGTTCGATAGATAAGGCAAAACAATATGGATCTTGGCTCCAATTTTATTTGGCGTCGAGGTTCCATTTTCTATAGCAGAGGTACTTGAATGCCATTGATCATTGGAATTACGGGCTCAATAGCTTCTGGTAAGAGTACTGCCTGCCAATTCCTAGAATCTAAGGGCGCAGTACACTGCGATGCCGACAGGTTGGTTCACAGGATGTACGACCCTGGGAAACCAGCTTTTGATCGCATTGTTAAAGCTTTCGGAGAGATGGTGGTTGATGACCATGGAGTCATCGATCGAAAAATTCTGGGTGGAAAAGTATTCGGCAAACCCAAAGAAATGGCAAAATTAACTGAGGCCATTGGTGATATTTTCGCCGAAGTCAGTGGGGTCATGAAAAGATGGAGAAACTCACTGGCTCCTCATGACATTGGACTCATGGAAGCGGTTAACTTTATTGAGGCAGGCTACGGTCAGTTCAGTGATGTGACGTGGTTGTTCGCAGTTGATGACAATCTGGCCATATCAAGGCTAATGGCCAGAAACAACCTTGACCAAACAGCTGCTGAACAGAGATTGGCAAGTCAGCAGAAATGGGAAGATCGAGCGCCTGCCGCAGATATCGTGACACACAACGATGGGACGATGGCAGAGTTGGAGCGAAAGGTCGAATTAGAAATTAGTAGAATACACTCCAAGCACTTAGCCGGAATCTTGCCAACTTCCAAATACATGGGATGGTACAAGGACAAAATATCCCAATCGAAACCAACTGGGTGAAATGGTCGAAAAATCCTAACCGCGAATCCGCAGCCTTTTGAATGGTTCAGCGAGTATTGAATTTACTTTAGGACCATATTCAGCGAATCTGTTCCGCCATCTTTTTGAACCTAACTCTCTACTTTGACTCATCTGACTCTCGTGGCAATAGAGCGCATCCATTTTAGTTTCGAAACTTTCATCAATATCAATGAATGTATCAGGGTCGTCGCTACCCCACAGAAGAACATCGAGAACCTTGTGAGGCTCCAAGCCTTCAGCGATCATTTCAGGATAGGCGAGATAGTCTCGAGCATATGGAAAAATCGCATCCAAGCTTACCCTTCCAGTGACGTAATGATCTCGGTGTCTTATCCATTTACGTTCGGGATCAATCGTTAATACCACATCGGGCCTATGAATTCGTATTTCCCTAACCAACCGCGCTCTAAATTTTTCGTTATCCTCTAACCCTTGATCTGGATAATCTAAAAATACTACCTTAGAGAGCCCTAAAACTTCCCCTGCTGCCGATTGTTCCGTTTTTCGCAAAGCTGCTATTTTTACAGAATCAATATTCCTATCCGACGTACCTTTGTTTCCATTAGTACAGACGACCAAGGCAATATTTGCTCCTTGGCTGCTCCATTTGGCTATAGTGCCGCCTGCACCACTTTCAGCGTCATCAGGATGTGGGGTTATAACTAAAACTTTTTTCGATTCATCCATTTGGATCATGGTTTACTTCACACCTTTCGAATAAAATTTGGGGGAGTTCAGACTTCTCGACGAGTAAATTTAACTGAAGTGTGGGATTACTTCCTCTCCAAATCTTTGTAATTGCTCTTCAATAACCTCTTGGGGAGTACCTATTACTTGTCCCACATTAACCATGTCGAGACCCGGATATCTGTCCTGGATCTTCATTAGCTTCTCAGTGATTGATTCTGGTGTTCCAACCAGCCAGTTGCCCGCTTCAACAGATTGCTCAAGCGTAGGTAGTCCCGCTGACCTAGCGGCGGAGCCGCTATCCAAAGCATTTATTTGGTTCTCAGAAAGGCCTCTAACAAACCCTAGTGGGGCGAACATTTTCATATTCTCTTCATAAAAAGGCCTTGCTTCTTCTATCGCTTTTTCTTCTGTCTCGGCTATGTGGAAAGAGAAACCCACACACAAATTGCCACCTAATTCCGTCTCTGTCCCATATTTCTCCTGCATTTTCTGCCAGGAGTAAATCACTTCATCACTTGCCCCACCAGCAGCCGCCCCTCCCCCGATAATCCCTTTCATCTTATGTCGAGCCATAAAATCTAGACCTCTTTCGCTGGCACTCACGATCGGCTGCCAGCATTCGACTGGTCTGTTCACAGGTCTTGGCACAAGCGTTATGTCCTTAAGGTTATAACCTCTATATGGAACTTCTGGCGGGATAGTGTAATTTTCTCCATGATGACTGAAAGATTCCTCATTAAAAGCCTTGTTAATGATTTCGACTTGCTCTTCATATAGATTCCTATTGGCATCCGCATCAATCATGGGGTTTCCAAAAACTTCTACCTCCCTCGTGTGGTACCCCCTACCAACACCAAAAACGACCCTACCGCCGGTAAGGATATCTGCGGTCGCATAATCTTCAGCAAGTCTAAGAGGATGCCACATTGGTGAGATATTAAACCCGCATCCAATCCTAATATTAGATGTAATGTGAGCAAGATGGACTGCCAACATCATTAAATTTGGTATTACTTCATAGCCCTAACGTTGAAAGTGATGTTCTGACATCCATAAAACATCAAATCCATTTGAGTCCATAGTTTTCGCTATACTCTCCGCCTTACTATATACGGTGTTGAGCTGATCCTCGGAAAGCCATCTGTCATTGACAGACGTAGCATCAAATCCGAGGTCAGGAAAATCGACATGGCCCGCATAAAGGCTACCGAAACTCTTAATCATCCGATGAAACTCCTAATTGTTACTGGATTAAATTCAAAAATACACTCTTCAGAAATTTACAGCAAAACTACTTCAACCTCCCCAGAGAGTCAAAATTGCACCTTCAATATCGAAATCTGAAGCTACAAGCAATCAAGACATTAATTTACTGAAAAAAGATTCATAATATATATTGACGGAATTACATAACAAGTATTATAAATTGCAGAGTTCTTGCGGAGAGAGCGTTTATCAGAACAAACAGGCGGACTTCCTCTATGTCACGCCCTGAGGATCCCTGCCCGGATCCGACCAAACTATAGGCGCTGCCCCTCTCTCCGCATGGACTATTCAAACTACGAGGCATGCTTAGTAAATTGCCTTCCAATTTCTCTATAGAGTTCGACGAGTCCTTCTATAAATTCTTGCCATCTTTTCGGCCTCTTCACTATCCCAACCTGGAAATAGGGCTATCAAATCTTTCTTGCCACCAGGTAACACAAAAAGGGCGGTAGTATGTGGTCCCCTAGTTAGGTAACTCCCTACCGCAAAATATACCCCCACCGTAAGGCAAAACATTGAAACTAAAAAATAAATAACTTCAAAGAAACGGCCTAACATCCCTACCAGATTTTGGTCAATTACATAAAAAGGCAATATCTGTAGGAGCACCAAGCCCATACCAATAAGAGTAAGCCTTGTACCAAATTCTCTTTTACCTTGTTTTCCCCCATTTTTAAGTTGTGGTGGCATAGACTCGTCAAGAGGAGCTTCCTGCCAGTCTGAAAATAGTTGCTGGGTTCTCTTGTTGCCAAGATTCGGGACTAGTATTCTCAGATTTGTGAGAACGGCAAAATCTGAGGAATAAAGTAACTCCTCACCCTGACTCAGATCTAAAGTTCCTGAACCTGTACTTTGACAAAAATTCATATTACTCATAACTACCACTTATATATTTGTGATCCGAATTATACTTTAGTAGACCCACCGAGACTTACTCCCAGTCACCTTAATCAATTACATTTCGCTTTGAAACCATCACAATTGTCTATTGACTGGAGTGAAGGCCGGGTATAGCATTGATATTCGCATTAGTTAAAGAAATGAATAACGTAATCTGAACATAAAAAGATACGGTTCCTGACTTCCGTCGGGGGATCTCCCCCGACTTTTTTTTTGCACCTTAACAACTGAATTTCTGTCGAAAAGTAACGAGTCCTGGTTTCCATTAGGAGACTAGGAGACCAAGGTCTGGGCTCCGCAATTGTCCAGACCAATATTATTGAGAGCAATAGAAATGCCTTAATGAGGGTCAAGTTATTAAGGGTTTACGGTGGATGCCTTGGGACCAAGAGC
>CAYWYV010000095.1:0-5346 GCA_964462705.1 uncultured Dehalococcoidia bacterium
CATCGTTAAGAAAAGTGGAGCATTTTATTCATTTGGAGAAATTCAAATTGGCAGGGGCAGAGAAAATGCCAAAACATTTATGAAAGAAAACCCCGTCCTAACGGACGAGATAGATGAACTGGTTAGGTCTATATTAAATCCTGAAGACCTTGACGATGTGATCGTACCTACCGATTTATCAGAGAGTTTAGATTAAGGATCCTAATCTGATCGTATGAACAAACAAGCCAATAACAATAATGCTCGATCAAAACCTCGCTGAGGCAAGTACCACAGCGCGTAGATTCATTGCTTATAGACTAAGAAGTGAACGAGAAGTCGCGAGAAGACTTTCAAAGAAATTTGAAGCTGCAACGATAGAAGCCACAATTGCTCAAATGTATCGAGAAAACCTCTTAGACGATATACGTTTTGCACAGTCATTTACCGACAGCAGGGCAGGTTCACGCCCTAAAAGTGCAGCCAAGATACGCCAGGAACTCCAGTCCAAGGGAGTATCTAGAGAAATTGCTAACGCCGTTACCGCCGATTTAAGCGATTATGAGTCAGCTTTGGCTGCTGCACGAAAAAAAACGCGAAGTATCTCTAGAAATACAGAGAGTGTTTTTGCTAAAAAATTATCTAATCATTTAGCTCAACGAGGATTCAATTACGATATATCAAACAAGATAGTAGAGCTACTCTGTCGAGAAATTTATTCTCCAGGTGATCGTTAATTTAAATAATCCCTTTATAATTGTAGTGTCGTCAGAAGAATCAGACACAAAGACATTGTTCAGGAGGGACCACGATTGAGCGTAGAAGTTGTTGTCTACGTACTGCTAATAGTAGCTTTTCTCATCTTGTCCGCATTTTTCTCTAGCTCAGAAGCTGCATTTCTTTCTTTTCAAAGAAGCCGTCTCTCCCATTTAGTGAACACCAACGTTCCGGGCGCCAAAAGAGTCTCACAAATGATCGACAATATGGAGAGACTGCTTTCCACAATATTGCTCGGCAATAACTTGGTAAATGTCGCTTTCACTGCGATTATAACCATCTTGTCAGTAAAATTGGTAGATTTTTTTCTTTTCAAAGGAGCCGGCGATGGGCCAGTGGGGGTTGTATTTGCCACACTGATTGGCACTACCCTTTTATTGATTTTTGGAGAGATAATTCCAAAAAGTGTGGCCGTCAAAAAAGCCGAAAAAATTTCTTTACTTTACGCTCGTCCTCTAAAGATCCTTGAAGTGACTCTATTTCCAGCCATTTTGTTTTTACAATGGCTATCGAATATTACGCAGAATTTAATCGGTCAAGATGATTCTGAGGAAACAGTCACAGAGGGAGAGATACTCTCCATGATTGATATGGGTGAGGCAGAAGGGACGGTAGAACCTGCAGAAGCGGAAATGCTTGAAAATGTCTTTAGGTTTGGGGACCAGCAAGTAAGGGAGGTAATGACTCCGAGACCCGAAATAATTAGCATCGAACGAGGAATTACCCTTCAGGAGTTCTTACAAATATACGCGGAGAACACCCACACAAGATTTCCTGTTCACAAGGAATCAAGAGATGACATAGTTGGAATAATATCGGCCAAGGATATTCTCAGGGCTCTCGCGACCCGTGGTATTCAAGAAAACGAGTCTGTTACGGATATTGTACGCGACGTTTACTTTGTACCGGAAACAAAGCCCGTATCAGAGTTGTTTGAAGAACTTCGACGAGCGGGCCACCAAATGGCAATCTGTTTAGACGAATATGGAGGTATAGCCGGACTTGTAACTATCAAAAGACTAACTGAAGTTATTGTCGGCAAGGTTGGAGAAGAAGGGGAGTCTCCCGAAGAAGAATATTCCAACATTCGTCCCAATCTTTATCAGATAGAAGGGGGTATGGACATAGGGGAAGCGAACGAAGAGATGGAATTGAACTTACCAGAAGGAGAGTATGAAACCATCGCTGGATTTATCCTCTCACAACTTGGTGAAATCCCGTCAGTCGGGGACCAATTTGAATATAATAACCTCCTATTTAGAATCCAGGAAATGGATAGATTCCGAATTGAATCAATATTGATCAGAAAAAGAATACAACCAAACCCTCCCGTTACATCTCAGGGCTCCGGGTCTGACAGGCAGACAACTAACTCTAAGGAGAACCTAAATGTCAGTGAAAGTGACTCTGCTTAGGCACGGAGAGACAAAAGCCAATAGAGAGAATATAGTACTCGGAACAAGTGCCGTTGGTTTAACTTCCGTAGGCAAATCCCAAGCATATGCTTCCGCACTACGAATATCTAAACTATCCCCAGATGCTGTTTATACAAGTCCATACAATCGAGCAGTAGAAACGGCTCAATACATCTCGAAACTCACTGGTTTAGAACCAAATCCAAAACCTGGACTTCAAGAAATGGATTCAGGGGAGATGGAGGGAACCGATGCAAGTCGAATGACGGAACTATTTCCTGAGTACATGGCCAGGTGGAAGAGAGATGCCAGCACCACCCGACCTCCGGGTGGCGAGACTCTGGGAGAGGTACATTCGAGAGCTTGGAAATCAACTCTTGAAATATCAAATGAGCACGATGGGGAACATGTCGTAATAGTCACACACATGTTTCCGATCCAAGGAATATTATGTAACGCCCTTGGACTCCACTCAAACCAATACAATAAAATCTCCATAGACTTGGGGTCTTTATCTTCTATTTCCATATCTAGTGCAGATACCTCGGTTCAATATATGAATAGTACGCAACATTTGGAAAATATCTGACAGTATTGAAGTAAATAATATGACTGATACGACCCGATTCGAAAAGTCCATTATTAAGGCTGTGGGTAAAGCCGGATTATCAGGGTCTCACATTACTGTAGCGATCTCCGGTGGCCCTGATTCTACTGCCATGTTGCTAGCTCTAAGTAGAAGCAAATCAGAGACGGGCATTTCTATAAATGGGGCACACCTAGATCATGGTATACGTGGGGACGAATCGAAGTCAGACGCCGAGTATGTGAGAAATCTTTGCAAATCGATTGATGTAGATTGTTTTTTCGGAGCCGTAGATGTCCCTTCACTATCGAAAGCACTTGGTGTTTCCCTTGAGGATGCAGCGAGGAGGGCGAGAAATCGCTTTTTACTAGAAGCATGTGCAGCACAAAATAGTGATGCAGTAGCATTGGGGCATACCGCCAATGATCAATCCGAAACCATCCTGATGCATCTTATTAGGGGATCGGGACTTGACGGCCTAACAGGAATGAAATTACTTTCAACCAGAGTGATAGAAAAGGATCCCCCCCTAAGAGTTTTTCGCCCATTATTGGAAATGACCCGAACCGAAATCGAAAAATACTGTTCAGCAATTGGTGAAACTCCTCAAATAGACTCCACCAACTTCAGTGATGACCATACTCGCAACTCAGTAAGACATAATTTACTACCGGCACTAGAAAAGTTTAATCCCCGAATAACCGAAGCTCTAAACAGGCTTGCACTTTCGGCTGGAAGAGATATCGAATTTATAGAAGAAGCTTCGTATGGTGCCTGGACAGCCGCAGTAGATGTTGAAAAAGGGATTATTACAATCGATTTGGGAAAGTTGGTCAATTTACCTGAGTCACTTTCCTATCGAATCATACGAAAAGCTATAGGGATCATTAAGGGGAATTTGAACGGGATAACACTCGATCATATTGAAGCAGTTATAAATCTCTCAAAAGGATCAAGCGGAAATAGTGTCAATCTTCCTGACAGAGTTACAGCAACAAAAGGATATGGTGAGCTTCTAATTTCTGAAACTGCATACAATACTATTCCCCTCCCCATCTTAGACGGTGAATACAAAATCTCAATTCCTGGAGCTTTATCCATACCTGGGTGGAATATAACTACAATCAGAACAGAAACCCCTTTGAAATATCCTCAAAAAGAGGAAACTAGTGGAGGTAGAGCCTGGTTGAGTCTTACAGAACAACATACTGGGAATTTTTTAGTAGTCAGGAGCAGGAAACCGGGAGATAAATTTCATCCCAAAGGTCTGCCGGGAGAGAAAAAACTACAAGATTTTATGATAGACGCTCACATCCCTAGACTGTGGCGAGACAGGATACCAGTCGTAGAATCAACATCTGGCATAGCATGGGTGGTCGGTTGGCGAACCGCAGACTGGGCATCTCCAATAGCAGGACAACCATCAGTTGAGGTATGTTTCTCTCGCACGGATACGAATTAATCCTTAACTCATCAGAGCATCCATCCTGTGCAACATGTCACCAATTAGTGTGGGAGCCATCCCGACGACGAAAATGAGGAGCCTCCCAGAATTCAAATGTCTGCTTTAAAGCAAGTTCTTCATTAAATTCAACTCCGAGCCCTGGACCGTCTGGAACTCTATGCCAAACTCCTTCAAGCCTAGGTTGTTGGGGAAATAAATCAGGGCTGAAGTGAAACCCTGGCTCCGGGGAGCGTTCTTCTAACCAGGCAAAGTTAGGTGCTGCTGCCCCCAGATGAATACAGGCCGCTGTACTAATGGGGCCCAAAGGGTTATGGGGCATAAGATCTATATAGTGCGCTTCACACCACCCCGCTACTTTCATGGCTTCAGTAAATCCTCCTATGTTGCAGATATCAACCCTTGCAAACTGAGTTAATCCTCTTTCAATATAAGGCATATATTGCCATTTACTGGCTATCTCTTCACCTATAGCAAATGGGATATCAGTCATACTTCTGAGTGATTCATATGCCTCTGGAGATTCATCTCTAATAGGCTCCTCGATAAAATCAAGAGTGCCCCTGGGCATCGAGTTACAGAAACTAGCTGCCTCAGCCACTGATAATCTATGGTGGTAGTCAATCCCCAGAACCGGTTCTCTACCGACACCTTCCCTCAATTTCACAAGCCAATCAGATGTCAACGCAATCGACTCACGGGGTTCAAAAAGCATTGGATCGTCTTCTTCGGGATGCCCAATACCAGTTCTAATCACTTTCCAGCCATCTGAAATCAAGCTTTGCACATTTTCTACTATTCCATCTCCAGGTGGAACTGAAGACGTTACAAAACATGGAATAAAATCACGGTTCTTACCCCCTAATAATTGGTATACAGGCACACCAAGACGGCGAGCGTTGAGATCATGCAGAGCGATGTCGATCGCAGAAATTGCTGCAGTTATGACACGGCCACCTTCAAAGTACTGTCCTCTATACATTTCCTGCCACAGAGCACTAATTTTTCGAGAATCCCGTCCTATCAGCCATTCCCGAAAATGCTTTACCATTCCTTCGACTGCGAGTTCACGGCCAGACAATCCAGCCTCTCCCCATCCATAAGCCCCATCATCAGCCTCCACCTTG
>CAYWYV010000096.1:0-5301 GCA_964462705.1 uncultured Dehalococcoidia bacterium
TCACGAGATACTATTTGGGAGGAGCTTGCTAATAGTGACCCAGTTATTTACTTGGGTAATATCGGGGGTCCTGATGAACTCTTGGTGGATCCTTTTAACCTGACAGACTCCGAATTAGAGGTGGTAATTGAACGTTTGCATAATAAATTAGTAGGTTAGTTTAAAGAGAATTAAAAGGGTAGGTAATTTAGATATGTTAGATAGGTTTAAAGTTCCAAAAGAAGAAATCGTGAGAGTTGATCATGAGTCTCTAGAGGAAACGGTGAAAAACGTTTTCATGAAAATGGGTGTCGTAGAAGGTGATGCTGAGGAAGGAGCTCACGTTCTGGTGTCAACAGACCTGAGAGGCGTTGAAACTCATGGTGTATCTAATATGTTGAGAAGTTATGTCTCGAGCTATAACGAAGGAAGTCTTAATCCAAGACCCAACTGGACAATAGAACGAGAATCTCCTGGCACGGCAACTATAGATGCAGATAAAGGTCTGGCGGTTATCTTAGGTCCAAAGGCAATGAGGATAGCCATAGACAAGGCATCCAAGGTGGGTGTTGGGGTTGTTACTATGAAAAATGCTGGTCATTCGGGAGCTATTGGGCATCATGCGATGATGGCCGCAAAACAGGATATGGTCGGAATGACCGCAACGGCCGGGGGTATGTCGGTACTTCCTACTTTCGGTGCGGAGCCCAGGTTGGGCACAAATCCAATTGCTATAGCAGCACCGGCTAGAAATAACCCACCCTTTTTATTTGATGCGGCAACTTCAGCAATAGCTGGTAATAAATTATCACTGGCCACTAGAGTTAATGCCGATCTTCTGCCAAATTGGATATCAGAGTTGGATGGAAGCCCCATCTCAGATGAAATTCCTATGAGGGAAAGGGGGGAGTTCTATCAATTGCCTCTTGGAGGTACGAGAGAGCAGGGTTCTCATAAAGGTTATGGGTTTTCGATGATGGCTGAAGTTTTAGCCACATTACTTAGCTGGGCGATTTCCCCAATGGTACTTGGAAGCGGAGGCTCTGGGCACCACTATTTCTGTGCTTACGATGTTGCTTCATTCACAGATGTGGACGAGTTTAAAGACAATATGGATAACATGTTGCAGACCTTGAAAGACACTCCTCCCGCTCCAGGTCATGAAAGAGTTATGTATCCAGGACTCTCCGAGTACGAGGAGGAACAGGAAAGAAGAAGCAATGGTATTCCCCTTCACACTGAAGTTGTGGAATGGTTCACCGATATAACGAGTGAATTGTCTATTCCAATGGTGAAGATCATTTAACTGATAGATTTAAAGTCTTTTTCTGAATGCCTGTGCTTGATTGGTATAGGCATTCATATCTTTTTTCAACAGTTACCGTCGTTGATTCCCTGTGATTATTAACGGATATGATATTAAGTATTCCAAGGGGATGCTTTTTGATTTCACGGGTAAATGATCTAATTTAATAGACGTTCAAGGATTCTTTCATATTTAACAAGAAGAATTTTTTCTAAATAGATCAAGTAGTCGCCAATAAGGTAGAAAAAATAATGATTTGGCTAATTGGGGATAAAAACCCCCTTCCTTTCTTGATGGGTTCAATACTGTTATTGGTAATATTTCTTGTTGGTTGTGCAAATGATGACTCTAATTCTTCTTCTAATTTATCCCTTGTCGACCCGTCCCTGGGGGACATTAACATGTCCGGATCTGTTGAGATCGATGGCTCTAGTACTGTATATCCGGTCTCTGAGGCAGTAGCAGAAGAATTCAACGAGTTATATCCAAAGGTTCGAGTAAATGTAGGTGTTTCCGGGACTGGTGGAGGATTTAAGAGATTTACTGCCGGAGAGACTGATATATCAGATGCGTCTCGACACATTAAAAATCCTAAGGAGACAAGTGCAGCAGAAGCGAACGGTATTGAGTATGTTGAACTTAGGATCGGCACCGACGGATTATCTGTGGTGGTCAGCCCGGATAATGACTTTGTAGAGTGTTTGACCATAGATGAGTTGAAGAAAATATGGGAACCAGGATCTTCTATCAATAATTGGAGCCAGGTTCGCGTTGGATTTCCAGATCAGAAGATGAGGTTATATGGTCCTGATACTGACTCAGGCACATTTGACTACTTCACTGAGGAGGTAATGGGGGAGGCGCAGCTGTCGCGTCCTGACTATACTGCCTCTGCAGACGATAACGTACTCATTCAGGGTGTATCAGGGGACAGAGGCTCGCTTGGGTATTTTGGGTACGCCTACTACAGGGAGAACAAAGATAAGCTAAATTTGGTAGCAGTTGATAGCGGTGCGGGGTGCGTTGCTCCAAGCGAGACTACTATACCTTCGGGAGAATATAGCCCTCTATCTAGGCCACTTTTTATTTATGTGAATCTTGGAAGTATGGCAAGGACTGAAGTTAAGGCATTTGTAGACTTTTATATGGAACATGGACCCGCTTTGACTGAAGAGGTTGGCTATATTTCTTCGGACGAAACGGTATATAGCGCCAATAAAGATCTGCTTAAATAGGCTTATTTTATGGATTTAGAGGGTAGTACTTAAACTAGGTTGTTTTCTAAATGGACATGGTCTTTTGCCCAGTTTGAGCGAATAGTATTTCACTTATATAACTGTTTGGGGCGTTGTGATTAGTTTAACTAATGTGGCATTTTTGGAACGTTATTTTTCTTGAACCTGTCTGTGATGCTTTAATCAGCGTATTGATCCTTCTCTTTAGAGGGTGAATAATGGACTAAGTTATTTGAAATACGTTTAGCCCTGCTAAATTGGGAGTGAATTCTAACAACGTCATGACAGGAAGAACTAGTCCAAGGCGCAGGAAGTCTGCTCACTTCGAAGGAGCCATAGTTAAATGGATATTTTTTGGCTGTGCAACCTTATCTATTTTAACGACTGTGGCGATCCTGGTTACCTTGATATACCAGGCCTCCAGTTTCTTTTTTGAAGTAAGTTTGTGGGAATTCTTGACGGGTACTCGCTGGACGCCTATTTTGAAACCCCGTGCCTATGGAGTTCTGCCTCTTGTATCAGGGACATTACTGGTCACACTCATAGCAGCTACGGTAGCCTTACCGATAGGATTAATGACAGCTATATTCCTGTCTGAATATGCTCCGGATAAGATTAGAAGGATCATAAAACCTATTCTTGAAATTCTTGCGGGGATTCCTACTGTTGTATACGGTTATTTTGCTCTCACTTTTGTCACCCCACTTCTACAAGGTATTTTTGACAACCTCATAATTTTCAATGCTCTCAGTGCAGGGTTGGTAATGGGTGTGATGATCATCCCCATGGTTTCTTCTCTTAGTGAGGACGCTATGATGTCTGTACCTCGAAGTTTGCGCGAAGCCGCTTATGCTCTTGGAGCCACTCGATATGAGGTTAGTTTACGTGTAATTGTTCCAGCTGCCTTGTCGGGCATAATCGCAGCTTTCATTTTGGCATTGTCACGGGCTATAGGGGAGACGATGCTCGTCACTATAGCTGCCGGAGCAACTCCAAGAATGAGCTTTGACCCTATGGAAAGCATACAGACAATGACAGCTTATATAGTGCAGCTTTCCTTGGGAGAAGCACCAGTAGGCTCCTTGGAATACAACACCATATTCGCTGTTGGGTTGCTACTCTTCTTTATGACATTCTTAATGAATTTGCTGGGTTTTTGGGTGGTACGTCGGTTTAGGGAGGTGTACTGAAGTGGAGAGGAATAACACTACCTCTGGTCAGTTGAAACCTAGGCGTATTTTAAGACGCACTATTGGTGGATTTGTTTATGGTTTGTTTCTTTTATCGGTGTGTGTGGGGATCGTTGGGCTGCTGGCATTATTGTATGAGGTTCTTACAACGGGATTGCCCTGGCTGAACTGGCAATTCATAACTGATTATCCATCTCGTCACCCTGAGGAAGCTGGTCTTTTTTCGGCTTTAATGGGAACAGTCTGGCTAATGGCTTTGACTGCTATTTTTACGGTACCTGTCGGAGTAGGAGCTGCGATATATCTGGAAGAATATGCTCCTCGTAATCTATTTACCAGGATTATCGAGATAAATGTCGCCAACTTAGCAGGAGTTCCATCGATAGTGTATGGATTACTTGGTCTCGCTCTATTTGTAACATGGTTTGAACTAGGAAGGAGTATTCTTGCTGGATCAATGACGTTGTCATTACTAGTGTTGCCAATTGTTATTCTTGCCTCCAGAGAAGCTATAAGGGCGGTACCAGATTCATATAGACAGGCTGCTTACGCCATGGGTGCGGATCAATGGCAAGTTATTAAAGGCGTTGTGCTACCGTCGGCTCTTCCAGGAATATTGACAGGAACTATTCTTGCTATGTCTCGGGCAATCGGTGAAGCAGCACCGGTTATAGCGATTAGTGCACTTGTGTATCTTACCTTTATTCCATCCCATCCAATGGAAAGGTTTACCGTGCTACCCATCCAGATTTATAACTGGGTTGCCCGACCTCAAGATGAATTTAGAGGTTTGGCTGCGGCTGGAATAATCGTTCTTTTGGTCATTCTCTTATCAATGAATGCAATAGCTGTATTTTTGCGTAACAAATACCAGATACGTTCCGAGGAATAATTTGTATGACGATACCAAACGAACACCTTTCAGAGGATAGATCCACAGGATCCAAAGACCTTGTGTTAGAAGTCAGGGATCTCAATGTGTATTATGGGGAATTTCTAGCAGTGAAAAATGTTTCTATGGATGTAAGAAGGAATTCAGTTACAGCTCTTATAGGGCCTTCTGGATGTGGTAAAAGCACTTTTCTGAGGTGCTTAAATCGAATGAATGATCTTATCGTGGGAGCCTCAGTTAAAGGCGAAGTGATGTTTGAGAATCGTAATCTTTACGATGATGACGTGGATGCCACTGAAATTCGATCCCGTATTGGGATGGTTTTCCAAAAACCTAATCCTTTTCCGAAATCTATATACCAAAACATCGCATTTGGGTTGAAAGTAAATGGATTTGATGGGGATATGGATGAGGCAGTGGAACGCTCGTTGCGTCAGTCGGCTTTATGGGAAGAGGTGAAGGATAGACTAGGTGACAGTGCTTTTGCTCTTTCCGGCGGGCAGCAACAAAGATTATGTATAGCCAGAGCTCTTGCAGTTGAGCCTGAGATTTTACTTATGGATGAACCTGCCTCTGCTCTGGATCCAATCGCTACTTTAGCAATTGAGGACTTGGTTAGAGATTTAAAAACGAGATATACGATTGTGATTGTTACTCACAATATGCAGCAGGCTGCGAGGGTATCTGACGAGACCGCAT
>CAYWYV010000097.1:0-5204 GCA_964462705.1 uncultured Dehalococcoidia bacterium
CGGGAAAGGTGATAGTTAAATTTGAAAAAACTACAGGATTAGAAATGGATCGAATAAATCTTGCACCTGACGGACCAGACCCTCATGGACTGACTATAAAGGATGGTGTTTTATGGTATTCGGACGCAGATTTTCCTGTCGCGGAGGGAATGAGAGGATATCCTGAGATAGGTGTAATATTAGCTGACGGTTGATTAGGAATTTGCTTCCTGATACAGGTTTTTATCTATATTTTCAAATTACTTTCCTGGGGAAAGTTCGATTTTCCAGTTTTCCAGGACTGGCGACACTTTACATTTAACATTAATCTCTAGGGCTTTTGGAAGAATATATGTTGCTAACATCTGATGCTCTGTTATGAGTCGCATTGTTGAACCCTGTGAAGCCTCTTTTAGAGACTTATTAGCATGTTTCATTTGGGTTGGAAGATCCATGCCACATAAATCTACAAGTGGTGAGTTGTCGCTCATGGTATCCTTTTTATTATCTTAACCCCGATGAATGCCCCTATAGTCAATCCCAACGCATAAACCCAACCATTTACAGCCAATGACGGTACTGCGGAAAAAAAGGCCCCCAAAGTACATCCCAATCCAAGACCAGCCCCATATCCCATCACACCACCACCAATCAAAGATTGAAGATAACGGACCGGAGACCGAGGTATCCTGATCTTAAATTCTCCCGAAAAAACTGCCGACGCTAGGGCACCAAATATGATTCCCACGTTAAGAAATAAGCCGTGCGTTAACCAAGTTCCCTCCGTTAAAACAGGGGCACAGGCACCAAGACCTTCCATTCCTCTAAGCACCAATTCCGGCAACCCTATGTTGGTTGTCAAGGTTGTTGACCATCTTGAGATTTCACCGACTACGCCCAAAGGATGAAATCTTATGAAAAGCAGCAAGTTCAAAAGCCCCAGAGCGATACCACCCGTTATTGGGCTCCACTCTCTCTTAAATGGGAATTTCAGGTAAGTAAACATCTCATCAAGAGATCCCGTTGGCGCTGGATCGGGCTTTCTTTTTATTTCTGGCATTGCAAAACCCATAGTTTTGTGTCTTTCCCAAAGAACCGCAAGATACAAAATTAATGCTAATAGCACTAACGTCAATGTTACAGACCCCGTATAGGAAATCTCCCCAGGAAGCCAAATTAAGGGCTCAAAAGAAATTACGTTGTCCCACCACCAATTCCAAGTGCTGTTTAGAAAGAACAGCCCTACCATCACCCCACCTATTGCAACCCAGGAAGCTAAGTAGCCTTCCCCCATTCTTGATAGAGATCCTGAGACACATCCGCCGGCAAGAACCATACCCACGCCAAACAAAGTACCTGCGACCAATGTAGATAATCCGACTGGTAGTACATTAGCGTCAGCAGGGGGTGATCCGAACCCTGGATTGGGATAAACATTGCTCATGACCATAGCGAAACCCACTGTACAAACCGCAAGACCTATGAGAACGCCCTTTATCATCCTTGTCTGGCCAAGCAGAAACAAATCACGGAAAGCAGCAGTAAAACAGAACCGGCTTCTTTGGATTATGATTCCAAAAGTAATACCGACCAGCCAAAATATGGCATTGTCAGTATTTTCCGAAGACATTGCGAACGCCAGTATAAGTAACAATAAAATTCCAATCCCAAATGACTTTATCAGTTGAGATCTATTGATCTGGGGTTTCGCCTGCGTTACATCTTGCATCAGCATTATCCTCAGTTCGTCGAATTAAACATTTAATATGCGTCGCCCGTTGAGAAGCAACGATATATCTTCACATTGTCATCAAAGAAACAGTGTACTGGCTAGCTGTTGGGAAGGGTATTATACAAAATGTGCGGGGAAAGAGACTATATATTCACCGCACATTTTATTTTGGGGAACTGAGGTTAATATAGTTCCCCTTGCTCTAACCCGACAAATCGGTTTAGGAGTCAATAGGGGTGTCTTCTCTGTTACCCCATTCTATCCACGATCCATCATATATTGCTACATTCTCGTACCCAAGAAGATCTTTTAGCACAAACCAACTATGAGCAGCCCTGACTGCTGTCTGGCACAAAGTGTATATGTCCAGATCACTATTGATGTTCGCTGAGCCGTAAAGGCTTTTTAGTTGATCTGCAGGTAAGAACTGACCTTTCTCATCGACATTCTGAACCCACTCAACATGTATTGAAGAAGGTATGTGACCATGTCGGAGATTATCTCGATCATCCGTTCCCGCGTATTCCTCGGCACTTCGGGTGTCAAGCACAATAGATCCGGAATCACTTATTGATTCTTTTACAGCTTCAAGAGTTACTATGAGAGATTCATTTTTTTCAGCAGTGAATTCATAATTTGACGGAGTTACTGAAGGGGATGCAGTCGATATCTTATTCCTTGAACTTTTGACAAACCCTCCATCCGTCCATCCTTCCGTCCATGAAAAATATGACCCATCGATCATTCTGGCATCTTCATGGCCGTAAACCTCAAGTGTCCACAGTAATCTTGTGGACCAAAGGTTCTTCATGTGGTCAACGATGATGATAGTGTCACTAGGTTCTACTCCCAGGGAACTCAATTTAGCAGCCACTGCGTCTCCTGGAGGAAGCATGCCCTTTACCCCATCGGCCTCAATCTGCAGCTCCTTATAAGGGTAATTCACTGCGCCTGGAATGTGTCCCTCATCAAAAAGTTCGGGCTTCCTTATATCTATAATCTTCACCTGTTCGTGTTCAAGATTATCTGCGACCCATTTGGCGGTTACCAATCTCTCAGAGGAGGCATAGCCCTTCCAATACGGATGACCTGAGATATTTTCCTGAGTTGTATCCTGTTCCACTTTGCTACCGCCACACCCGCTTAGCAAGGCGATAATTGTGAGAGCTAATATCGCTCCCAACATCCTCTTTCTACTAACTAGATTTTTCATCGTTTCACCTTTTCTCAATATTTCCAATAAATATCTTGGTTTTCAAAATTATTGTCTGATTACTTAAAGAGTTTTATCCTCCATTCTCCCGAGTTTTCTTCCTCTATTTCACAACCATAACCCCTTTTCATAGCTTCTGGCGGAATTGTTGAGAGAGCAGGTGGATGATCTGTGAGAATCTCAAGAGTTTTGAGAGGAGGGCTACTTTCATCTAATTCTTTGTTTGTTCTGATCATAGGATATGGACATATTTCACCCCGGACGTCTAGAACAACATCTTCATTAGTATTCTGTTCTTTCATCTGTTACTCCTTAAGTTCATCTAGGGAATCCGTCAAAATGATTGAAATTGTTTTAGCCATGATATTTGGGAACAAAAAAACCCCCCGGTCTTGTCAGAGGGGGGCCTGTTTACCAGCTATATTGGGCTTGGCACTGTTGGATACTATATGTGCAACTATCCAACGAGTCCAGGAGAATCCCCATGGCCCCGTAAGTTCATACACATACAGATACAACTGTAATTAGTAATCATATTATTAGAAGCATTCTCCCAATTTCTTATAAATAAGTCAAATTCACAGTACTGGTTATATTAAAAAATAAAACAGTCTTATTTTGATCAACCTAAATTCTTGTCAATGTTAACCAATTGGGGAGATTGTGGATGAATGTTGATATTCCCAAACATTTTTGTATGCATAAAAACAAACCACTATAAAAATTGCCAGGATTATAGAACCTAAATACGTGGAATTTGGGGCACCAAATCGACCTGCCAGTATTCCAGCTGCAAGGCTCCCAATAGGCATAAATCCCCAAGTCATCATGAATATTCCTGTGGCCCGCCCTCGATACTTGTCATCCAGCATTCTTTGGACGGTGGCTCCACCAACAGAAAAGAATGACATCATGCATCCCGACACAATCATCATTAGCCCAAGACCTATGAAATATCTGTCGTTAAATCCGAATAGTGCCATAAGGATTCCCATCATGCCTAGGAATCCGAAGAGCACTTTGCCAGGCCTTGCGATGTTTGAAAAGGAGGCGAGTATAAAAGTACCAACAAATGATCCCACTCCTGCTGCTGATAAGAGCAGGCCTAGACCCTCAGGGCCTACACTGTAGACCTCGACCGCATATACCGGTAGCAAACCATTTACAAAAGGAATAACCATAATTGCCATTCCTAAGTTCAAAGTGGTTAAGCCTATGAGTGACCGATTTCCCAGTACGTATGCAATTCCATCCTTCAAGCCGGAAGTGATTGACTCAAGCGGTGAATCCAGGTTTTTTTGATCGCCCGGTTCAATTTTTATGAACAGGATAATGATCGCTGTAATTCCCAAGAGTAGAGCCTCTAGTAGGAAAAGTGGTGCTGGACCCAGGAGGGCGATAAGTAAGCCTCCGATCGCTGGCATCATAAGTCTGGTAACACTGAATGCCATAGAGTTCAATGCGAAAGCATTTACAAGATTTTCTTTCGGTACTATTTGAGCCAATAGAGCCATTCTTGCGGGATCATGGATGATCCACGAGAGGCCGGCTAGGAAAACTAGCAAAAACAAATTCCAGGCGCTGGTGTAACCATAATGAACGACAAAGAAATATGAGGTCATTAAGAGAGAGCAATAAATAGGCGTGGCTATTAGAAGCTTTTTCTTGTCAAATCTGTCTGTGAGTAATCCGCCCAGTGGTGCACCTAAGAGAACTGGGAGTGCGTCCAGACCAAGTGCGATGCTTGTTATCAATGCCGAACCGGTTATTTCGTATGCCAGCCAACCAACTACGACTTGCTGTACCCAGTATCCGCTACTGAATGCTGATGTCGCTAACCATAGATACCGATAATTTCTATGGCGAAGAGCTTCAAACGTACCTATCCGCTCGGTAAATTCAGAAAAACTTTTTAGGAATGGCAATATAGTTCTCAGGTTTCGGTCTAGTCGACCTCACTAATGCCTAACTGGCCTGATCTTTGTGGCCTTGGGCGAACAGAATACGCTTTCAAAGTCATCAAGTAAACAGAATCTGCCTAAATCTTTTTTCTTAGTGTCTGGATGCGATACTGTCTGTCTCGTTGAAAGCTTGTGAATATCCGATTGTTAACGCCGTTACGTCGTGACAGCAATTCAGCCAAGTCGTTCCTTTGTCGATTGCTAATTCCATAGCTTCACCAGGGTCAACCGCTGTCCCCATTGCTTTACCGTTGGCTTTGCAGGACGCCCCTACTTTTTGAAATGCTTCAGTGATTCTTGGGTGAAGTATTGGATGTCC
>CAYWYV010000098.1:0-4785 GCA_964462705.1 uncultured Dehalococcoidia bacterium
ACCTACCTGGGAACACCTCTGGATTTTTTTTGAAGATCCTGATTTTGCCAATGATCCAAGGTATGACACTGCGGCAAAAAGGCGGGCGAGTGAATCTGAACTGGCTGCAATACTTTTGCCGCGTTTGAGTCAATACACAAAAAAGGAACTGTTTGAAGGATTGAGTCCTTTAAGAATTCTCGTAGGTGAAGCTCAATCTATGGAAGATATTTTCAGAGACGAGCATCTCAGGGAAAGGGAAGCGCTCTTTGATTATTCTGATGGTTTTAAAATGCCTTCCTCACCGGTTAAATTATCAGAGACTCCTACACAATTTAGAAATAAGGCACCTGATCCGGAAGATTGCTTGATCAATGGCTCTGATGTACCAGCTACGAAATCTAAAAAACGGTCATATGAAGTTATAAAATCCTCTGGTCCTCTGAGTGGTTTGAAGGCGACTGTACTCACACAGGCATGGGCGGGGGCTTATTGTACTCAACTGCTTGCTGATCTGGGCATGGATGTTGTCCAGGTGGAGTCAGTAACTAGAATTGATCCCTGGCGTGGAGGATTTCCCCCACGACTTAATGGTCTCTATCCTGATAAAGATCCTGGATTACGCCCGTGGGATCGGAATGCACTTTTCAATGGGGTTAATCGAAATAAAAGGGGCATTACGCTTGATCTTAATGATCCTCAGTGTAAATCCGCTCTGATCGATCTGGTCAGTTCCAGCGATCTCTTCGTTGAGAATTTTTCAGGCCGGGTTATCGGAAATTTGGGATTGGACTATGAGTCTTTAAAAAAGGTAAATGAAAATTTGGTTATGGTCCGAATGCCGACTTACGGAACGTATGGGCCTTATTCAAGTTTTGCCGGGAATGGTGGAACTACTGAACCGGCTTCTGGAATGTCATATCTGATGGGTTATGAGGGTGGACCACCGCTCAATTCTGGAATAATGCATACAGATGCATTCAGTGGGATTCTCGCCGCAGGAGCTGCGGTGACTGCTCTGAGATTGCAACAGAAAACAGGACTTGGACAGTGTGTGGAGGTTTCCCAGCAGGAAGCGACTCTCAGTCTTCTCGCAGAATATATTATGGAGTATTCCCTGACGGGAAATATTCCAGGTAGACAGGAGAACTTCACTAGAAACGTTGCTCCCCAGGGATGCTATTTATCTTTGGACGGGATATGGATTGCACTGACTGTAAAAGATGAGACAGAGTGGATAGAGTTCCAAAACATCCTGGGCAATCCAGATGAGCTGACGGACACTCGTTTTTTAAACCTGGATTCAAGACATAGATATCGTTTTGAATTAGATGAGTCTATTTCAAAAGTTGTAGCCCGGTGGGATTCCAGACAATTTACCGATACTTTGCGATCGGCTGGAATTCCATGTGAGCCGGTCAGCAATCTTTTGCAGGTCGCGACTTCGGATGATTTACATGGGCTGGGCATGTTTGTTGGGGTAGACCATCCTGGTACAGGATCTTTTTACCATGTTTCTCCGCCATGGGATTTCAGTGTTACTCCCGCATCCATTCGCATGCCGGCACCAACTTTGGGGCAGCACACAAATGAGGTGTTAAGAGAAAGGCTGGGCTGGTCGGAAAAATCCGTTCAGAAACTTTTTGATACAGGGATAATTGGCACAGAACCCGTTACCTAGTGAAGCAGGAAAATCTCACACAGGGATTTTTTCAGCTAGCTCTTCGTTACTGGGTTCGACGAGTATTGAACCGTCCGGGAATATTATGGTCGGTACTCTCATCTGACCGTTGTTTAGTTCCTTGATGTAATCCTGATACTGGGTATCTTCATCAACGTCAGTCCAATCATAAGAAACATCGTTTTCGTCCATAAATAATTTTGCTCTCGTGCAGTCCCCACACCATGTTGTTCCGTAAACTTTAATGTCAGACATTAATACATCCCCTCTGAAAGTGAATTACTAGCACACTTCAGCTTCTGCAAACAGTAAATATCGGATATATTCATATGATAGCTCATATCAAGTTGGCCTAAGGTATTCCTGAGGAGGAATTGGAAATGGAAAAAGCATTGCAGGGGATAAGAATCCTTGACATGACTCAATATGAGGCTGGTACATCCTGTACCCAGTTGCTTGGATGGCTGGGGGCTGATGTAATCAAGGTAGAACAGCCGGGCCGTGGGGATCCTGGTAGATCTGTAGCAACGACGAATTTTGATAGAGATTCAACTTATTTTTTATACTTCAATTCCAATAAAAGAAGCATTGCGTTAGATTTAAAGAATGACCTGCATAGAAAAGCCTTTGAAGACCTTGTGAAAGAATCTGATGTTGTAGCTGAAAATTATGCAGCTGGTGTTTTGGAAAGGCTTGGTTATGACTATCCTGAACTTGTTAACCTAAATTCTGCTGTCATCCTTGCTCGTATCAAGGGATTTGGAACTTATGGTCCGTACAGTGAATTTAAGAGTTTTGATCCGGTAGCTCAGGCGGCTGGTGGTGCAATGGCAGTAACGGGTGAGCCTGATGGTCCACCTCTTAAGCCTGGGCCAAATATCGGCGATAGTGGGACTGGCCTTCACGCGGTTATTGGAATTTTGGCCGCTATTATCCAGCGTCAAAATACGGGGAAAGGTCAGATTGTTGAGGTATCTATGCAAGATGCTGTACTCAGTCTTACTCGAACAGCTCTTAGTAACTATGCTGAAAGTGGCAGTGTCCAAAAAAGGAGAGGATCTCAAACAGGAAGGGCCGGGTCCGGCATTTTTCCGTGCGAACCAGGAGGTGCCAACGATTATGTATATATAACGGCACTTTCTGCCAGACGTAATATCTGGGATGGTCTTATGAAGGTGATTGAACGAGACGATCTTATTGGAGAGCCTATGTTTGATAATCCGATGGAAAATGTAGAGAGTATTAATGATGTCATAACTGGTTGGACCTCTAAACGGTCAAAGAGGGAGGTAATGTCTGTCTTGGGTACTGCAGGAATACCTTGCAGTGCGGTGATGGATGCCGAAGACATATTCGGTGACCCTCATTTGATTGAGCGAGAGATGGTTTCACCCGTTGATCATCCGGATCATGGGACCTTTGATGCCTTGGGATGCCCTGTCAAACTTTCAGATTCTCCGGTAGATCTCAGATCAGCACCGCTGCTGGGACAACACGGTGCGGAGATTTTGTCGGATGTACTCGGGTATAGCAGTTCGCAGGTAGACGCAATAACTACTTAGCTTTGTTATGTATTGGGTCAGATCCCGCTATATAACTCCAAGTTCAGAAAAAACCTTTTTTGCTACTCTCACTCCTGTAAGTGAAGATGGCACTCCGGCATAAACGGATGCGTGAATTAGCATTGCCATAATTTCGTCCGGAGTCAGTCCATTATTTATTGCCCCACGCAGGTGTAACGCTATCTCGTCCTCTGCTCTTAATGCTACGAGAACGGAGAGGGTAATGAGGCTCTTGGTTTTTCTGTCCAGAGGCCCTCTGTTCCAGACCCCATCCCAGGCTGAAGATGTAATAAATTCCTGAAATGGCCTGTCAAAATCTGTGGCGTTTCGAATTGAGTTTTCAACGTAATCACTGCCAAGGACTTCTTTTCGTGTTTTTAGGCCTGATTCAAAGCGGTCGTTCAAAGTATTCTCCTAATTATGTTATGTATTTTTACAGGTTGTCGCTGGCCGGGGGGTATTAAATTTAATGATGGGTATTCGATCAATATACAGAGGAGTAATCGACTGGTTAACTAAAGGTATTTACCAGAGACCCCTTTACAGAAATATCGACACAAAAGATAGATGAGTACCCTTTATTTAGCGGCCCACTGCAATCATGTCTGCTATCCGCTCTGCCATTGTCATAACAGTAACGTTAATATTCGCTCTCACACATTCTGGCATTATGGATGCGTCAGCAATTCTGATGCCGTCAGCTCCATGTATTCTTCCTGATTGGTCAACTACCGCGAGGCTATCCTCCTCGGGACCCATCTTGTTTGTGCAAGAAATATGATGACCGGTCGTTACGTCCCTGGACATCCAGGCATTCATGGATTCCTCTGAATCAAGTTCAGAATCTAGGGGACATAGTCGTTTCTCGATTATTGCTGCCATGTCGGGATGATTCTCCAGGTCAACCAGCATTTTGATGCCGTCCCGAAAGCGTCGCCTATCCTCTTCTTCTGTGAGATAGTTGTAGTCAAGATCGGGTTGTTCTCTGTAGTCACTTGATTTGAGTTTCACCTCTCCCTTGCCCTTGGCCAGGTTGATACAAAGATTCATCTGGATTCCAACGGGATTTGCACGCAGTCCTCCCCTTTCTGGTCGATCGCTTGCGACTGCCATCATATAGACGATCATGTCATTCTCTAAGTCGGAGCCCTCTGCTGTGTACCTGAGGGTTAGTTGAATTCGTGGTCCCAATGCATCCAGGTCGACCTCTGGCTTGGTCTTCCACGTGACATAAAGCATCGGATGATCCGCCAGATTCTGACCGACGCCCGGTAGGTTAAGAACAGGCTCTATACCGTGTTCCGAAATATGATCTGCAGGGCCCACACCCGAAAGCATTAATATTTGAGGCGAAGCGACTGCTCCAGCACTCAGTATAATTTCGTTGGCTTCCACGAAAAAAGTTTCGTTTCCGGATACTGCTTCAATTCCATAGGCCCTTGGTCTATCTTCGTTGGTGTCGAATAAAATGCGTTTTACGTGTATATCTCCCCTGATGGTTAGGTTGAGCCTATGTCGGGACATGCTTAAATATCCGATTGCAGTCGACCAACGTATTCCGTT
>CAYWYV010000099.1:0-4766 GCA_964462705.1 uncultured Dehalococcoidia bacterium
TGGAATTATTAGCCTGGATTTACGTATCAGCAATAATCTTACTTTTCGGAGCTCAGTTAACTTCCATATTCCATGCCTATGGCATTAGAGCAGGTAGGCCACAGGGACGGTTAGGTTTATGGTCCGGATTTGGAAGGGTTAGAGTTAGGGTAATACCTGCAAGCTCTCATAATGAATCGTGACATGCCTTATAGCAAATTCTCAGTAAATATTACGATTTGCATCGTAATCATTTTAAGTTTCCTGGGCTGTACAAAAGTGGCACAACCCGAAAACCCAGGTACCCAGGAAATCATCGACATGGGAGAACCTAGGACTCCAATCGAAACAGAAGTTCCTCAGCAACCCACTATTCTTCCTACGATAGCGGATGTTGTTAGGGCCGTAGAGCCTGCGGTAGTTTCAATATCAGTAGACATACTGTCTAGGGGCATATTTTACGACTTCACGGACGAGGGGTCAGGTACAGGAATGATCGTCCGATCTGACGGCTATATAGTGACCAACTATCATGTTATACAAGGAGCAAAGGACATTGAAGTAGGTCTTTTTGATGGTAATCATTATTCAGCTGAAATAGTCGGACTTGACCTATTGTCTGACTTGGCGGTGATTAAGATCGGTGCCAACCAACTTCCCACAGTTGCTTTCACGGAAACAGATGATATTCGCACCGGAGACTGGGTGGCAACCATCGGGAACGCTCTTGGATTAAAAGGTGGGCCAACAGTCACGTTAGGCATAATAAGTGGCTTAGGTAGAACAATAAGAACGGAAAGGGGCGATTTATACGACATGATACAAACGGATGCTGCCATAAACAAAGGAAATAGTGGCGGACCGTTAATTGACATGGATGGAGAGGTTATCGGCATTAACACCGCGGTGTATGGTGGAGCACAAGGGGTTGGGTTTGCGGTTTCCTCAGGTGTCGCAAAGCCAATTATTAATAGCCTAATCGAAAACGGTAAGGTCATCAGACCTCTTATCGGTTTAAGTGGAATGACCAACACTCCTGAACTATCTGACAGATTTGATCTAGGAACTTCTAAAGGAATCCTAATTACACAGATAGCTCCTGAGAAACCTGCATACAATGCAGGCCTCATCGCGGGAGATGTGATAACAGCTCTCAACGATCAACAGACCGACGATATGGCAGACTTTCTTACCCTACTGTGGAGCTACACAGTGGGAGAAACAGTGAAGGTAGACTATATTTCAGACCAAAGACCTCAAAGTACCAGTGTTACTTTGATGGAGCGACCAAGTCCTTAATTGGGTTTTGTACCAGAAATAATAGCTACTGTACCCAAAGCAACCTTGTTAACAGAAATTTCCCCAAGTCCTGTCTCTGCCATCACATCAGCCAAATCAGAAGCCGTCATAAAACTCTGTACGGACTCAGGCAAATAGGTATAGGCCTCTTTGTCTCCAGCAAGTAAGCCACCTATATAGGGAGTTATCCTGCGGAAATAAAATAAGAATATCTTGGACATTAGGAACCCAGTCGGCCTGACGATTTCCAGCACAACAACCCTAGCTCCCGGCTTTATGACTCTAACCATCTCAGACATAGCTTTTGGAAGATCAATAAAATTCCGGGCTCCAAACCCAACTGTGGCACATATAAAGGAATCATCCTTATAGGGTAGCTTGTGCGCGTCGCCGATATTGGGTATGAATCTCGATCCTAATCCTCTGCCAACGGCCTTTCTGACACCGGTATTTAACATTTCCGCCGCAAAATCGACTCCAACTACGTTTGTAACAAATGATTTATTAAGCAGGTCAAAGGCAAAGTCCCCAGTTCCAGTAGCTACGTCTAGAGCCAAACCCCTTTGCTCTCCCACCAGCAACTCAACAGACTTAGTCCTCCATGAGTAATGCCTTCCACCAGTCATGACAGTATTTAAAAAATCGTAGCGCCCGGCTATACGATCAAACATCCTTCCAACGAATTCAGCCCTGTCTTTACCACGAAGTTGAGCCATTTAGGAAGCCTTCACGAATTACGAATCTCGCTCATTACCAAAGGAATTTCTGACAACAGGTCAGAAGCGAGGGTTCCTGAATCGCCTATCTTCTTTCCCATAATCTCACCAGCGACTCCATGTATATAAACTCCCGATATAGTTGCATCTTTTGTATCTAACCCTTGGGCAATAAGGCCTGATATCAAGCCAGCCAAAACATCCCCCGTACCAGCCGATGAAAGGGAAGGGGTAACGATGTCGCTTACCCACGATTCGCCATTTGGCAAGGCCACCACAGTATTAGCTCCCTTTAATACGAGAATTTGATCCCATTTGACCGAAAATTCTTTAGCAATTTCTAAGCGGTTATTTTGAATTTGTTCCACAGATATTCGAGTCATACGAGACATCTCCCCTGCATGAGGAGTTAACACACAATTTTTAGGTAATCTGTCCCACCACCGATAATGTGTCGAAAGCATATTCAAGCCATCAGCATCAATTACCGTGGGAACAGAAATATCAATTGGTGAGAGTAAAAGGTTAGAAAATAACAAACGGGCCTCATTGGAAATGCCCATGCCACAGCCAATTAGGAGAGCAGAGTAACCGGCAAGATATTGATAAATTTCTCTAGCAGAGCGCCAACCGTCAATTTCCCCTGATTTTTTCATAGGAAGATTCAGTAACGTAGCCTCAGGAATAATACTGGCAATGGCCGATGTTACGTCAGTTGGTGCCGCCACTGTAGCAAGACCAACTCCACTTTTAAGGGAAGAGGATGCCGCAAAAGCAGCCGCGCCTACGAAGTTTTCAGACCCCCCCACGATCATAACTTTCCCATAGGTACCTTTGTTGGAATCCATTCGTCTTATTGGCAAGATACTACCCACATAATCAGAGTCCAATAAATATGTCTTGACGTCACAATCGTGACCAGCAGGTATACCTATGTCGGCGATAGTAAGTTCACCACATGCCACACTTCCAGGATAGTGGATATTTCCAATCTTAGGGTATCCGAACGCAACAGTTCGATCTGCGAAGAGTGTTGATGGATCAACTTGACCTGTATCGGCATCAACTCCCGAAGGAACATCGGCTGCAATGATTTTTCTATCAGGTGGAGCAAAATCTGTGACCAGTTGCAGGTATTTTGCCAGGCTACCCACTATTCTACGATTAGCACCGGTCCCAAGAATTGCATCGATTATCAAATGAGTATTTTGGACAACCTCTAACAGGTCTGAGGATGTTTCTACCTTGACAACAATAACACCAGCATTGAGCGCGTTAAGCAATCGAGTGTCAGGAACAGGTCGACTACTTAAAATGGCCGCGTAAACCTTTGCGCCAGCCTTTACAAGATGACCCGCGGCAACTAGCCCATCGGAACCGTTGTTACCTGGACCTATCAAGGCAAGACATTTAAGTCCAGTAACCACCCCAACACTTGATATAGCTGCCTTTGCCAACTTATATCCAGCGTTGTTCATTAAAGTGTGGCTATCAACCCCATTTTCACTGGAAAGGGTCTCTATCTGTCTCATTTGAGACGCTGTCACTAGTTTGATTTTTGGCATGATTGTCTTGTGCCTGAACTAGGCCGGAGACACGCGAATAAGATTAGATATGCCCATACTGAATACTAATTCTTTGTTGCCTAATTTTAAGGTTATGACCCCACGAGCATTAGACAAGTCAGTAATTTGTATATGTGCACCCGGCAGAAAATCATTATCTACAAAATATCCTAGTAACTCCATATCATCTTCTGGAAGCATGTCTACTAGATAATCGTGGCCCACCTTTGCCTTATTTAAAGAAACCGAGGAATTATTGGAAACATATTTGCTACCAGGTATAGGATGACCAAAAGGGCAGGTCGTCGGGTGACCCAGAATATCTACAACACGTGACTCCAGATAAGGGGAAAAAGCGTGTTCGAGCCTATGCGCTTCTTCATGTGCACGCTTAAGATCAACTTTCAACACATCTACGGCAAGTCTCTCAGCTAATCTATGCCTACGTAATATGCTTTCTGCTTCCGTGAGACCAGACTTAGTAAGAGATATTTCTTTCTCAGAACTGGTCGTTACTAGTTTTTCTCGGGTCATTCTCCTAATCATTGCAGATACAGACGGCAACGAGGTTCCCAGTCCTTCTCCCATGGGCAAACTTTTAAAATGCTCAGACAATTGAACAGCAGTTACTTTAGTATCCTGTTCCTGGAGACGAATTATGGAGAGCAAATAGTTCTCCATTGCCATTGATAACCTATTTTCACGGGTTGTGCTCATAACTATTTTTCCAATGGACCTAGTTTAGAATGCTCAATCACCCATCTAGCATCAATTTGATGTGGTCTGGAACCCCGAATATCGGTGGTATAACCGAGAACAGTATTGTGACCAAGGGAATCCTTTGCTCCGCATTTGGAGCTCCCTAACGTTTTGTATACTGCTTTGCCTTACGAGCTCTTTTGAGTCCCGGTTTTTTACGTTCCTTAACCCGAGAATCACGTGTCAGTAAACCAGCTTTCTTGAGGTCTCCTCTGTATCTCCCATCTTCGACCTGGGATAGTGCTCTCGATATACCATGGCGTAGAGCTCCTGCTCTGCCATTAACGCCCCCACCAGAAATTTTCGCAACGACGCGAAATCTCCCCTGAGTGTTTGTAACCGTAAAAGGTTCATTGATAATTTGCTGCCAGATACTATATGGAAACGCGTCTTCCATAAGCTTTTCATCAACCACGATAGGGCCAGCATCAGGATAAAGTCTAACCTG
>CAYWYV010000100.1:0-3146 GCA_964462705.1 uncultured Dehalococcoidia bacterium
CGAGCTGAAACCGCGTCATACACTGAACCAGGGAATAAACATTCTTCACCCTGCAGTACTTTTCTAAATATTTCTCTTTTTTCACTGTCTAACATTTGCACATATTCCTCCTACATAGAAAGTTGAAGTCTAGCAGACTGATTGAATTATATGGCGAGTCTTTAACGTAAATTCGGACTTGTATTCGTTAGTTTAATTTTCTGTGTAAACTGTGAGGACACCTTAAGTTAATTGGGAGTATGTGGAGTGACTAAACTAATAATAGCTGTTTTCGATGGCCTTCAGCCTACTCAGGTTTCTCCCGAATTAGCTCCGAATATATATGGTGTCGCGGAGAGAGGAGTTTTCTTTGAGAATCATCCTCCGGTGTTTCCGTCTGTTACTCGAATAAATGCGGCGTCTATGATTACAGGGGTGACACCAGGCTTACACGGGTTGGCGGGAAATTCGTTTGTTGCGAGGGATTATGATGCGACAAGGGTGATATCTGCACTAAACACTGAAATGGCTTCGATTGCAAGAACAGGATTGAGGGTATTGAATGCCACTACGCTTCAAGAAATACTTAGTCCATATAACATGAATTATGTTGCCTTAGGGGTCGGGACTAGCGGGAATGCCTATGCACATAATCCCCTTGCCGAAACTCACGGAGGAGCGACTATTCATCCAGAATTCACAATCCCATCTGCAATTCAGGATTATATTGAAAACAGATTTGGAGAATGGCCAGCTGAAACTTTACCAAATCTGCCGCGGTATGAACGTGCAATGAACATATTTTTGGAGTATGTCCTAGGTGACATATCGCCAGAAATTGCGCTTATATGGTCCTCAGAACCAGATAAGTCCCAGCACATGTATGGGGTAGGTGCGGAGGAGTCCAATCAAGCTTTGAGGGAATCTGATGAGCAGTTTGGAAGACTGGTGCAATTCATAAAATCCCATTCCATGGAAGATGAAACTAATCTCATGATTGTGTCCGATCATGGATATTCAACGATCATCGATAGTGTTGACCTTGAGAATCAATTAGATGGTGCTGGTTTTATTCTTGGGAGCGGTACCGGAGAAGTTTTAGTGGCTCCAAATGGAGGTTCGGCACTCCTATATGTAGGCAATTCGGATTCAGGTGTGTCTGAAAGGCTTGTTGAATGGATTACCTCTCAATCTTGGTGCGGGACTGTTTTAACCTCAGACAGACTTGGCAAGATCGAAGGAACTTTGCCTTTGAGTCTGATTGGGTGTGATGGCCCAAGGTCTCCCGATATAACAGTGTCATTCAAGTGGACTTCTGATTCCAACGAAAATGGGTTTCCTGGTTTCGTATTTTCGACAGGTGGTATTGGAGGACAAGGGCAGCATGGATCGATGAGCAGATATGAGATGAATAACACTTTGATATGTTCAGGACCTGCGTTCAAAACTGGCGCACGACTTATTTCACCTACAGGGAATATAGATGTTATGCCGACCGCTCTAGATCTGTTGGGACTTCCCGTGCCGTCTAATATATCTGGGAGAATTTTAAAAGAAGGATATCGTCAACATAATGACCCTGTCGTAGCAAATAGTGAGAATCATGTCGCTTCACGAACATTAGAAGTGAATGGAAAAGAAACTACCTATACCCAGGAAATAGCGATTTCTAAAGTAGGCTCTTCTGTTTATCTTGACGAGGGAAATGGCTGTAGAGGTTCTGATTTATAACTAAAAACTTTATGTGGAGAAAACATTGCAAAAGAATTCAGATGGTCAAAAACCTCACGTAGTTCTGGAAAAATATATTTGGGATGATGATCCCTCGGATAAAGATGCTAATTTTAAACGGGACGTTGTTTTATACACTCAAGAGAATCCAATGCCTACAGTCTCAAGGCTTAGTAGAAATTTAAACATACCAGAAGGAGCGATCATAAGGTATGTGCTTTGCAAATGGGCCGCCTCTGGAAGTGACGCCCTGCTGGAAACCGGCCCTAACATGGTGAACAAAATGTCCGACATATTGGAGCAGGCAGAACAAGACGACACCTCTGAGGCTCGTTTGGAAGCGTATCAGTCCTTGCGAAAAATCCTTTCGTGGCTTCGGGTTCCTCTAGATAACCCTGCCTATAGAAACGTCTAGGAAATTCCCAGCTCCGATCTCAAATCAGTGATCGTTTGCGCTCGGCTTCTGGAGGCACGCTTTTCTCTCATACCAATTGGAAGGTTTTCAACTTCAGCCTGTACTTTTATCGCTACGAAAACAGGGCCTTTTTGGTTCATTATTTCTTCAAGGCTCGTGGAAAGTTCCTCTAAGTCATCAAAGTTATAGGCCGCTGAATATCCTGCCCCTTTAGCCATCATGGCGTAATCGATGTCTTCAGAGTTTGGGACAGGTTGGCCACCGGTCGTTGCATAACAACCATTATCCAATAGGAAATGGACAAAGTTGTTTGGCTTTTTACCAGCTATTGAGGCAAGTACTCCCAAATTCATGAGTATAGCGCCCTCTGTGTCGAAATGCACGACTTTTTGTTCTGGCAGTCCTAAGGCTAATCCAAATATGGATGCAGTAGACTGTCCCATTGATCCGCCCAGGGATATGTCCCTGTTAACATTTGTGGTTATATCAGCCCAGTGTTTCCCAGATGTTCCTTGAACAGAAACAATTGCGTCACCCCTGTGCTCTTGAAAAGCCTCATAAACTTTCTTGGCTTCTATCATTAAACTTCTCCTAACTTATTGCTGTAACCCATCCACGATCTTATGGTCAAAGTATCTCTAATCAAGTCTGATATAGAAGTTACCTGTTGAATCCATGATATTCATCACCGACTAGTACGACAACTGGTCTTTTACTTTTTCGAGTGGCCTCAAAAGCCTCTGTAATCCTCGGTCCATCATCATCATGTTCGACCAAATAGTAATCAAGTCTAAAGGCGTTAAGGAACGGTTCTGTATAAGTGGCCGCGCTATCTGGGGTATGACCTTTTCTAGTCCACCCACGGTATCCAACGACCATTAAAAGAGGAAATCCGGCATCTAGAACCTGACCCCTTATAGAGTCTCCGGATTCCATCATTCCCGTGTTTTGAATCAGAACGACAGGAACTTTGCCTGCAACATTGAGGCCCAAGGCTACAGCCATGGATTCCCCTTCTCGG
>CAYWYV010000100.1:3156-4689 GCA_964462705.1 uncultured Dehalococcoidia bacterium
AGCCAGTCCTGCTGTTCCATTAGTTCATAAAGATAATTTGTCTCACTGTCGGGTATGGTAATTATGTGAGTGACCCCGTTTTTCTTAAATTCATCGATTAGGGTTTCTGGTCTAAGGATCTGTACTTGTTGGTCGACCATAGATTTTTCCTCCACTCGTTTGCTATTTCATTAATATGCCTTTAGCTTAGGCTGGGAAAGTATATACGACTGTACATGTTAATGTCCTCCACTTCGCTTTTCCGGTATTTGAGATTGCTTTACGTTATGATTCTCCATGATTTTTAATCTGACTAACGAAGGAAACATCTAATGTATTACGACACAACACCTTATAAAGCACCCGTCCCAGTAGTGCGAGACGACAGAACACATGCCCTGGTTAACATTCTTCCAAGAGAAGGGAAAAGGTTAATTGCTCGTGGAGTGTTGGCCTTGCCGGAGGTCAAACGGGTTTTAGAAAATGGCTGGTTTGTAGTTTCTAGAGGGATTACACCATCCTATATCCTGGAGGAATTGACTGGACAGGACTATGACACTGCAAACTGTACTGCTGGTATTGTCACTGAAGGACGAATGGCAAGTGTTTTGGAAGACGATAGGTTAGGGCCATGGGTGTTCAAGAATGGGAATCTGGATGAAACTCCCGCTCCTGTAGTGCTTGATCAATTCACGGCACATGACGTATCCGTAAAGGGGGCCAACGCAGTTGACCCTGACGGAAACATCGGGGTTTTTGCAGCGGATAAAGCTGGAGGTACGGTAGGTGGGATATGGCCTACCATAACCGCCAGAGGCGCTCACTGGGTCGCTCCTGTAAGCCTAGAACGTTTAATTCCTTCAGTAATAGAGGCTGCGAGACATTGTGGAAATCACCTTTGGGATTACACCATGGGACAGTCCGCTGGATTTATGCCTGTCGTAAACGCTTTGGTTGTAACTGAAGTACAGGCGATTGAACTTCTTACAGGAGTTACAGCTGTGCATGTAGGTTCGGGCGGCGTAGCGGGCTCGGAGGGAGCAGTTATGTTGGCTTTGGAGGGCGAACATGATGTGGTTCTAGAGGCATTTGAACTCATTGAAGACATTAAGGGAGAACCTCAGTTTGATCCACCTAGACTTGTACCTTACATAAGGGAGCCTGAAACCGCACCCTCAAGGTGACCGCGTACAATAGGAAAATCCCTTCTCATTTAGATCGAATATTGGTGACTAAAAGTGTTTAGTTCGCATATATTCTATTTACTGTTTTATAATTCATGAATATGAATTAGTCTTTTCCCTGTTAACACGGAAGTGCAAAACGCGAAGGATTGATTTTTCCGATAGCTATTTATTGAAAGGCAAACTATTCACTAATGGGATCTTTTTCAAGACTTAAGCTTGGCGCGTTTTTTTCTTGGCGCCTTTCATTGTTTTATGGATGGTGGTTGGTAATTCTCACTCTTTTGCTCAATGCAGTTACCGGGTCGCCAGTATTTGGTGGGGTTGGTGTATGGATCGATGCTTTGGAAACCGATTTTGGATGGAGCAG
>CAYWYV010000101.1:0-4647 GCA_964462705.1 uncultured Dehalococcoidia bacterium
AAGGTAACTACTGAACGTCAGACAGAACCATACCTAATCAAGGTATAGTGTTCACGCATTACTTATGATCTCTCAATCCTAGTGATGAGGCAGAGTCCTGTTTGTTTCGGGAAGCTTAAGGGTGGTAAGTAATACAGTAGCGATCAAAACCATAACTCCGCTGTACACGAAGGCAGACTGCAGCCCGAATCCATCAACAATTAGTGCCGCGATGTAAGGTGAAAAAGATCCCAGGAAGCTGGCACCGTAAATTAATGAGACAACCGTAGACTGCGCTTTACCCTCGGCCACGTCCATAGCAGCGGCAATGAATATTACATGCAACGAGTAAACAAAAGCCCCCATTACCAGCACATTTATCCACAACTGATATCCATCTTCAGCAAAATTTAACGCTATGAATAGAAGACCTAAGGCTGTCATTGAAGGCACCAAAACAATTTTCCTGCCATACCTATCTGAAACCCATCCCATAACTGGTTGGGCAAATATTCCAACGGCTTGAGAACCCGAAATAAACAAGCCAGCCATCAATGCAGTTTTATTCAATCCACCTTCATCAATAGGAGCCATGAGATAGAGAATTAGGAAAGATTGAATTGCCGACTGACCCATAGATCTAAGCGCTGTCACTAAGATAAGGCCTAACATATTCCAGACCTTCAGGAGAGAACCTAAGTCTCCGAAGTAGTCTTTAATTGAACTGCTACCAGTTTCTACGGAAGGAATATTTCTCATCATCACATAAACAAGTACAGCAAAAAACAATGCCGGTATGACACTGATCCTAAACACTTCATCCCACTGAAACGCTACCAGGTACGTAACAGTAATAAGGCTGCCCACCTTAAATGTTTCTGTTGTGACTAATCCAACAATTAATGGTCCTAGCACCTCGCCAACTGATCCACCCGTACCGTGCAATGAAATAGCAAAGCCCCTTCGATCCGGAAATTTTCGCGAGAGAGATGCAATAGCAGGAGGGTGATAAAGGGATGGACCTATCCCAACCAAAAATATTACCAATACTATCCAGAAGAAGTTTGGAGCAACCCCAAGCAAAAAGTAAGATACCCCCATAAGTGCGAGAGAGATAAACAACATAGCACCAGACCGGTTGGCAAACCGTTCGCCCAAGTAACCAGCAACCATCGTGGTACCACCAGATGTGATATTCCTAAACGTGAACAGTGCCCCATACTGTGTCACGCTCAAACCTCTATCTAGTTTCATTAGGGGAAGAAGGATTGGAAGCGCTGAGTTAAATACATGCTTAATCGCATGCCCTATTATGACTGAAACCGCTAACCTGTTACGCCCTTCCAAAATTTCAGGAGAGAGGTCCCCAGACTCGATTTTTTGGCTCTCTACAGACTCGGCCATACAATTACCTCATTTCGGGGGACCCAAACAATTACTGTTACTAACTACCAAACGGGCGAATCATACCACCTATTCTGGGGACATTTCTGAACATCGTCCTAGAAGTTGTTGTTGTCCCAATGTATCTAATCAGACTTCCAATACTGATAAAAATGGTTAAGGGGGCCATGTCCATTTCCCATCGGGAAATTATTTCGTATGGCCCCAGTAACATAACCTTTAGCGTCACTTACGGATTCACGGATTGATTTCCCTTTTGCCAGACCCGCCGCCGTCGCCGATGCAAATGTACACCCGGTGCCATGTGTGTTTGGAGTATCTATCCTACGGGTGGTAAATAATCGAAATTCCTTTCCGTCAAAGAGGACATCTGTCGCAGGACCAACGTCAAAATGTCCCCCCTTTACTACGGCTGATTTTGCTCCCAACTCAACAAGTTTTATAGCAGCTTCTCTTGCAGAATCAATGTCATCAACAACGATCCCAGTCAAATCTTGCGCTTCAGGGGCATTTGGAGTCACCACAGTGGCCATCGGCAAGAGCACATTACGTAAAGTGTCGATGGCTTCATCGTTTATTAATTTAGCACCACCTTTCGCTTTCATAACCGGGTCAACAACTAGCAGAGCAATATCGTATTGGCTAATTTTAGCTGCTACAGATCTAATCACATCTGAGCTGTACAACATACCCGTCTTGACAACGTCAGTACCAATGTCAGTGAGGACAGAATCTATCTGGCTTTCTATTAGTGAAATTGGAAGTTCTAATACCTCTTGAACTCCAAGAGTATTTTGAGACGTTACAGTTGTCACTACAGATGTTCCATAGACACCATTTGCCGCAAATGCTTTTAGGTCGGCTTGCAGACCCGCTCCTCCTCCGGAGTCAGACCCAGCTATTGTCATAGCTCTATTGATGTTTGCCGTTGCCGGCTGGACTTCAAGCACTTCTTAAGTCCTCCCTCATTCCCCACATGTTTGAATCATTCAATGGGGTATAAATATTAAGAATCAAACCAGTCATTTCCACTATAAGCCGCCTCCCAAAACAGGTATTCATACCTCAGAGTTGTCTTAAATAAGTAGTCAGCCCTATCTGCATCCATTGAGATACTGTGGTTTATGTATGCCTCTAGCCACCTTACAAGATCACCGAGAACCTCCGGACCATGCAAATATATCCATTCCCGATAAGTAGGGCTACCAGGATTTGCACCTTCTTTAAGTAGGCGACTTCCCCAGTCAAGATATGTGGCTTCAGTGACGAAAAGAACCAACGCGATATCATCAAAAGTACCTTCAACAGCTGTTCTGACCACGAAATCCCCAAAAGCTTGGGTCGTCGGATTAGCAGCAACTGATGAGTATTCTTCTGACGATGCTCCAAATTCCTTAAATGCTCGTACGAACAAGTCATTTTCTGGGTCAAGAATCCCAACAAGAAAGTTATTAAATACTGACGCCGACTCCATATCGGGTGCCTTGGCTACAGCCTGACCAGACATTGTGACCAAATCTTTTACAAAAACATAATCCTGTAAAAAATATCGCCTAAACTTTTCTGGGGGCAGTGTCCCGATGCCCATCTCATTTACGAAAGGATGGTGAACCATGTCTCCCCACAAACCCGAATATTTTTCCTTTAAGTCAACTGTAAGTGTCAAATTCTCTCCTAACTAAACGAAATACCTACTTACTCGAATATTCGTCGGTGAAGGCCTTATTTGCGTCAACATCTTCACTTAACAACCCATTCTCCTGCATCCATTCAGCAAATCCGACCCATTTATCTCGATTTTGACGCCCAAACTTTCCTTCATCATCTTGCCAAAGTTGTTGTAGGAGATCCGCTCCAGGCCGATCAATTTTCTCATCTATTTCGGGAGCGTATTTAACTAATATATCTACTCCGGCTTGAGGATCTCTAATTGCCTCCTCGTATCCCTTACGCACTGCCCTCGTAAATCTCTCCACGATACCCGGATTTTCAGAAAGGTACTGTTCGCTAGTGACCATAACAAGTTCATAGTAGTCAGGTACGCCCCATTCTTCCATCCTTAAAACATTAACAGGATGACCTTCATTTTCTAAACTAATGCTCTCATGGGTAAAATATGCCCCGATTATTGCACTAACGCGCTCAGACATTAAAGAAGAGCCAAGCTCCCAACCAACATTAACCAATTCAATGTCCTCAAGACCTTTCAAACCATCAGCCTTCAACATGCTATCAAGCGCATGTTCATTCCATGGAATTGCAGGATATCCAACTTTTTTCCCCTCCAGATCTGCCGGAGAATCTAGAGTTGATGTCTTCAGGGTCATCAAAGAGTTCAAAGGATGTTGAACCATACCTAGTATCGAAACAACAGGCACGCCTTCAGCACGGGCTAACAAAACATCCGGCTGATAATTCATTCCGAAGTCATCTGATTGTGAGGCCACCGTCGCCAAAACCGTAGATGGATCAGAGGGAGTATATATTTCCACCTCTAAATTCTCAGCGGCAAAGTACCCTTTTTCCTCTGCTATATAGAGCCCCAAATGGTTAGAGTTGGGAAACCAATCGAGCGCCAACTTTACTTTATCCGGACTTGCTATCGGAGTGGGTGCAGCAGGCACATTGGCTATTCCAACTTTGGGCTCCGTAATATTTTTAACGGATTCACTAGAGGTACATGAAACCAGTACTCCTAGCATGGCAATTGATAAGACTAAGCCAACCGTAATCCCAAATATACTTTTCATTCTTTATTCCCTTTCATTAGACTCGTATATTTTCCACGAGTAATCCTAAATTTTTAACTGATTCTGAGCCTTCCTTCCCTTTCCCTGTGCCACCAAGGAATTAACAATCTCTCCAAAAGCCCGATCAAAGCAAAAAGAGCTATTCCCATTACGGAAAGAATTGCTATTGCAGCAAAAACTCTCTCTGTTTGAAATTGGGGTTTAGAACGAATCATCAAGTAACCAAGCCCTTCACTCGATCCGACCCATTCTCCAATGACCGCACCTATAACGCTTACAGCAATAGCAACTCGAAGCCCAGAAAAAAGATAAGGCATGGATACAGGCAATTGGACCTTGAGAAATATAGACCACCTATTACCTCCCATCGTTCTCATCATTTTCTGCATATCGGAATCAACAGATCTCATTCCATCAACAGTATTCACAACTATTGGGAAAAAACTTATCAATGCAACAACAATAATTTTTGGAGTAAGACCAACGAACAGCATGAGCTAAATAATGGACTAGC
>CAYWYV010000102.1:0-4633 GCA_964462705.1 uncultured Dehalococcoidia bacterium
GGTCCTTCGGAAAGATTCCCATTCATATCCAATAAAATTGGCCATCCGTCTGGATTTCGCTCTCTTACTTCGAATTCTGCTTGTACGAGATTGGCATAATTTTGTATTTTCGCCCTCGGGCTGAGGACCTCAGGTGGTGTTCTCCTCACCGATGGGATTACAACGGGCATTCCGTCACGATAGTATTTTGCTCTTGCTTTAAATGGTAAGGGTATAGTTTCTATTATGACCGTTGGCTCTTCACCATCGGGACCAGAAATACCTCTGGATACTCTTTGAGTTACCCAGTAATCATCGGTATTTTTAATCAGTGGAATATTAAGCCGGAGTACCTCCATCGTGGTATTGGCCATTTCTGAGATATCCATATTAGGTTCCAGACGAGCATATTTAAGAGACCTGTAGAAGCGTTCTAGGTGTTCATCAAGCTTGAATATGGTGTGGTTGAAAGTCCGTGTGGTATCGAAGACTGAATACCCCTGAAGAAATCCTCGGTCGTGTATGGAAATGGTTGCACGACTTTCAGGAACTATATCTCCGTTTACATAGGCAACTCTTTCTGATTGCATGGTTCCCTCCCCATAGCTAAATTTATCCGTCTAAACAGAATCTAAAGATCTGAAACGGTATCCCACGTTCCAAATGGTTTCGATGTATGGAGTATCTGGATTATTCTCTATTTTGCTTCTCAGTCTTCTTATATGAACGTCTACAGTCCGTGTACCCCCGAAATAGTCATAACCCCATATTTGGTTCAACAGAGTGGCTCTGTCGTATACCCTGCCAGGGTTTGAAGAAAGAACCAGCTGTAGTTCATATTCCTTGAAACGAAGGTCGACTCGTTTACCTTTGACTGTAACCTCATAATTTGCAGGGTTAATTATTAGATCATCTCTCACTATTACATCATCAGATATTGATGGCTCGTGTCCTGATACTGCTCTTCTTGCTCGGAGTATCAGTTCGTCTTCGTATACCGGTGATGTTATCAATTCGGTAATTTTGAGAGTGACTTCTATGTCTCCTACATTGTCTAACGGGACTATAGCTAGAGTGGGGATTTTTGCTAGCAGGCATTTATCAACGACATCTTCTAATTGTTCTTTATAGATGTTGGGGAGGTCCAAGATCACGAGGTCGATATCCTTGGTGTTACCTATATCGACATTTTTCAGTAAAGCGCTTGCCTCTTCAGGAGATGATAGAAATATAGACCCAATTCCCTCATGGTTTAAAAGGGCTGATGTATCGTTGCTTAACATGTTTCGAGAAACCGAGTATTTTTGACTAATCATCTTCACAGTGGAGAGACTATTTAAAAGAAGTCTAATCAGACATCCTTGGGAAAGTGTTGATCAGTATAGCAAACAGGGAATATTTCGGAATAATGGGTTTATTGCTTTTCCAGCATGTCTGGGATTTTGCCCGTACATTGGTGGTTACTGTAATATTAATAGGCTGAGCCTTCGTGCTTAGATATACTTATTGTGTGACTCGGTGTAAAGAAGTTTGGAAAATTGGAGGGAAACAGGATGAATCCTCGCTCCATGCGGAGCATTTTCATATATCTCCTAATATCTGTTGCTGTTATAGCCATATTTTTTACGATGTTTAGTGAACCCTTTGGTGGATCTGAAGAAGTTCCTATCACGGAAATAATAGGGAGGGCCCAGTCTGGGCAACTTAAGTCTATTGTTGTCAATGGAGATTCATTAAAGGCAATAACGATTAATGATGAAAATCTTACCTCAAGGAAAGAGTTGGGTTCCTCGATAGTCGAACAACTGGAGTCAGCGGGAGTCAACAACGGGAGAGGTAAGGTAGACATTGTTGTAGAGGGAACTGGGGGATTTGGGAACCTGATTGGAATTTTGCTAAATTTGCTACCCATCATATTTTTTGGTGCAATTTTGCTTTTTATGATGAGACAGGCTCAAGGGAATACAAGCCAGACTTTTAGCTTTGGTAAGTCTAAAGCTCGCATGTTTGACAGTGACAATCCCGAGGTGAGCTTTTCAGACGTCCAGGGTGTTGATGAGGCTAAAGAAGAATTACAAGAAGTCGTGGAGTTCTTGAAAACTCCAGAGAGATTTTTGGCGCTTGGTGCCAAGATACCAAGAGGAGTTCTGCTAACAGGTCCTCCTGGCGTGGGCAAAACTTTATTAGCTAGGGCGGTGGCAGGGGAAGCGGGTGTTCCGTTTTTCTCTATCAGTGGTTCTGAATTTGTGGAGATGTTTGTGGGTGTCGGAGCCTCGCGTGTGCGTGACCTCTTTGACCAGGCCAAGCGGAACGCGCCGTGCATTGTCTTTGTTGATGAAATTGACGCTGTAGGAAGACATAGAGGCCATGGAATGGGGGGAGGGCACGATGAGAGAGAACAAACGTTGAATCAAATCCTTGTTGAGATGGATGGGTTTGATACGAGTACAAACGTGATAGTTTTAGCCTCAACAAACAGGCCAGACATATTGGACACTGCCCTTTTGAGACCCGGTCGGTTTGACAGAAAAGTTCAGTTAGACAGCCCTGATGTTAAAGGCAGAGAGGCGATACTCAATATTCATGCCAAAGGAAAACCTTTGAGTGATGATGTAGATATGGAGGCAATAGCTAAGCAGACGACCTATTTCAGTGGTGCTGACTTAATGAATTTGGTCAACGAGGCTGCAATTTTGGCTGCAAGGCGATATAAAAAGGCAATTGGTGGAGATGAATTAGCTGAGTCGATCGATAGGGTAATTGCTGGCCCTGCAAAAAAGAGCAAAGTTATATCTGATCGTGAAAGAGAGATGGTTGCCTATCACGAAGCTGGACATGCACTGGTGGCACACTTATTGCCACATGCTGACCCTCCCTACAAAGTAACAATTGTTGCGAGAGGTCATACTGGTGGACACACACGTTTCCTTCCGGAAGAAGAGACTTCTCTGGTTACACAGAATCAGCTAGAGGCCCGCATGGCCGCCGCCATGGGCGGTAGAGCTGCTGAAGAGCTGAAGTTCTATGAAGTAACGACAGGAGCAGGTAACGATATTGAACAAGCCACTAGTATAGCTAGGTCTATGATCACTAGGCTTGGAATGAGTAAAAAGCTAGGTCCTAGGACTTTTCGTAAAAGAGAGGAACTCGTATTTAGAGGAGGCGAAACCGGGGATGAGGCAGATTTTAGCGATAGCACCGGGGGCACCATCGATGAAGAGGTGCATGGACTTGTGGAAAATGCGTATTCAACGGCTACGAGTTTGATAAGGGACAATATGGGAAAGCTGAGTGCTCTTGCCAGACATTTACTTGAGCATGAAACTATTCAGGGTGAAGAGCTTAAAAACCTTCTTGATAGTTCCCCTGCCGCTGCCTAGTTTGTTTTGGGAAAGTGATTTATAGCTACTGTGATTTAGTGAATCCGACTTGAGGAAGAACCACTTTCAAGGCGTCAACGGTTTCTTGTATATCAGAATGAGATGTCAGCCCCATGTGTCCAATTCGAAAGATTTTCCCGGAGAGCCCTGCTTGACCCCCAGCTAGTATTACTTTGTGTTCCGTCCTCATTTTCGTGACTAATGCTCCACCGTCAACACCATCTGGGATTGAAACGGCTGTGCAAGTGTTTGAGGCTATATCCTCTCTCTCTGGAAAAATATCCAGTCCCAAATCTCTAATTGAGTCACGGGTGAATTGGCCTATGGTCGCGTGCCGCTCATAAAGCGGTCCCAGGCCTTCCTGTTCGATTCGGTCCAATGCTGTACCGAGGGCAAACATACAGGAAACGGAGGGAGTGAAAGGTGGTTGACCAATTTCAAAATATCTTTTGTACTCAGCCATGTCTAAATAGAAACGGGGCATGGTTGACTCTTCGTGAGCCTGCCATGCGCGGTCGCTGAAGCTTATGAATGCCAAGCCTGGAGGTAGCATCCATCCCTTTTGTGATGCAGTAGCTACTACATCCAGACCCCATGCGTCAGTTTCAATAGGTATAGAACAGACACTGCTGATACCATCTACCAACACCAGCTTGTCATATTCTCCTTTTATTACCTCAGCAGCGATTTTTATGTTATTTGTGACTCCTGTAGAGGTCTCGTTATGTGTGATCATGACGGCTTTTACGTCAGGATTCTCCTCGATGCAGGTTCTCAATTTAGTTATATCGATGTCAGTGCCGAAAGGGAATGCCAAGGTTGTTATGTCAACCCCATAGCGTTCACAGATAACTCCGAACCTATTACCAAATACACCAACTGTAGCGTTTATGGCTTTATCACCTGGGGATAAAGTATTAACTACTGCCGCTTCCATTGCCGCTGTGCCGGAGCCAGTGATAATGTAAACGTCATTTTTTGTAGCGAATACTTTCTTTAAGCCTTCGGTTGTTTTGAAAAGAAGATCTTTATATTCTGGTCCGCGGTGATTTATCATCTGGGTACCCAGGGATTCCAATATTTCGTCATCCAGAGGAATTGGTCCGGGAGTTCTGAGATTTGCCAACTTGTTATCTCCTGTACATTCAAGCAAAAGCATGATTCGGTCGAGAGAGAATAATTTCAGAGCCTTTCATAAGCATGTTTGTAAGTATTTTAGGAATGACAGTTCTGTACTTAACCACCCTAAATTTTAGCACACGGCAAGTGCAACA
>CAYWYV010000103.1:0-4506 GCA_964462705.1 uncultured Dehalococcoidia bacterium
CAACGTATCTCTGTGATGAATCTTACCAAGACTTGCCATATAGCCCTAGGCATCAGGCCCCACCATCGCTTAACTAATGGCACATTTATAGCGGCACAATTTCTACCTGGGGATTTGGTCAGTATTTTTCGACGGCCCTGTACTTTCTCAGATACATGCTTGCTGTTGGAATACTTGTTAGGGGGATAGGCATTAGCATTCATATGTGCGGTATCCTGAGTTCTTTAGAGGCTCAATTTTGGACTATCAACTAGGTGATGTGATTTCGGTGGTATTTGATAACACGATTGTTTTAAGCATTGTTTTCGGCGTGATGAGTGCTACTAGTATAGGAATTGCAGACCTTATAACCATTGGACTTGCAAGAAAGATTGGCTTGATAAGCACTGGGTTATGGGAAAAATTACTTGCGGTTTTGATTGTCACGCCTTATTTTTTCTTCACGAGTTCTGGATCTGAGATCATATTTGAGCATTGGCATCTGTTGGTTCTTCTGGGATTTGTAAATCTTATAACCTACCTGGTCTTGATTAGATCTTTACAAATCGGCCCGGTATCAGTCATAGCTCCGCTTACGACAGTGTTTTCCATTGTTTCCCTGGGGCTAGCGTATCTATTTTTAGATGAGCGACTTACTTATTCGCAGGTTATCGTGATAGGTGTTGTATTAATCGGTGCCACCGTTACAGTTTTCAAACCAGGAAAATCCAACTCAGTTTCTTCTAGTCTGACGACTGGAGTACTACTTGGCCTTCTTGCGACATTGATTATTGGGACTCAATTTTTTTTACAGGGAGTAGTATCAAAAGAGGTAGGTTGGTTTCTTGGGGTTTACTTTCCAATCATGTTTTCTATATTTGGATTCATTCCGATTTCGTTTTACAAAGGAGAAATACCCTGGCAACAGTTAAACTTTAGAATTTTTAGTTTGTTGCTCCTGACTTCTTCTTTGAAAATTGGTGGGTTTTTTCTGTTTGCCAGAGGTACTGAATTGGGGTTAATAGGTATGGTATCTGTTGGCACCACGGCGTATCCGGTTATACCGATTATTGCAGGTGTATTGTTGTTCAAAGAACGACTTGTCTATACCCAAGTTATAGGAATAAGTTTGCTTCTGGGCTCCATGGCAGTTTTGGCAGCGACATGAACCAGATTACAAAATTCTAATTATGAACCAGTAAACCATCTCGAAAATGAGTCAACAAAACTCTGATCACCTGTAAACTGGGTAGAAGTATCTTCAATAGACTCAGAAAGGCTTTTTCTACCTGTAATTAGTAAAGCAAATTCACTGGGAGAAGTGCGTATTTCTGCCTCTGAATCAAAAGAGTTGATGCAGTATTCATCTATATCTAATTCACCATTGGTACTGGATATGCGCACCCAGTGTGAAGAACCTAAATTAACTGCTAATGTCTGTGAGAGACTCTCAGCAGAATCCGTGGTTTTGAACCATCGGTTAATAAGCTTATTGCAAAAATATTGAGGTAGTAGTGGGGCCAAATTTTCGTCGACTGAATATTTTTCATCGACGGCATTCAGAGCATCCCAAGCATGAATTGTTGATTCAAACATCGTCCACAGAAGTATTCCGTAAACTGAGACCCAATTGACCGGATGAAAGGCTTTCAAGTCCCATTGATTATCTTTGCAGGAATTGAAGCCATCCAATAATCTCTCAAATCTAAGTTCTAATTCGTTGATAAGTTCTTCTGTTGAATTGAAACTTTCACTGGATTCTTTGGCTCTTTTCGAGAGGAGACCAGCTAGTGATTTGCCGTCTAGGGTACCTGGTTCATCTCTTGAACTGTTGGGATCATCTAAAATATTTTCTTCATTTTTTGCCGAATCTATAAAAATAAGATAATGAGTCAATACTGATGATAGGTGCGCTATTACCTCTTTTACTGTCCAGTCATCGCATCGACTTTGAGCTGCCCATTCATCTTCAGATAATTTTCTGAGTTGCTGTATTAATCTAGGGCGAAATTCATTCAGCTGTTTTAATATTTGATCCTGTTTTTCGGTCATTAATATAGCCCTCCAACATTCTTCAGTTTTGGTATGAATTTCTCGGTTAGTGGGTGCTATTGAGCCGTTATACCTCCGTCAATCACCAGCTCGGACCCTGTCATAAACCGTGATTCGTCAGATGCCAGAAATAGGACTGATAAAGCTACGTCATGGGCAGTTGCGAATATTCCCAGTGGTGTAATAGCCAGCCGTTTGGCTCTTTCTTCGCTGTCAGACATCATCTCACGTGTCATTTCGGTTTCTATGAACCCTGGGTGAACCGAATTACACCTGATTTTCTCTGGCCCGTATTGAACCGCTGTCGACTTGGTCAGAAGCCTCACGGCTCCTTTGCTTGCAACATAGGCTGCTGATGACATACCAATCAGGCCTGCTATCGAAGAGATGTTCACGATGGAGCCACCGCCTGACGCCCTCATGGCTGGTATCGCAGCTTTGGTTCCGAGGAACACTCCTTTCGAGTTTACGTCCTGAACACGGTCCCATTCCTCTGAGGTTGTCTCTTCAAGATTTTTTCCAACGCCTATGCCGGCGTTGTTAACCAGTATGTCCAACTTGCCATAACTGTTGACAGATTCTTTTACCGCCGCATTCCATTCAGATTCACTTGTCACATCCAAATGAATATATTTTGCCTCTCCGCCAGTCTCATTTATCTCAGCCTCCACTTTCTCCCCTTCCGTATCAAGGATATCCCCGAAAACAACTCTGGCCCCCTCATTAGCGAACAACCTTGCCTCGGCTTCACCCTGTCCCCTGGCGCCCCCGGATATTAAAGCAACCTTGCCTTCCAGCCTACCCATGGATTCCTCCTTTGATATATATACTCATCCAAAAAGTGCATGTGCTTGGATACTAACATTTTGACTGCTACACGATGCGAATGAAAATAGCACTGACGAGATAAGAGAATGGGGGCGGGTGAATGGGAGGTTTCAACTTATGTTTTGGTGATTTCCCGGGATTCTGACTTCCCAGTGCGCTTTAGCCACGTTGACACCATGGCGAACGCAATGAATGCCCCCAGGGTCAAGAAGGCTATACGGAGCCCCTGGCTGAACGCTGCCCCGACTCCCTCTCCGCCTGCCGTTACCGCGTCGAGGCTTGGCTCGAACCCTAGCGCTCCCATTCTCATGGTCACGATGGTTATGGCCAGCCCAATTCCTGTGACGTTGGCAGTGTTGCGGACCATGTTGGTGAAGGCCGTAGCGACGCCGATCTTGCTGAGATCTACAGTCCCCAGAATCGAACTCTGATTCGGAGGATTGAAGGTGCCCATACCGGTGCCCTGAAAAATCAGCCCGACTAATATTACGTAGAGTCGCGATGACTCTGAGATTGTCCCGAGAATCAACATTCCTGCGGACAACATAGCGAGCCCAAGATACTCGAAACGTTTTGGGCCATGCCTGTCCGAAAGCCGGCCTGAAATAGGACCCATAATTGCGAACATCACCATTGTGGGTGCTATCAGTAGTCCAGTTTGACCCGGGCTTAGGCCCGCCACTCCTTGGAGGTAGAAAGGCATCAGGGAAAATACGGCGGTGCCTGCCAGAAATATGAAGAAACTGGAGGCGGAACCTAGGGAAAATAATCTGTTCTTGAACAGGTCAAGCTCCAACATCGGTGCCGACGTTCGGGTTTCCCAGTATAGGAATGTGGCGAACAAAGTGAATGCAGCGACAAAAGCGGAAAGCACGATAGGTGATGTCCATCCGAGCTGGTAGGCGTTGGTCATCACCAGCAGGAATACCACGAGGGATGCAGAGGATAGTAATGCGCCCAGCCAGTCGAATCCTTTAGACGTTGATCTGTCGTTGGATGCAACAGGGCCATCGTGGTTAAGTACCAGCACAGCGGTGATGAGGGAGATACTGCCGAGTGGAACGCCCATGAGGAACACGGATCGCCATCCCAATAAGTCCACAACCACTCCACTGACGACAGGGCCTCCAACCGCTCCGATGCCGACCATAGTCATGAACATACCGACGACCTTGCCACGCTCGCTGGACGGGAAATTTGAAATAGCGATAGCCATGCCAGTGGCTTGGATCATCGCGGCTCCCACACCCTGAAATATTCGAGACGCTATGACTCCACTTAGGGATGGCGAAAACCCTGATAGTAGCGCTCCTATGATGAATATGATGAATCCCAGGACATACACCCGCTTTCGGCCTATGAGGTCTGAGAGGCGGCCCATCGGCATCAGTAGGGAGCCGGTGACCAGGATGAACCCTAAGGCCACCCACTGCACAGCCGGAATAGTTGCGCCGAAGTGGATGGCAAGCTCGGGTAGGGCAAGGCTGACGCCGGTCTGATCCAGGACGGAAACAAACGTTCCTACTGCAACGGTAGCCATGACAAGGGTTCGACGTCGGGAGGGTGTTGTACTCGGGGTCTCAGTGGTCAATATGGGGTCATGTTACCATGCCCAGAGGGCCACGAGCCGAAGTGTTCAACCAAAGC
>CAYWYV010000104.1:0-4488 GCA_964462705.1 uncultured Dehalococcoidia bacterium
AAAATACGAGTATTTCATTGTGAGCCAGTGCAAGGCCCGCTATTGTATGAGAAAGGAGATGGATTCTATGATCTCGAAACGTAAAACCTATGTCACAGCGAATGTGAATGGTCGTACATATGATTTTCTTTGTGAACCACGTCAGAGCCTACTTGAATGTTTAAGAGACGTATTAGGCCTCACTGGAACAAAAGAAGGCTGCAACGATGGAAATTGTGGTGCTTGTACGGTTCTCTTGGATGGTAGGATCGTCAATGCATGTCTCACCTTGGCAGTGGAGGTAGAAGGCTCGAATATAACAACAATAGAAGGGATTGCTGATGGGCGTAACCTTCATCCGGTACAGATAGCATTTCTAGAAAATGCAGCTCTACAATGTGGGTTCTGTACACCTGGATTTATTGTCTCTAGCAAGGCGCTTTTGGACCAGAACAGCAACCCTAGCGAGTATGAGATTCGACACTGGCTAGCAGGAAATCTATGTCGGTGTACGGGTTATGACAAGATAGTGAGAGCCGTTATAGATTCGGCTCAAACATTGAACCGCGGATCAGAGGTCTGAATTTAACCTGGACACTGCCTTCATTTGGATACAGATATATGACTAAGCGACTTGATGAACTTCCCATAGTGCCTTCAGATTCTATTCCTGACTGGTATCACCTAGAGATATGGCTAGGAGCAGGGCTTGCCTGTGTGGTGGATCTTGAAGAACTCAGGGAGATGGCAAATGATACTGTAAAAATGGATTTCTTTTGCAATGATGGATGGGAGGTTTCCGGTGTTGAGTGGTCAGGCATTAGACTAACGGAATTATTGAGGGGCTGTGTTAGCGTTCCTAGCGACTTTACTGGGATTGAATTTTACGGTGGCACCTACTCCAAAGTCATTGAACAAACTGATTTACAAAATACAGAAGTGATAGTGGCGTTGGCCTTGAACGGTGAAGAAATACCTGCTGCCCATGGAGGACCCTGTAGATTAGTTGTGAAGGGTTTAAGCGGAGATTTTCAAGTCAAATGGCTTAACCGAATACGTGTATATTGATTTCTAGTAAACCGGTCATCGAAAAATTTCTCCACTGAAGTAATCACGCTTAACTGACCTGTTTACGAGACCCTAGTCCTCCTCGATATTTCCGGCGTCGAGGGGGACTTTTATATAATTTGATTTTTTCATAAACAATCATAGCGGTCGAGAACAGCGTCTCTCGCTAGCCCCTACGTAAATTTCTTTATCTGTAGTCAACGTAATTTGATAACGGATTGAGTGCAGGTTCACATTATGTGGTACAAGAGCAAATGATCCCTAAGAACGTCTACAGCAAAATCGTTATCTATATCCCGCCATACAGAATGAATATGATTTGCACCATTTTGACGATTGTCATATTCGGCAAGGAAAGTGCCTCCATGGAGTCTGTAGTAATGAGGCTCTCCCGCGGAGGCAGCTCCTCCCCAGGCTAGATGAATGCCATCCATTTTGTCCTGCCATATTCCTTCGATATCAGACGCCAGATTTTCAGTAAGCTGTCCAATATACTCTGAGATAAGCTTGGCTAATATCCTTTTCTGTGTCTCATCCATTTGGGACGCAGGCAGCCCTTCCTCATAGGGAAGTGATGCCCTCGCTGCACTGAATGTGAGTATGTCAGCGGGGGCTTTATCGAATATTAATGCCCTCTTAACCTGTGAAGGGCTCAGGGTTGCCATCAATTCCAAGGCTAGATCTTCCCTTGGTCCTAGAATTCTGAGACCTTTTTGAGGACCACTTTGGACTTCGGCGGGGTTTGCTCCAAAAAATAAAGGCGTGGACGAAATAACGTCATCTTTCCATATGCTGAAATGAAGAGAGAGGTGATGTCCTTCTATGCGCCATCCCCATGGTTGGTCAGACGCAGGGTCTCCAAATACAGTGAAAAAGTATAGCTGCGGGTCACGTTCCCACATTATGACTTTGGTCTCTTTTTCGATGACTCCCAGTATTTTTTCGTGATCAATAATCTGTGCGGCTCTCTGGTTCCCCTCATCACTTAGACCAGTTTTCATAAGTTGATATGTCAAGTGTTGTTGGCTCTCCGACATATCCCTTAGTGGGAGTCCGTGCCTGTTTATTGGAGCGTAGTACCAATAAACGCGTTCTGCGTCCATATAGGGATATGACGCTTTATCCGATTGATCCTCTGTAAAAGTATCCGTAAGAGCCGTGCAGGCACTTCGCATATTCGCAGCAGCTGTTTTCGTTCCCATCGATTTTCTCCTTTAAGGATTCTAGGACTTAGATCAAGAACAATTTACTAGGGGCATTACTTTATCTGCCAGTAGAGTCATCGAATCGACCCACTGTTTTCTAGGTTTCCACTCATGACCCATCGCCAGAAGCGTACCAAACCCACCTGTTTTCTCAAAGAGTGCCCTGATTTTCATAGCTACAGTTTCTGGACTCCCAACGATCCACACGTTTTCCATAAGATAATCGAGAGTGACTTCGGCGTCCGGCATCTCGACATCTAGTTTGAATTGATCCAAGTTGTTACTCCAAGGTAAAAGTTTGAGCCAGTATTTTTCGTAGTCTCTACCCAGTGTTCCTTCTTTTGCTTCCCGTCGGGCAATCTCATCAGTCTCAGCGACATATATATCCCTTGCTATTCGCCAGTTTCCCCTATCCGGCAGAATATCAGTCTTATTGGCTCCCCGGCTGTATGATTCCCAATGACCTCGCAAAGAATCTATCGGTAGTAGGTTGATACTTAGGGGAATCCACCCATTCTGGCCCGCGATCTCCAGTGTGTGAGAATTTGAGGAAACTCCTCCAACTGCTATCGGGGGATGAGGATCTTGAAATGGTTTCAAGTGAAGCTTGAGCCCGATTTCCTCAACGGGGTCTGGTATAACGAATTTCCAATGTCCGTTTGTGTACTCCCCCGGCTTGGGATCTCTCCAAATTTCTTGGATCGCCTTCACGGATTCGAGGGTAAAAGAACGACGATCATCTGTTTCGCTATCGAATCCGAAGAGCTCATAATCGCCGGGAGTAGAACTGGAACCTACTCCCCACATAAGACGGCCCTGGGTTTGATGATCCAGTTGAGCAATGCGATGGGCTAACATTGCCGGATTGTGATTTGGCATACAAGAGACGCCCGTACCAAATCTAATACGCTTTGTGATTGCGGCGGCATGAGCTATAAAGAGATCTGGGTTAGGGATATTTTCCCATTCGAATGTGAAGTGCTCACCTATCCATGCTTCTCTGTAGCCTAACCAATCAAGGGTTACCATTTGATCGAGATCTTCAACAATAGTTTTGCTGAAATCCGAACCGGGTGGATGCAATGGCATGGTGAAATATCCTAGTTTCACTGGTGACTCCTTTTCCACTTGGAACCATGAACACATTCTAAATAGGAGACTAGAACAAGAATTGACGCAGGTTCAGAGGATTTGCATGAGAAAAATATGAGGGAATGAGCTAAATATAAGAATCCTCAATCATCTATTTATGGTAAAGATGGGAAGAAAAAGATAGATATCAGACCCACTGATGATAAGACCCGTGTCAGTGAAAGAATCATAAGCAAATTGACAATCGAATAAATATGGAGAGCATATGACACAAAACTCATATTTCCTCACGCTGAGAACAGCATGAAACCAATTGTAGGAAAACCGTTCGTCCGGGGCGTGAGCGACAATCTCGGCGGCAGTTTGAGACTGTCGGAGTCCTACATCAAAATGTTTGCCAGCAATGGTGAACCATGGACGGGGATGAGGTGCTATCCGAGACGATTGCAATGCGCGGGCGAGGGGCTAGCTATTCACGCCGCCAACGCAATATTTAGCCTGTGTGCAAATTGTACATGGGCCCTCCCCCGTCTCCACCAAAAATACGATTCAGATGCCCAGACTCAAGATGAGCCTGAGGCGTCGGGTTTATTAGCGCAATTTCACTGCCCTCGCTGGTGGCTATCTCAAAGAGTGGCCATCCGGCCCAATATGTGACAACCTGTTACCAGTAGGAGGTCCCGTAGCATGAACATCAAGTTGCGTCGGCATACGAAACCCCGCGTCACAGCTGCTGAAATGTACCAAGTGCAAGAATCGTACGTTCGTTTCAATCAGAAAGATCATATGGGCTCGCAGATGGTGTGGGACGCCCAACTCAAGGCTGAAAGAGACAAACTAAAAGTCAAGCAACGACAGCTTACGGAAAAGGGACGCCCCGGTTTCGAGGCTACTGCGTGGGGCCTTGATGCAGCGGCAGACTCCTTGCTATCTCTTATGGACTTTTCAAAGAATCAGGGGGACGCTCCAGCTACTGCATGGCAATCGCAAATGGAGCCCGCGCCGACAGACCGATCGAAGACATCCCCTGAAGAGGCCTCCCAGATTGTGCGTAAGGCCGCTCATTTGTTCGGAGCGGATCAAGTTGGATTTGCCGAACTGGACCGCCGCTGGGTGTACTCCCATTACTTCGATTCGGAGACGA
>CAYWYV010000105.1:0-4466 GCA_964462705.1 uncultured Dehalococcoidia bacterium
CAAGATAAATTAACTCGTCCTTCCCCTGGAGATTTGGACATATATCATATTATTTCCCTGCTTCCTATCATGCCCTACCACGAAATTGCAGATATTTGTTGTGGCGTTGGTACCCTCTCAGTTCCTTTGGGAAAGGCAGTTTATAGGGGAAAAGTGACGGCATTTGATTCCGTTAAGGCAAATCTCACCGTTGCCAGGCGGGAGTTGAAAAATATACGGCTTTCTAACGTGCAAGCTAAGCATATGGCTAATGAGAAGAAGCTTCCTTTAAAGGATGAAAGTCTTGATGGAGTTATGGCATCTTTTTTCAAACAAGCTTCTAAAACCCCATCGGATATTCTAGGAGAAGCTCATAGAGTTATGAGGAGTGGGGCTTGGTTGGCCCTAATGGAATGGCGAAAAGATTACACTGATCAAGGTCCTGTGGTTAAGTCCAGAATATCCCAAGATGAATGCCGTGCTATGGCCGAGGATAAAGGATTCCGCTTTTACATGAGGCATGATTTTTCTGAAATGGCCTATATGCTTTTGTTTCTCAAGTAGAACAATCGGAGAATGTCATATTGCTTACCAAAAGAATTATTCCCTGTTTGGACGTGGATGCTGGACGAGTAGTAAAGGGGATCAGTTTTGTAGACCTAAGAGATGCTGGGGATCCCGCTGAATTAGCTTCCTACTATGATGAGCAAGGAGCTGATGAACTCGTCTTCCTTGACATCACGGCCTCTTCCGATTCCAGGAATACAATTTTGAGTGTGGTTAAAGATGTGTCTGAACAGGTTTTTATTCCTTTGACTGTCGGAGGAGGAATAAGGACAGAGTCGGATGTGCGAAAGATACTGGAATCTGGGGCTGATAAGGCCTCTCTGAATACAGCAGCTCTTAAAGACCCCGGGGTAATATCAGTAGCTGCGAAAAGATTTGGATCTCAGTGTATCGTTGTGGCAATCGATGCTAAGAGAATAGGTTCAATCGATCCCACTGAACTTTCCCCTCACTATTCTCATTATGATTCTCTGGCTCTGGACCAGTGTTCAAAATGGCAAGTATTCACACATGGCGGTAGAAAACCAACAGGAATTGATGCAGTTAAATGGGCTACTATGTCTGCAGAATTGGGGGCAGGTGAAATACTTTTAACAAGCATGGACGCAGATGGTCATGAGACTGGTTATGATATTCAACTTTTGAGAGCTGTTTCAGAAAAAGTAAATATACCTGTCATAGCAAGTGGAGGGGCCGGCACCCTAGATCATTTCAGGGAGGCCGTAGAAGAAGGTATGGCGGATGCTGTCCTAGCGGCCAGTATATTTCACTTTGGCACTTATAATATTCGTGACGTTAAGGATTACCTTGATAGCTGTGGTGTTCCAATTCGGCCGATAAATGGTCCGGCATCATAGGAAGCGATTTCCAGAAGTTTATTCCCGTTGGAGCATTTAATGAATGTTATAAAATTGGATGATCAAGGACTTGTTCCGGCGGTGGTGCAGCATGCCGATACTGGTGATGTGCTGATGCTGGCATACATGAATGGCGATTCAATCCGTAAAACACTTGAGACGGGAGACGTCTGGTTTTACAGCCGTAGTAGAAACAAATTGTGGCACAAAGGAGAGATTTCTGGTAACTATCTTCGTTATCGGTCGGGGACAATCGATTGCGATGGAGACACGATATTAATACGGGCCTTACCAGAGGGACCTACTTGTCACACAGGAAGCAATTCTTGTTTTCAAAGAGATCTAGTAAATGAAACAGAATTTGACTCCTATAACTCTAGCAACAGGATTTTACAGGAGTTGTTTGATGTAATTCAGGAGCGTAAGAAAAACCCAGACTCCAGTAGTTACACAAGCTCCCTTCTGGAAGGTGACATAAATAGGATCGCACAGAAGGTTGTGGAGGAGGCAGGTGAAGTTGCGTTGGCTGGGGCTACGGGGCGGTCGAAAGATATGACTGAAGAGATGGGGGATCTTTTATACCATGCCTTTGTGTTGATGGCTGCCAATGAGATAAAGCTTGAAGATGTATGGTCTGTACTAAAAGAACGACGTTCAGGATGAATAACTTGTTTCGTTATCCTGGTCCGATGCAATAGCGGCATTCATAGCGGATACAGCTACCTGTATTTGGTCATCCTTTGGTTGTTTTGTGGTTAGTCCTTGCAGCCAGAGGCTGGGAGCAGTCAGCCATTGGACAAATAAGTTGCCTGAATGCCTACCATTGAATCTTATAACCTCATAGCTGAAAGAGGCTATTACAGGGATAAGTATTATCCTAGAGAGAATTAGCCACCATAGCGGTTCTCTTGGAACCAGACTAAAAACAACTATTGCGACTAGCATGACTGTTAATAGGAAAGCTGTACCACATCTTGGATGTGCCGTAGGGTATTTGCGGATACTATCAATATCTAAGGGGTCTCCATTTTCCATTGCGTGTACTGTCATATGTTCGGCACCATGGTACATGTAGACTCTACGGATATCCGCCATAAGTCCAATTCCTACAACATAAGTGAGAAATACAAGTAGGCGTATAATTCCTTCTGCAAAATTGGGAATTAAAGATGACTCGGTCAGCCCCTCGAAAGGTTTGCTTGCGAATAATGGTAATAGGAAAAATAGACCTATGGCGATCAGCATGGAAAAACTAATCATGGTCAGCATAGACCATTTACTTAGTTCCTGATCATCCTGTTCTGCTGCTACCCCCGCAGAATATGATAGTGCAGACATTCCAATATATAAGGTTTCGATTAATGCCAAGACACCCCTGATAAGAGGTAGAGATCTTAATTTCCCGGTGAACAACCCACCAATAGGGGTAGTCTTGACTAATATCTCGTTTGATGGAGCCCTGACTGCAACAGATACGTTATGTTGGCCTCTAATCATCACGCCCTCTAAGACGGCTTGACCACCATATGTTGGGCGAGGTTCGCTCATGTCTACTTATCCTGGAGAGTGCATAAAGAATAGAAACGGATATTGACGCCTGTTGGAAATCTAATTGGCGTTAATATTAATATTACTCTAGATTGAATCGTCTTCTAAGCCGTTCTACGCGACCTTCTGTATCCACGATTCTTTGCTCACCAGTAAAGAAAGGATGGCAGCTTGAGCATATTTCAATTCGTAACTCAGGCTTAGTTGCACCAGTAGTAAAGGATTTCCCACATGAGCAAATAACTTGTGCTTGGGGAAAATATTCTGGATGAATGTCAGTTTTCATATTAGACCTTAGCTGGGTATACGCTGGCACATTTCTTGCCACCGGATACAAACTCATACTTAACTTTTCCGTCAATAAGTGCGAATAATGTGTGGTCCCTGCCAAGACCAACGTTGGTACCTGGATGTATTTTTGTTCCTCGTTGTCTCACCAGTATTGAACCTGCTGTTACAACCTGCGTGTCGTGACGTTTAACTCCGAGTCTTTTAGACTCGCTGTCTCTTCCGTTTCTTGTACTTCCGCCACCTTTTTTGTGTGCCATTGTGGGTCCCTTCAGTATCTTTAACTATTAATATTCAGCCAGAGCTTATATTTGTTACTCTCAAATCTGTATAGTGCTGGCGGTGACCATTTTTTCTTCTATACCTGGTTTTAGCCTTGTATTTTAAGATCACTATCTTTTTATCCTTGCCCTTGGCAACCACTTCCGTATCGACTGATGCTCCCTCAATTGTGGGGTTCCCGACTAACACGTTGCCGTCATGTGAAATCATCAGCACATCGTCTAGGGTGACAGTGTCTCCTTGGTCGGCGGGAATTAATTCAACACGTATGGTATCCCCAGTACTAACTCGGTACTGTTTTCCACCGGTCTTTACTATCGCAAAATCACTCACTTAATTCACCTTCACAAGGCTTAATTTTACTCGTTTTTAGACACCTGAGTCAATCAGGTGAAAGCAAATATTTGGATCATATTGCCATATTACGAATGGAACACTTTTTCTGGATGCCATCCAGCATTGTCTTGGGTGAGGCTCAGTACAGCGACCAATTTTTTATTTTCGTCGTAGGCGAGGCTCAGTTGAGTACCTGTCACCGATGGATGATTTTTGCCTTCTGCGGCGATATCACGACCATTACTGACATATGCAAATTCTTCAGTAGTTAGATTAATGTGTGAAGCATTTGGGAGACAATTTCCAGGCTCTTCAGTTACTTCTTTCCAATTTCCTTCTGCGTATGCTTTTTCCACTTCTTCAAGCTCATGTGATTCTTCTAATAAAAACCCAGATGAATATTCTCTTCTGAGTTTGATTAAAGTTCCCCCGCAACCTAAATAATTCCCTAGATCATTTGCTAAAGACCTAACGTAGAATCCTTTTCCACATAAAATTCGGATGCGAACGAAAGGATTTTTAAAATCTATAAGTTCCAAACAATGTACAGAAACTTGCCTTGCTTCTCTTTCAATTTCAATACCTTGCCGGGCGAGCTCATACAGCTTT
>CAYWYV010000106.1:0-4449 GCA_964462705.1 uncultured Dehalococcoidia bacterium
GAATCGCAACAGAATAACAGGGATTCTCGACGACGGGAGTTAGAAGCGTACGTTAATGACTGGAACCATCTGGTTCCTTACTTACATGAAGATACCTATGTTGTTAGAAAGCCTGTTTTATCTGTAGGTAGATTTGAATGGGGACTCGTACTCCACTCACCTGAGAGACAGGAAGGTACCGATTGTAGTTCGTTTGTTGCATTGTTATTGGATTTGATCGACGGTGAAGCGAATATGCGTTTAATATCTGAGCGAGTCAGAGATAAGGTTAATAGTTCGGACAAAACAGTTATCAACGAGTATTTAAAGAAAACTGTAGAAATACTCTATGTAGAAGGGGCTATAAGTAAGTTAAAGCTAGTGAAGTAGGTTGGCCAGTTTTGTGCTAGCTTTTGTGGATTGGGATCTAACCATCTGGGGCCATAGCAGACAAACACCTATTGTCAAAAGTGAGCCCATGATCCCGTTGAATATTAGAGCAACTTGGACTCCGGCTAATTCCGTTATTGCCCCAGAGAGTAATAGTCCCAAGGGTAATCCACCCACAGCCAGTTGCCTAAGTCCCATCATTCGTCCCCTAAGGTTTGAAGGGGTTAGGTTAAGAATCATGGTCGAAATCATGATCACACACATGGATGTTCCAATTCCTGCAGAAAAAAATATTGGCAGACTTACAGAAGTACTTGGAGCAAGGCTCACTAGAGCTGCCGACACATGCCAAATAAAAGAGCTACAAACTATTAGCACGCCCCCTCTAATTCGAATTAAGCCAGAACTGAGGCTAATCGAACCGATTGCGGCGCCTAACGAATAGGTTCCTAGCATTATCCCCAAGCTCTCCGCACTGTTTTGAAATACTTGTTTCACTACAACCGCGGCAAGTGAAAAGTAGAGCGGGTACGCGGTCAAATTAATTATTACTGCCATTATCAATAGACCAGCCAGTGCGGGGACAGTTCGTACGTGTTTCAATGCTTCAACCAAGGATGAAATCACAGGCCGCTTGTTATCGATATGATTAGTGGTTACATCCAGGGGATTTTGTCCTATCCTGAATGAAAGCATGAATGATAGTAGATAAAATATAACCACAACCGAATAGCTCATTGTCATATCGGACCAGCTTAGTAGGTAACCACCGACGATGGGACTGATTATTTGTGTTACGTCACTTCCCGCCCTCTCCAAGGCAAGACCATTCCGGATGCTTTTTTCGGGAACTATTTCGGGCATGATTGACTGTCGGACTACCATTTCGGCTGTTTTTGAGATACCGAGAAATCCAGCCAATATTAGAATTTCCCACTTATCCAGATTGTTAAAAAATATTAATGTCAGACCGATACTTGAGTTGAAGAGGAATGAAGCCCTGACCAGGATTATTAGAACTCTTTTTCCGAGACGATCTACAACTACGCCTATCAGAGGGGCGAACAAGGTCGCTGAGAATCGAAGTGCGCCATATATGCCCAAGATCAAGGGGGAGTCAGTTTTCTCAAGTATGAACCAGGATAGGATCACCATCTCCATATATTCAGCCCAGTGAAGAGTGGCAACCGATGTCCAAAGATATCTATAGTCTTTGTACTTTAGGCTCTCTAACATTGACCGCGCCGGGTAACCATAAGTTTGATTGCCTTTCGTTCAATATATTGGGACTCTGGAGAGTTTTTTAGAGATTCTAAATTATTATATTCGATCAACATCGTTCCACCTCACTTGCCTTGGCAAGTGATAGAGTGGTGGTTTTTTTGTCGGCAAATTTGTTCCGGTGTGACCGTAAGCTCCGGTTCAAAATTCATTCACATCAAAATACTGAAGTGGGAGCTGTCCATCCGCCAGTGATTTCCTCTACAGTTTCTAAGACAGACAGGACAATATCTTCTCTCCAGGGTTTCCCTACTACCTGAACAGCTATGGGTAAATTACTTGAAGATGTTCCTCCTCTTACTACTCCGGCCGGCCATCCGGTGACATTAAAGGCCGAAGTATACGAATAAAGAAACTTGTTTTCAGGTAGAAAACTTTCACCAGGCCCCACTGCGGGTTTAGCAGATGTGGGACATAGAATCACATCGAAGTCTTTCATGAATTGGATCATTCCACTCCTGTAGTGATCTACCATCTCAAGAACCTCTGTGAACTCCCCTGTTGGTATTGCTGGGGCTTCTTCTAGTCTATTTTCGATGAATGGTGAGAATTGGTTGGTCCCTGCTTCCTTAAGGATTCTTCTGACCCATTCTCTTCCATCCCCTGTTCCATTCCTTCCATCGATTTTCTTCAACATATTAAGTGGGTCAGGTAGGATTTCTACAGTGGCGGCTCCTCTGTCTTGTAATTCTGATGCTACATCCCTCACAACATCTGATATCTCTTGACTGGGTGACATCAAACCATTGTCCGTATGAAAAGCAATTCTCATCCCTTTAATATCTATTTCGCTGGGCTCTCTGATGGGCATAGGTACTATGTATGGATCCTTGAAATCAGGACCTGAGATAACCTTTAGGATTGGATTAAGATCTCTAACATACCGTGCCATAGGACCATTCTGAGTAAGGGATTCTGTTGCTCCCAGAGCGTAAGAAATACAATGTCCTGTGCGTGGGACTCTTCCTGAGGTCGGTTTGATTCCTGCAATTCCACAACTGTGTGCTGGTATGCGTATGCTTCCTCCCGTATCGCTGCCTATATCAAATGGGGACCCTCCAGTAGCGATGATTGCCGCAGCCCCTCCACTGCTTCCACCTGGAGAGAGATTTGTGTCGTAAGGATTTTTAGTTCTACCGTAGACCAAATTATCTGTATCAGCAGCAAGAGTCAGCTCTGGAGTATTTGTTTTTCCGAGTAAAATTGACCCGGCTTCACGAAGTCTTGAGACCAAAGTTGCGTCTGCCTCGGGGACTTCATTTTGTCTCCCCAGAGTTGCCCAGGTTGTAATAACTCCCTCTGTATCCAAGGAGTCCTTTAAGGTCATGGGAACTCCATGCAGAGGACCTCGGTTTATTCCTTGAGCGAGTTCAATATCTAGTGAATCAGCTTCAGAGAGTGCTCTTTCAAAACAATCTTGTACCAGTGCGTTTATAGAAGGGTTGATTTTGTTAATTCTTTCAATACAGTTTTCTACGGCTTCTCTACTGGTTATCTCATTTGAGGCAATCGCTTTTCCTATATCTACTGCTGATGAGTGATTAACGTCTATACTCATTTTTTCTCCTTGTGGTGGCAGCCTGATCCAAATTCTGCCGTGCTCGTTACATTTTTAATCTGGTTGACTAACTATCTGGATAAAAAAAGTTGTCATCTGCAGAATTTTCGGGTTTGTATCCGAGTATTTTTTCTGCGTGACTTAGATCACGATAATTCCACTTGTTGTTTGAAACAGCAAAAACTGTTTCACATCTAATTGTGTCGGGGGCGTCTATGCAGAGTCTGAGCATGTTACATATATCATCGTGTCCTAGGTAACTCGCATTCTCCCTAACACTCAAGGGTTTATTTTCTTTTTTAACAACACCTATTCGCACGCTGATTACAGAAAGGTTATATTCGTCCGAAAAATGTCGCCCCAAGGCCTCTCCCCAAACTTTGGTTGCGCCATAAAGAGCATCAGGACGCACTTGTTCGTGAGTAATCATGTCAAAATCCTTTGGGACTTCGTGGTAACTCCCTTCAGCAATTTCCTTATATGGAGATACTCTTTCGAATCCTCTTATTGCACTTCCACTTGAGGCAAGTATCACTCTGTTTACTCCTGCCCTTCGAGCCGCATCAAAAACATTGTAGGTGCCTACAACGTTCACGGAGTGCTGATGTTCCCATTCCTGTGAACCGAGATATGCGGCAAGGTGCACTACCACATCCTGGTTGTCGAAAGCGGGTGTAATAGACTCTAGGTCTGTGATGTCAGACTGGAAGGTTTTTACACCTTCTACACGGCTTCTGTTTAGTGCTGTAAGTTCGTATCCACCTTTATCCTCTAGATGTGTTTTAAGCAATCCACCTATTAATCCACTCATTCCTGTTATCAACACTCTTTTGGTCATTTTTTCTCCTAAAGGCCATCGTTCGATACTCTTTGTGGATACTAGCATTTATGGAGAGATTATTGTTCTCTTTACTTCGAGTGGTATTTCCCCTTCTATTATTAAATTTAATAGTGGGTTGGTGACCTGTACCTAATTAGGTGCTATATTCACCCCGGTGGGAGTTACGACTAAATCTGGAAATTTAGGAGCAAGAAATGAAGTTGGCATTTTTTAATGATTTTACTCTGGGTGTTGTGAAAGGTGACAAGATAGTAGACATATCTGAAGCTGTTCCAGTCAACGAACATAACCATCCCCAGGGATTACTTAACAGGATTATAGAGTCGTTTGGAAGTTACAGGAGCGCGATAGAAGATGTAGTTGTCTCTTAAGAAGGGGTGCCGCTTTCCTCAGTGTCAGT
>CAYWYV010000107.1:0-4398 GCA_964462705.1 uncultured Dehalococcoidia bacterium
ACCCGTTGGTCCCGGTTGGGGAACTGATATTGACGAATCGGCCTTGGATCACTTCCCTCCCACTGACTACACTCCGGTGGATTCGGAACCATACCAGGATTTTTTCTAATATAAAAACCGGTATACGGCACAATATCTCCCTAATATAAATCAAAATCAATCTTAAGCTTGTATTGATAAGGACAAATTAAGAGAGAACTATGGGTTTAAAAAGACCCAGTTGTCAGGTCCAAATTGCCAAATATTGAAGGCTTCTTCGCCGGAACCATATTCTTGGGTTGGTATGAATTTGCCGCCCCCATGGTCGGGATGACATGGCTTTGGATTACTATCCCTATATTCTCGCGTGATCGTCATCTGTTCCCGCTCCAAAATACCTCTTGACTGGTACTCAGAGAACACTTCGTCACTCATAACATCAAAGAAAGAAATATTTTTAATATTGCCTCCTCCGAGCGAGACCCATGTGACAATTTCCCCCTGGCCATGTGGGCGGATGACGTATCCGATATGTTGGCCTGCCTTGACAGAGGCCCCATTGCGGAGTTCTTCTAGCAGATCAACGTGCATGAATGTAAAAAGCAGGTTCGGGTATTCATTGGATATTATCGTGAATTGGTATTCGATTTCCCCAGGAGAGAACTCGTTAGTAATAATATCTCTTAGTTCCCCATCTGCCGGCGCGTAATACTTAACATTTCTGCTGGTATTGTACGTGCCAAAATTACCTGAACTTCTCTGGGTATAGGTATAAGCGTCGAGATAGTGTTTCATGCTACGACAAGACTTGAATTCTGGATCATGCTCTTCATCGCCAATACTATAGTCATGGCCGTAGGCCGCCCTCAGTTTCGTGATCCCTATGAATGGTTCTAAGTCAATGAAATTGTTGACTGCAATCCGTGGTGGATTAGTTGGGTCAACTGTGGGGTAAACAGTTTGTTGTGGACCGGTTGTCTTAGCGAAAGGAGTGAGCGGTATCTCAGCAATAACTTCCATGAAGCCCTGACCGAGACAATCAAGGGCACTAAGCATAGCTTCTTGAGCCGTTTTACAATTGCCAGGCTGGCTCCCCAGCTCGGAATTTGCCAATATGGAAATAGACAAATCAAGATCAGGAACATAGAAAAGAGCCGAGGAAGTTCCACTCCCTCCTCCAGGATGACCATAAGCCACGAGTTCAGTCCCATCAACCAGCACAAATTTGTACTGGGTAACATGAAATCCGTATCTTGGATGCGGCCCAGTGAACTCAACTACTTCATCTGAAAAAGACTCAAGCAAAATCTCCCTTGATGGCTCAGATATTGCACGCCCATTCATACTGAAAAGCTCGTACCCCCATCGAGAGAGGTTTTGAGAATTGGTAACGATTCCGGCACCCGACCATGCGAGGCGGGCATCGGCATTAATGAAGGTGTAATCATCAAAACATTGTGGGCAGGAAGCTTTAGTCCAAGCAGGGATTTTTTCTAAATCTCCAAACCCGCCAGAACCGCCGTAATACTCTCTGAGTCCATATGGATGCGCTATAGCGTCGGGAGCAATCATATCTGGCATAAGAATTGCATCAATTGACAATGGGGTTAGGAAGGCTGACCGATAAAGTGAATACAAGCTTTCTCCAGTTTTGTATTCAGCAATCATGGCTAACAGAAAAGAGTTGGCTATTGGACTGTACTCGAAATTCCCTGGCGCCCTAGCTGGTCGCTTAATAAGTTGCAGGGTAGCTGAGGGCTCCCAGGTCGGACTTGCCATTACCTCCATCGCCTCCTGCGTTTGATTGCTCTCTGACGTCGCGATTCCCGAAGTCATAGTCAAAAGTTCGCGAACGGTCACATCTGGAATCACCGATTTATCAAGGGACTCATATCCATCATGTCCGCTAAGAAGTTCCGATATTCCATCATCCAAGCCATACAGCCCTTCCTCGATTTGAGCCAGAATTAGAGCAGCCAAAAATGTCTTTGAAACACTCTTTATACCGACAGGAGTATGACCCTCCATCGGCAGTAAATATTCAGCAAATCCCAAACCATCAGACCAAATTTTTCCGGCCTGATAAACGGAAGCAGAGATACCAATTTTTTCGTAAATAGAGTCGAATTCATTATTAAGAACTCTTGAGAATCCCAATATTTGGTCTTCATTAAACGACCTGTACCCCATCAAAGGGCGAAAATTTGGTTCCTCGAATGAGGTGGGTAATACAGGTTTGGGAGCCTGGATAACCGGAGTTTGTGTAGCTATCACAGGGTTTTGTGTAGCTATCACAGGGTTTTGTGTAGCTATCGCAGGGGTTTGAACTTCCACTTTTGCAACAGAATCTGGTTGCTTTATCGCAGCTTCTGGTGTCAGAGTGGTGGTAACTGGTATAGAGACGTTTCCTACCGATGTCGGGAGAGGGGTCCCAGGTACAGCAGTTGGCTTAGAAGATTTATTAGCAATTACGTTAGGTGTGGTGGCCGCAGATGTAATTGCACCAGAATAAACAGATGGGGACGAGGTCGGAGATTCCTGAATTTTTACATTAGATTGGTTCACTGGTGGTGAGGACACAACATTGGGTTTCACTTATGACTCAGTAGTAACTCCACAAGCGTATAACAAAGAAAAAGACAAGAAAGTGACTAAGATAACGGGAATAATTTTTTTCATGCCTTTATTTTAGCGTATTCATTGAACAGTTTTCTCTAAGCAACTATCGATCATTGATTTTCACTTTCTATATAATTCCAACAGATATAAGATTCCCTTTATAAGCGTCTCCAAAAACCCAACCGCGGGGGAAAAGGAAAAATCGATATGGTCTCACAGCTGCGCATCTACACAATAAACAAAGGAATGATGGACTCCTGGATAAACCTATTCCACGAACACATAAAACCTAATCATGAGAAATACGGAATACCGATCGAAGCTACATGGGTCAACACTGACCGGACGGAGTTCATTTGGGTCCGAAGTTTCGCTGATGTAGACCATATTCAGGTCAAAGAAAATGAGTACTACTCTTCACCTGAGCGTCTCGCCATGGAAGATCAACCTCAAAGGCACATTGCCAAAACTGAGGTCCGAATCGTTGAACCCAGTACACACTAAATTAATAAAATCGCATTATGGCCAAAATAGTTAAACAGCACCCGCATCCTCTAACGGAAGCCGTTTCTTAGCCCCATGGTCGTAAATTCCCCTCAGACCAAATCCTTTGGAAGGACATAATCTTTATTGCTATCACTAAAAGTTAACCGATATAAAACTGTCTTAGACAAATTTGATTTCACGAAAAATCCAAGGGCAGACATGCTGTCCGGATTTACCGTGGCTTTAGCCCTAGTCCCAGAGGCTATAGCCTTCGCCTTCGTAGCACATGTCGAACCCTTAGTCGGCCTATATGCTGCCTTTTTTGTCGGACTAATAACCTCAATCTTTGGCGGAAGAAGTGGCATGATTTCCGGTGCGACGGGTGCTACAGCAGTTGCGATGGTGGGTCTGGTTATTATTCACGGTCCTGAATATCTATTTGCAACTATGTTATTAACAGGCTCTATACAAATAGCAGCAGGCTTCTTGAAATTCGGAAAATTCATTAAACTGGTTCCCTACCCGGTTATGCTTGGATTTGTAAACGGGTTAGCCATAGTTATATTTCTTGCTCAACTAGGACAATTTAAATCGGTGAACTTAGGTTCTTTGTCTGAACCGATAGACTCTGGGGCATCTCATTCGGCCTTAAGTGTAATATTCAGTGGTGGCTGGATGGGTGGGATTGAACTCTCAACAATGGTCGGTTTGACATTGCTTACAATGGGAATAATCTGGGTTTTGCCTAAAATACCAGTCATCAGCAAGATAGCTCCAGCACCTTTATTATCCATAGTCCTTATATCCGGCATTGCACTGCTTCTTAACCTGGACACCAGAAACGTAGGGGATCTTGCAAGCGTTGCAGGAGGTATGCCTCAATTTCATATTCCTTCAGTACCTTGGAATCTCGAAACTCTCTTTATAATCCTTCCTTTTGCCTTCACTATAGCCGGAATAGGACTAATTGAGAGTTTATTGACGCTGACACTGGTCGACGAAATTACTGAATCGGAAGGCAGCCCCAATTTGGAATGTGTGGGACAGGGATTGGCAAATTTCGTCTGTGGATTCTTCAGGGCAATGGGTGGATGTGCAATGATTGGTCAAACCATGATCAACATGGATTCTGGCGGTAGAGGTCGGCTATCCGGATTCACTGCTGCTATCTCATTACTACTCTTTATAGTATTCCTATCTAGCATGATCGAAATGATCCCACTCGCCGCTCTTACGGGTATTATGATGATGGTCGTCATAGGAACCTTTTCATGGCCTTCTCTTAAATTGTTATTTCGAATCCCCAAAGAAGAC
>CAYWYV010000108.1:0-4391 GCA_964462705.1 uncultured Dehalococcoidia bacterium
TAGAACCCGGTAAGCCGCTTTACACAGTGGCCTTGCAACTGCAAGTTGATCCATTTCCTCGTAATCTCCTTGCTGCAAATCGACTATTTCCCGCTCCGATGATCCGCTGATCAAAATCATCGGAAAACAATTAGTAGTAGCATGCGCTAAAGCCGTAAGACCATTGAGAAACCCGGGGGCTGACACCGTCAAGCAAATGCCAGGTTTTTTAGTTAGAAACCCCGATGTTGCCGCGGCATACCCTGCATTTTGTTCGTGTCGAAATGAGAGAATTCTCATCCCGGATGCCTGCATCATTCGTCCGAGGTCAGTAATTGGGATACCCGGCACGTTATAAATCGTGCTTATTCCGTTGAGTTTAAGAGCATCAATCACGAGGTTAAACCCGTCGGTTAAGTCTCTAATTTCCTCTGCTTCCTCATCTTTTACGGACGTTGTTACATTAGCCATTTTGTACTCCTAGGGTAGATACACTCTCACATTTAGTTCAAGCCTCATGTCAAACACATATCCACGAAGTTTTAACTCTTTTGATGAACGGGATAATACTATAACCGGCAATCCACTGAAGTTGTTTTAAGAAACCAAGTGATCTAGAAGTTATAAATCCTCCAAAGGAAAACAAGAGCTAGAGCTCTCAGAGAAGTTCCTATGAACTATAATCGGCCGGGAAACAGACCAGGAATCAATTAAGGAGAATATATTTTGTCTGATTTAAATGACGATGAAATTCGTGCTTTGGCTAAATCTGTTGATCTTAATATTCCTGACTCCGATATAACGGACGTCAATTACAGCCTAAATGCCATGCTACAAGCCATAAACAGTATTGATCCAGAGGGTATTAATACTGTTGAACCATTACCTATTATCGTTCAAAAGGAAGATTGAATTCTATGAATAATCATGAACTGGTTTTCCTGTCCGCAGCCAGCATAGCTTCCGAAATAAGAAATAAACAGATTTCTCCAGTGGAGGCTGTTGAGGCTTATCTTCAACAAATAAATCGAGTTGACCCAAAGTTGAACGCATATATCACTGTCTTAGCTGATCAGGCGTTAGAGGCGGCTCGCGAGTCTGAAAGTGATATCACCTCTGGCATAAACAGAGGTCCGCTACATGGGGTCCCTGTTGCAGTTAAAGATCAAATATATACAAAAGGAATACGAACTTCGAGTGCCTCCAAAATTCGTTCTGATTTTGTACCAGAGTTCGATGCGTCAGTTGTTACCAGACTTAAAAGTTCCGGAGCAATCATTCTCGGCAAGCTAAATATGACTGAATTTGCCATGGGTGATCCAATAACGTCAGCTTTCGGAGTTACTCGCAATCCATGGGACACAAGAAGAAATCCTGGAACATCAAGTACAGGCTCAGGTGCAGCCACTGCCTCTTTTATGTGTGCCACGTCCTTAGGTGAGGATACAGGAGGGTCCATTCGGGGTCCTGCGGCTAATTGTGGGCTGGTAGGAATCAGACCTACATGGGGGCGAGTAAGTAGATATGGCGTGGACGGGGCATCATGGTCTCTTGATACCATAGGACCTATTTCTCGTACAGTGGAAGATTGCGCCTTAACATTGGGCTCAATTGCTGGGTTCGACCAGAGGGACCCATCTACAAAAAATATACCAGTCCCGGACTATTCTGCCGGCCTTACAGGTGACGTCCATGGTCTAAAAATTGGTCTGATTAAAGAGTTCTTGGACACTGATGTGATGGGAGCAAGCCAGCCGGTCATACAAGGTGTTGTGGACGCTGCTGAATTGCTTGCTGGCCTCGGTGCTGAGGTCGAAGAGGTATCTCTCCCGTTAGCGCCAGTCTCAGGGGTTGCTAGCAGAATAATAAGCGCTGTTGAACGCTCAAGTTTACATCCAGAGTGGCTTCGTGATAGACCAGACGACTTCCACCACAATACGAGAGTTGCTTTTAGTGTGGGGGAGTTGATCCCCTCACAGGTTTACTATAAGGCACAGAAACTACGAACCCTTGTGAGGGAACAAACGCTGGAGGCCCTTCAGAAATTTGACGTTCTTCTTATGCCCGTTGCTCCTGTACCAGCAACAATCATGAACTTAAACCCTGGGATAGCCAGTAAAGAGGCAGCAGTCAATGCCCTAACAGAAGGTTCCTACAGAGGTTTATTCAGCATGGTTAGCGGCCCAGCCATGTCCATCTGCTGCGGTTTTACGACGGAAGGGGATAATAAGCTACCACTCGCTCTCCAGATTGCGGGCCGACCTTTCAATGAGTCAACCTTGATGAACGTTGCTTATGCTTATGAACGGAACACAGCCTGGAATCTCGAACGCCCTCCCCTGTAGGAGAAATCATTTGCAGTCTCAAGGGTAATATGAATTAAAGGTTGTTCAGCGGGTCCAAAAAAGACCACTCTTTCCCAGCCGCTGCGCTACTTCCTCACGCTGTTTTCTCTGTTTGTCGGCCCACCGGGATATATAGTCCCCATCAAGCCTATGTCTTGCCACTTCAACATTAGCCCAGGTCACCTCATCATCCAGGGGTAAGCTCCCCTCATGGGAGTCGGCGTTAAACTGAGACCAGTTCTTCATGTGCTCTTCCGACCGGAAGAAGTTCATCTGCCCTCAAGCCTCAGTGGGTGACGTCCTCCCTATGGGTAAATTCCTGTGGCCAACAATAGTGGAAGGTTCAGATGAAAGAACATCCCCGTCGCGCATCTGAATATTAATGCCTTCGTTACAGTCAAGACATGGAGAGTCGATATTAACTGTCTTACCTGGAAACAGCCAGCTAACAGCCAGCGCATCCGGTCCTCATATACCGAACCATTTCTGTTGGCCATCCACGGTAATTCGGAAAGGTGTAGGGATCAACGAGAACGGAGTAAGGGTAGCGATCCAGTCAGTACCGGGATTCAGCCTTATTCCACTAGGTACAGCTTCTGCTAGGTCATGGACCAGTTGTCGGCCTTCCTCCGTGGTACATCCCAATCCGGTAGCGAGATCGCTGTAGTGGGCCTGGCCAGTCTCTACCACCTGGCTTACGAGGAAATGATAGGCTCTATCAAGGATTTGAGTGTCCGTCATAGTACACACCTCACTGGTGTTTTTTGGTTCAACTTACAGTCTCTTACGTGAGGGCATTATACACATCAGTTGGCATATCGGCGGACGACAATTTGATTGCTCAGATCTAAAAAAATTCCCAACTATTTGTGACCAAAACAGAAACTTCCCATCGGAGATAATTCTGTAAACCGTGCGAATACATAACTAAAAGTGGTGGTGCCCCTAGCAGGACTCGAACCTGCGCACCCGGTTTAGGAAACCGGTACTCTATCCTCCTGAGTTATAGGGGCGAAAAGTAATTCTAGGCACAAAATTGTATCAAATGGCGATCTCTTTTGTTTGTGAATTTTCGGAGAGGTGCCTTAATTTTTTTATATGCCCTTCCCGCATCCAGTTTTCAATCGCATCTCTGCTTCGACGAGCATTAAATCCGAATAGCGTGTACCATCCTCACTGGCAAAAACACAAGTATCGACTGCTCAAATTAATTCATTTTAAGAATCAAGAAAGGAGTGTGAATCATGGGCGAGATCACCGGAGAGCAAATTATCGCGAAGGCACTGAAAACGCAAGGGGTGGAGCATGGATTTGGGGTTGTAGGCATACCAGTTGGAGGTCTTGCGGGTGCCATGATGGCTGAAGGTATGACCTACCACGGAATGCGCCACGAGATGCCGGCCACATATGCGGCACAGGCAGTGTCTTACCTGAGTGGAAATGGGGGAATCGGAGTTGCACTTGCAGTATCAGGGCCGGGTGTGCTGAATGCCGTAGGCGCCTATGCGAACGCATGGGCAAATCGATGGCCTATGTTACTACTTGGCGGATCTTATGAAAGATCTGGACACATGCAGGGATTCTTCCAAGAAACTGACCAGCTGACTGCGATGCGACCCTACTCGAAATTTGCTGAACGAGTAGAAGACCCGTACAGGTTGCCAATCTATATTGCTGAAGCAATAAAAAAGGCGACTCATGGTACTCCTGGTCCGGCGTATCTGGATCTTCCAGGTGATGTTATACAAAATAGCTGGGACGAAGACAAAGTAATTTGGGCTCCAAAGGTGATCAGTCCTAGAAAAACCTTATCTGATCCGGCTGATGTTGAAGCCGCAATCGAGGCTTTAAAAACCGCTAAGCAGCCACTCGTTATTTTCGGAAAAGGCGTGAATAACGCTGATGCGGCCAGCGAGATGAGAGAGTTTGTTGAAAAAACTGGGATACCCTATCTCGCAATGCCTATGGCAAAAGGTATTATCCCGGATGATCACCCACAATCCGCGGCTGCCGGTCGTTCATTCGTACTACAGAATGCCGACCTTGTTGTGTTAGTAGGAGCTCGAA
>CAYWYV010000109.1:0-4370 GCA_964462705.1 uncultured Dehalococcoidia bacterium
GGGCGCCAGATTTACAGTCTGGTGGATTTAACCACTCTCCCAACCCTCCAAAAAAGCCATCCTCCAGTTTAGCATAGGCTAGGAAGAAAAACGGCTTCTTACGAAAATCAGGCCAGCACCGCTGCTGCGGTAACTAGCCTGTCAACGCCATACTATTTTAGTAAATGACTATGAAACGGTCAATATACTTGGATACCCATAAGACCCATTAGCTATGAATCAACTCTTTTATAGTTTGACATTGCCCTTTTATCTGGCAAGAAAGCGCTTGTCCGCCTCTGACTGAACTATTTTCATAACTTCTATAACTGGAATCCCAATCTGCTTAGCAATCCTTTTACAATCCTCAAATTCAGGTGCAGCCGAAACAGGTTTCCCTTCAAGTGATTTTATTTTCACATTGCAGGTCCCAATCGCCAAACTAAGTTTCTCAATTGAACGTTCTGCGATTATTCGATCCACAGATCTCGTTCTAATTCCTAAAGATGAAGTTTCCCGCAGGATAATTCCAGCTGTTTCAGCTTCTGCACTGGATTCAATTAAAACTGAGAGCATTACCGCAGGCCTATCTTTTTTCATACTTATTGGGGTAGTCCAAACATCCCTAACTCCAGATTTGGCTATTAAAACCTGTTGTACATACCCGAGTATTTCACCAGTACTGTCATCTAAGTTTGTCTCGATAAATTTCAATCCCTCAGAAGCTTTCACTTCATCGATTTCTCCTATAGTTAAAGAAAGAGCATTAGGGTAGGAGTCTGGGTTACGAGTACCAAGGCCGTGCCCTACTGTCTCAATAGTCATGACAGGAGCTTCAAATTCAGCTATCGAACCCAAAATTGCTGCCCCTGTCGGGGTTAACATCTCTCCAGTCGAAGGCAGGGAAGCAGGGGGGCCGTGAGAGGGAGCAGAAGTCATAGCTAAAATTGTCTCAGTAGCAGGTGCCGGCACCATCACTCTCCCGTGTGCGGTTCGCACTGTCCCTGAGCCCGTTGGGAGTGAAGAACAGAAAACCTTTTCAACACCCATCATTTCCAGCCCAGCTATCACTCCAACTACATCTACGAGAGTGTCGAGAGTACCCAATTCATGTAGGTGAACATGCTCAACATCAGACCCATGCACCTTAGCTTCCGCTTCTCCAATCAAAGCAAAAATCCCACTAGCAGTATTTTTGACATTACTACTAAGAGACGAGGTTTCCACCATAGAAACGAAATCCTGCCATCTTCGTGGTTTTTCTGCCTCAGAATCTAGAATTACATCAAGGTGAATGCCTGACACTCCGTTCCGTTCGGATTTACTCTCTTTAAACGTCACACCTCTGACACCAAGAAGATCAACCATTTTCTCAAGTGATTTAATTTTGAGACCGGCATCAATCAAAGAGGCCAACAGCATGTCACCGCTGGCTCCACCTAGGGCTTGAACATAGCCAACTCTCAAAAAAAACAACTCCCTTGGAACTTCAATTTCTCAGTCGCCATACCACTGGGCGGAGGTTATCCTAGAGATTAATATTCGCCAGACAGGGTATTCAGGAAGCCGGAGTACTTAAAGAAGCTGGTGATATCGCTTCTATTGTGATCCCGCCGTCTTCGCTAGCATCAATAACTGCCGTGTCGGCAGGACCGAGCTCTCCGTTCAGGAGTTTGTCTGACAGCTGGTCCTCAACATGATCTTGAATAATACGGCGAAGTGGTCTAGCTCCAAATGTGGGATCGTACCCGTTTTCTGCTAACCATTCTCTCGCATTATTTGTAACTTCAAGTGAGATCCCCTTTTCAAGGAGATTTGATGAAACCTCTACCATTAGAATATCTACTATGTCTTCCATATGTTCTCTGCTCAAGGAGTGGAACACGACCGTCCCATCAATACGATTGAGAAATTCAGGTCTGAAGAAATGTTTGACTTCATCGAGAACATTACCTTTCATCCTTTCATAGGCTTCTTTCTCACCTTGAGCCGTGTCTGTTCTGGCGTTAAATCCTATCGATCGGTCTTGCCTAATCAAGTCTGAACCAATGTTACTAGTCATAACGATGAGGGTGTTTCGAAAATCTACCCTCCTACCTTTTGAATCAGTTAAATGTCCGTCATCAAATATTTGTAAAAGAATATTGAAAACTTCTGGATGCGCCTTCTCGATTTCATCGAGCAAAATCACACTGTAAGATTTTCTGCGAACCGCTTCTGTAAGCTGACCGCCCTCGTCATACCCAATATAACCTGGAGGCGCACCAACTAAGCGAGCCACTGCGTGACGTTCCATGAACTCAGACATATCTAATCTAATCATGGCGTCTTCACTGCCAAACAGAAACTCAGCTAGCTTTTTCACAGTGTAAGTTTTACCAACACCGGTCGGTCCCAAAAATATAAAAGCGCCTGTTGGCCTTTTGGGATTCTTCAAGCCTGATCTAGCTCTTCGCACAGCCTTAGATATAATCTGAATTGCCTCGTTTTGCCCTATGACGTTTTCATGGAGTACCTTTTCCATATTGATCAGTCGTTCGGTCTCCGTCGCAGCTAGGCGAGTAACCGGTATGCCTGTCCACATGCTGACAACTTCTTCGATGTTTTCTTCTTCCACTACTGGCTGGTCATCCCCTCTCTCTTCCTCCCATTCCCTTTGAAGAGTTTCTAGTTTTTCGCTAAGGCCCATTTCTCGATCGCGAAGTTCAGCAGCAAACTCATACTGTCTCCCGGAAATAGCCTCATCTTTTTCCTTACGAACGTTTTCCAACATTCGTGAGACTTCCTTCACAGACAACGGCGCAGTACTGAAATTGATCCTGACACGTGAGGCTGCTTCGTCTATAAGATCAATAGCTTTATCCGGAAGAAACCGATCTGCGATGAAGCGAGAAGCTAAGCTGGCGGCTGAGCGCAAAGCATCATCAGAAATCTCAAGGTTATGATGTTCCTCATATTTTTCTTTAACGCCTCTCAGGATATCAACGGTCTCGTCGACCGAAGGTTCTTCCACACGAACCGGTTGGAAGCGTCTCTCCAAGGCTGGGTCTCTTTCAACATATTTCCTGTAGTCATCTAGGGTGGTTGCACCAATGGTCTGCATTTCCCCTCTCGCTAACGAAGGTTTCAATATATTGGCTGCATCGACAGCCCCTTCAGCAGCACCCGCTCCAACCATTGTGTGTATTTCATCAATAAACAGCACACAGTTTCCTGCATTTTTTATTTCTTCGATAACCTTTTTAAGACGCTCTTCAAATTCTCCTCTATATTTTGTCCCAGCCACTAAAGACCCCATATCTAAAGTAACAAGCCTCTTGCCTTGTAAAGTGCCAGGTACATCATCAGACGCGATTCGCTGAGCTAAGGCTTCAACAATAGCTGTTTTACCTACACCAGGTTCGCCTATGAGAACAGGATTATTCTTAGTCCTTCTACTAAGAATTTGGGTGACTCGTTCAATTTCTTTTTCTCTACCAACGGTTGGATCTAATCCACCTTGATTAGCCCGGTCTGTTAGGTCGATTCCTAGCTGGTCTAAAGTCGGTGTCTTAGTTGTAGCACGAGAGCCTCCTTTAGTTTGGGATGAGGACCCTCGCCTATTAAGCACACTCCCTGTTTCGCCTCTTACTTTGTCTAAGGTGACACCCAGGCTCTCCAATACTCCTGCAGCGACACCTTCCCCCTCTCTCATAAGACCGATGAGCAAATGCTCTGTGCCTATGTAATGATGATTCAATCTTCGGGCCTCGTCGACGGCGAGTTCAATCACCTTTTTTGCACGTGGGGTTAACCCAATCTCACCGGAAGAAGTAGATTCTCCTTTTCCAATTATAAATTCCACAGCGGACCTGATCATAGTCAGGTCTATGCCAAGTCCAGCCAAAACTTTTGCAGCAGTTCCCTCACTCTCTCTCACAAGACCAAGCAATATGTGCTCCGTACCTATGTAGTTGTGATTAAACCGTTGAGCTTCCTCTTGGGCAAGGGAAAGCACTCTTCTAGCTCTCTCAGAAAATTTCTCAAATCTACTAGCCATATAAGTCGACTCCTGAAGTCTTATTCGTCTTCGCGGTCGTAAGCATCGTCTACAAAAGTATGGTCCCCAGAATCAGTCTCATCCGCCTGCTTCAAAGAAAGACCCAATCTCTTCCTCTCCATCTCTATTCTCAAAATTTTAACCTTAATCGCCTCCCCTTCTGCGACCACTTCTCTAGGGTGGGTCACAACTGCATTGGTAAGCTCCGTTACATGAATCAGGCCCTCTATTGAATCTTCAAGCCTTGCAAATGCACCGAAATCAGCAAGCTTGGTAACCGTTGCCGTGACAACATCTCCAACCTGATATCGACTTATTTTTTCTCCATTTGGCAACAATAAATAATCACCAT
>CAYWYV010000110.1:0-561 GCA_964462705.1 uncultured Dehalococcoidia bacterium
CGGGGCTACTTGATCTGGTTGGTACAAAACCTCAGCAGATACTGAAACAGAGGCGTATGTACGTGCCGGAGAAAAATTCGGCTTCACGGATCTCTGATTTATTGCGGGGCCTCCAGGCAAATAGAGGATTGGAACATTGTCTGCATAAGCCTGAGCTAAACCACCCATTGTGTTCTCCGACCCCGGTCCACCCTGGGTTATTAGAACACCAAATTCTTCCCTGTTTCTCATGCGGCTGAAACCATCAACAGCCATTGCTGCTCCGCGCTCTTGCCTGAACATGATCGGATTAATGCCCGCTTCTGCAACAGACTCAATAAGATTATTTGAGGGAAAGCAGCCCGCCCACTTCACTCCTTCTTCGCGAAGAATACGCGCCACAGCATCAAGTACTTTCATCAGAATTCCTCCTAAAGCTATCAATATATAAGTCAGCGCTTTGCTAAAAATATTTCTGTGCCTAAACAGGCACAATCACAAGGCGCGAACACCATTGTAGATTGCACATTTATCCTTAGCAAGTTCAACAACCTGTTTTATATCAAATGATGTGTTAGCATC
>CAYWYV010000110.1:573-4350 GCA_964462705.1 uncultured Dehalococcoidia bacterium
ATGTGTGAAATTGATAAAAATATTATCGGGTTGCTCCAACACGATATGGTCGTGGATATCACCACACGGGGCCGAAAAACAAGCCTTGCTAGACGCATAGAAATTTGGGCACACTACCTGCAAGGTAGAATTTTTCTGGCCTCCAGACCAGGCCGTAGAAGTTGGTACGCGAATCTGATTGATAATCCTGAATTTACATTCCACATTAAAGAAATTGAAACGATCGATATCCCAGCGATAGCTAATCCTATACTTGAGAAAGAAAACCGACACCTAGCGTTGGAAATTATTCAAGGTGGAACTGAATTTCAAGAAAGAAAAAATATGGTGATTGAAGATTGGGTATCTGGAAGTTGTATCGTGGAGGTATTTTTGAAGCCTAATTACACCGAAAAATTACCAAAGATATATTGATGATCATTGGACGTGTTATTCACCACGTTAACGAGACCGGTTCCACCATGGACGATTGCCGTACATTAGCCCGAAAAGGTGCTCCAGAAGGAACTGTAGTGTCAGCCAATCATCAAGGGTCAGGGAGAGGCAGATTCCAAAGAAGTTGGGTATCTCAACAGGGGACTAATATACAGGCATCCATACTAATTAGACCAAAAATGTCCCAACTTCCTTACCTGAATATGATGGCAGCGCTAGCAGCTTCTGACACTTCAGAACGATTATCGAATGTCAAAGCAGACATAAAGTGGCCCAATGACATACAAGTCCTTGGTAAAAAGCTTTGCGGGATTCTTATCGAGTCAGAAATATCTGGGTCAGAGGTTGCATTTTCAATAGTAGGAATAGGACTTAACGTAAACATGAATACTATTGAAAATGCAGAAATATCAGAAATTGCCACCAGCCTAAAAAATATTAGCGGCAAAAATGTAAACAGAAACTTCACCATCAGAACCCTACTGCAAAGAATAGACCATTATTACTACATGTTGAAAAAGGGACAATCACTGACAAAATTGTGGGAAGACCGTCTAAACACTATTGGAAAGAACATAACTCTTTCTTTTCCTGGCACCCATAGGTTAAGTGTTCAAGGAACAGCGAAATCCATTAATGAAAATGGCTCTTTGAATGTGACGTTAGAAGATGGTTCAGTATTTGTTGCCTCAGCAGGAGAAGTAACTCTTCAAACAGTAACATCGACCTAACCTAGGCAAATATTCTGGCTACTACCGTCCTAACCACATGAAGCAAAATCAGGGCCACAATAGGCGAAAAATCAAATGCACCGGTCCGGGGAAGTACTCTTCTTATAGGACCCAAAATTGGTTCTGTAACTGAAAATACAAGTCTCAAAAAAGGCATTAGAAAACTGTCTGGCCCTACTTTAATCCAAGACAGAAGAACCCTTGCCAATATTCCAAAGTAGAGAACAGTAGCAAGTATGTTCAAAAAATGACCTACAAACTGGATACCCATCCTATCCACCCAGTTCGAGGGATCGATCATAGGCAGATCTCACACCTTTTATGACTGAGGCTCTGAATCCTTCATCTTCCATTGAAACCAATGCTTCGATAGTAGTTCCTCCTGGAGAAGTAACCATGTCTTTCAGTTCTGCAGGGTGGCTGCCACTTTGTTTAACCAACTCTGCACTACCCAAAATAGTCTGTAAAACTAACCTTCTCGCCATATCTCTAGACATTCCAAGATAAACCCCAGCGTCTACAAGAGATTCGATAAATAAGAACACGTATGCCGGTCCACTTGCACTCAGAGCAGTTGCCATGTCAACAAACTTCTCGTCCTCCACATACACCTCATCTCCAAGCGTGCGTAACATTTTCCCTATGAATGCTCTGTCCAAATCCGCGACATCACCAGTCGAATACCAAACCGACATTCCCTGACCAATTTGAGCAGGGGTATTTGGCATTATCCTGACTACGGCATTATGTGACAATCCTTCTCTTATCGTCATTGAGGTAGCACCAGCCACAATCGATGCCACAGACCTAGCATCAGAAATTTTTCCTCTTAAATCTGACAAAACGTAAGGAAGAATTTGTGGCTTAACAGCAAGGATTACAATTCCATTCCCGTCAACGATGGAACTATTTGACTCCACAGTGTTTATCCCATACTCAGATTCTAAATAGAGTCTCCGTTCGTCCAAGGGATCACTAACGATCAATTCATCAGGATTCGAGAGGCCAGCATTAACGATGCCCTTCAAAAGAGCCTCAGCCATAACGCCGCCACCAACAAATGAGATATCCATACTTTTATTCTACTACTCACTTCTTTATTACAAATACTTTTTAAGGGAGAATTTCATCACTCGCGATCGACATAGCTACCTTTATTGATTCCATCATACTGATGTGATCTGCTACACCTTTACCAGCAATGTCAAAAGCGGTTCCATGATCAACGGATGTCCTAACAAAAGGTAAGCCGAGATTAACGCTCACACTTCTCTGCCAATCATAAACCTTGATAGGAATATGACCCTGATCGTGATACATAGCTAGACAGACATCAAATTTCCCATCTATGTTTTGATTAAAAACGGTGTCTGCAGGAACAGGACCCAAAACGTCAATACCTAAAGCCTGTGCCTCCTCAACTGCCGGAGTTATTTGAAGCTCCTCCTCATCTCCCAGAAGACCTCCGTCACTCGAATGAGGATTAAGAGCAGAAACACCTATTCTTGGATTCGACCAGCCCCACTTTTTGAAGTACTCATTAGTTAAGACTAACTTCGCCAGCACATTCTCTTTAGTTACATAGTCACAAGCCACTCTAAGAGACCTATGGGTCGTAAGGTGAACAACACGTAGAACACCCGACATCAGCATGGTTGCAACTTGGTCAGATCCAGTCTGTCGCTGAAATATCTCCATGTGGCCTATATCTTTATACCCAGCAAGACTGCAAGCCTCTTTGTTAATCGGTGCTGTACTTATCGCCTGAACGGCCCCAGAGGCCGCAAGCTCACCCGCTTTCAGAATCCACTCCACTGAAGCTCTGCCAGAGTCAGCCGAAAGGGACCCATATTGAATGTCCGCAAAATCTAGATTACCAAGATCTAATACATCAACAACACCATAGTCCCCATTGATGTCTTCAAGTGATTCTGCAGACCTCGCCTTTATCTCGGAACCAATTATTTTCAAGGCATCATTCATAGCTTCTGTATTCCCGACAACAAAAGGACGACACTTTTGATATATTTCGTCATCAATGAGAGTCTTTGCCGTAACCTCAGGACCAATACCTGCAGCGTCTCCCATGGTTATCGCAAGATAAGGTCTGTCCCTCATGAAAATTTCTCCTTAAGTTCCGTTGAACAGATAATTTTAGTAAATTATAAAGGGGCCACTCTCGGGAATAAACCGAGAGTGACCCCTTCGTGATAAACAATAACCACTGGAACAATAGCTAATCATTCACACTTGTTGTAGCCACAGTCAGGACAACTCAAACAACCCTCTTGATGCAATAAGTATCCAGAGCATTCGGGGCACTTAGCACCTGTAGGAACATTAATCGAATCACCCCTGTTGTTATCGCCATCAATAGTTGAGTCTACGGAAGACGGAAATAATCCTAATTGAGACGAACTTCCTGCCATCGTGGTGGTTCCACTACCTGCTCCATCCTCTAGCAAATGTCTACTCAATGCTAACGCAACAGCATCCGGGGCTGATCTAACTAGAGTTCCCCCATCCCATGCAGGATCACACGTTATTCCTTTAAGTTGATCAACAATCTGACCAGGATCAATTCCAGACCTTAGTCCCAATGAAGCCAAAC
>CAYWYV010000111.1:0-4254 GCA_964462705.1 uncultured Dehalococcoidia bacterium
CGACCTCCTCGAATGGACCGTCGACCCCGGCTGGCGTCTGGGAGAGGGAGCGCCATATCTCACGGACTCGGCCGAGCACCCGTTCCCGGTGATTGCGGCGGATGGTTCAATTTCACTGTTTTATGCGAAGTTCCGGGCTTCACCGGGTGGTGCACCCGATGGCCTCTGGCGCGCCACGTCTGTCGATGGTCTGACCTTTACTGACGAGGTGTATACAGGTCTCTACTTCGGGAACGACCCGGAAGTGCTCCTGTTGCCGAGTGGTGAAAGGATTATTTACTACGGGAACTTTGATCCGGCGATTGGTGGCCAATTGCTTTCGGCGACTTGTACTGAGTGGTGAACAAGAATTTCACGTTGTTTGTTGCAGGAGGGCAAAGAAACTTCAATCGTTGGCCCCGCCGTCCGGCTGTACGTATCTACACCGTGGAGTCCGGACTCGCCGACACCAGCTGGTTCATTACCTTTACGGCAGCGATACGATCCGAAACCTTGTCGTACCCAAGCCAGACAGTCGTCTGACCACCAGACCCTATCCGTTCCCGAAGTATGTACCAGCCTATTCCTTCAAGCATTATTTAGCCTTGTATAGTTCGCTTCACTCCGGGGTGATTCTAAACCTTTTGCCATGGTGTTGCGTTTAAGCTTGGATATCAAAGGGTTTATAGGGTTAGTTTGCTTAAGACTAGTAGAGGGTAGACCTTAGACATTAGTATTAAATAGGTGACTATACCGGTGAAAAACGAGCTTTTTAATTATGTTTAAACGAGATTGGATTTACAAACAAGCATGAGTACTGAGGAAAGCATAAAATTTCAGAATGTTAAGTTTTCATACGGGAAGCATGAGATTTTCGATAATCTGAGTTTCACTGTAGGCAGAGGTCAGATTTGTGGCATTCTAGGCGCAAACGGGGCGGGTAAAACCACCGCTATACAACTTCTGATAGGCCTGATTAAACCCAATGAGGGTTCGATAACCGTGCTCGGAGAAAAGCCTGGTCACAGCAATCTTCGCAGGATTGGCTACATGCCTCAACTCAATGCTCTCTATCAAGAATTATCGGTAGAAGAGAATCTAAATTTTTTTGCTCGTATGTATGGTGTGGCCGATCGGCAGGAGAGAAATATTTCTCTTACTAAGACTCTAGAGGTGATAGGCCTCAGCGAGCGGAGAATGGATTCTGTATCGGAGCTGAGTGGAGGAATGAAACAACGAGTAAGCCTAGGTGTTGCCCTTGTTCATTCCCCAGATGTCCTAATTTTGGATGAACCCACAGTTGGCCTCGACCCGCAGCTACGCGCGTTGTTCTGGGATCATTTCACCTCTTTGTCTCGCCTTGGAATTACTATTCTAATTTCTAGTCACACAATGGACGATGCTAATCACTGCGATCGGTTGATGTTTGTTCAAGAAGGAAAGGTCGTCGCGGATGGGACTCCAGAAGAATTGCGCTTAGCGGTTGGGACCGTAGAATCTACTCTTGAAGATGCTTTTTTATATTTTGTGAAAGCGTCCAAGGGATTGGTATGAGCTTAGATAGAATCCTTGCTGTCTCAGGCCGAATAGCTCGACAAATTATCAAGGACAGGAGATCTATTGCGTTAATCGTTCTCGCACCGGTGCTTGTTATGACCTTGGTTGGGTTTAGCCTATTTGACGCAAAAGCCATTTTGAACAGGATTACACCTGCATTATTGGGAGTGTTTGTTCTTTTTTTTACTTTTTTACTTACGGGTGTAAGTTTTCTAAGGGAGAGATCTCAAGGGACTCTGGAGCGGCTGAAAATAACGGCGGTTTCCAGAGCTGATCTACTTATTGGTTATTTATTAGGGTTTCTTATTTTTGCGATGTTGCAATCTGCCGTGATACTTGCCTATACAGTTTTGGTTTTGCCAGTCTCCTTTCAAGGCGAGACTTGGCAGGTATTTGTGGTACTTATTTTGTTAACCATTGTTGCGGTGAGTCTTGGTATTTTAGTGTCTACCTTTGCGAAAAACGAATTTCAAGTGGTTCAATTTATTCCCCTAGTGATAGTGCCACAGATTTTTCTTACAGGCGTATTAGTCCCGGTAGAAGATATGCCGTGGTTGCTAGAAAACATCTCCAAGGTGTTACCTCTTACCTATGCTGTTGATATGTTGATAGGCATAATGCTGGAAGGTCGGGAATTAGTCGATTTTGGGACCCAAATTATTGTTCTGTCTGGATTCGGGGTTATATTCCTTATTGGAGCTAGCCTGACTGTCAAAAAATAGACCTTGATTAAGTTGCAATCAGTGTCCTGCCGAAGGAGCCGTGCACTCTCCCAATCCGATGGGAGGCGACCATGGTAAGACAAACGTCCATTCTTCATAATGGTTTTCTCCTGAGTAAAGGAGAAAGAGAAGTTTCCAGATTTGTGCAACGGACCCTATAAAAATTATTAAAAGGGAATCTCATAGGAGGACCTGAGTTAACTTCCTGTTGACGAGAAATAGTTCGAACCACCACATACTCATATAAAGGTACCGCCCCACTCCAACCGGTTCCGTTCTGCCGACATTTTGCCGACCAAATGCCTGACATTAACCAATATTAGGTAGAAAATATGACGCTACAAGAACCTTGTGAATAAATAATTAGCCACTAAGCTGATCTTTCACTCTGATTGCAAGCAATATCACTTGGTTTTACTCATACCAGCTGCTTGTCTAGATTCTTTGAAGGCTTTCGTTCCGAATAATGTAAGGAGTATCTAGATATATTTCCCTAGCTTACAATACTGATAGAAGACTTATCATGAACGAGAGCTTTATTGCAGACACGGAATACCCAGAGTATTACGCAAACCTTAACGGTCTACGTAAGGAGATTGCGAGGCTTATACCTCTGCCATTCGAAGGCCGCATTCTAGATGTCCCTACTGGCTCCGCATACTTCGCGATCGCAATTAGTTTATGTGAAAACTCCGCGAATATTACAGGTATCGATATAGCTTTTTCTGATGTAGTAAGAGCCCGAAAAGAAATCTTACGTCATACGCTCACAGATCGGATTGAGATAATGAGAATGGATGCCACCGATATGGGATTCAGGGCCGGAAGCTTTGACGTGGTAACCAATTTTATGGGGCTTGAAGATATACATATGACAAGAGGCCGGGCCGGTATCCAGAGTTTCTTCTCTGAAGTTGCCCGCGTGTTGAAAACTGGCGGGAATTTCTGCTTCACTGTTATGGCGCCCGAAGAAATGGAAACTGAGGCACAAATGCTGGAAACCAAAGTGTTTGATTACGCCTGTGGCGCGAAGTGGCTCAGCCTTAATGATTATGAACAACTACTTAAAGGCACGGGTCTTAGATTATTGGAAAAGAGAGCCCTGTATACAGGGAAGAAATTGACACCCGAGCAGGCGCGCCAGGAAATTAAATATGCGTGCACCAATGTTCCGAAAGTTTATGGTGTCACAACACGTACTTTTGACGACGTATGGTCGAAGTTCGGCCTATCGATAGAGAGTCATGGGTTAGGACATTATTCAAAAACCATTTATCTCAAAGCAATCAAGACCTGTGCTTCACCATCCTAAGGAGCTGATAGGAGGTGTCGGGCAGAAGCTAGAATCTCTCCTTCGACACCAACCTCCTAAATTCGTCCTGTTTCGTTCCTAAAGTCCAATGTTTTAGTGGCATAACCTCACATTTTGCCGACATGTCGACCCGGTTCATCTGGTTGGGGAAGCTATCTGCATAATCCACAAAACCTTGCATACTCTCTCTATGCATTCTGAAAATATGGGAACCCAGCAAAAACATTTATTGATACAATCCCTTTAAACCATGTCGCACCAGTGCCAATCAAGGAGGGGAATATGCCTGAAGGTAAAGAACTGTACATGCTCATGTTGAGGCGGATGATGCTAATCAGGCGATTCGACGAAACCGTCAAAGATTTGGTTCAAAGCGGTGAGTTGGTAGGTATGGCTCATTGCTATATAGGTGAGGAGGCTGTAGCAGTCGGTGCCTGTACTGCTTTAAGAGATGAGGACTACATCACCGGAAATCATCGTTCCCATGGCCATCCGATATCAAAAGGAGGCGATATACGGAGAGCGATGGCAGAACTATTAGGAAAAGCAACTGGCTACTGTAAAGGGAAAGGCGGCTCTATGCACCTAGCCGATTTTGAAATAGGTATCCTCGGGGAATCTGGAATTGTCGCTTCTGCTCTTCCAGTAGCAGTGGGGGCAGCTCTGGGTAGTAGGATGCAAAAC
>CAYWYV010000112.1:0-4232 GCA_964462705.1 uncultured Dehalococcoidia bacterium
TTCACTGATGACAATTCCACCAGTTAGTATTGCCATGTCTTCTAGCATAGCTTTCCTTCGATCACCAAATCCTGGAGCCTTTACAGCCAACACATTAAGGGTTCCACGAAGCTTGTTGACCACTAGAGTCGCAAGTGCCTCTCCCTCTACATCCTCAGCAATCACCACAACGTTCTTCGCTATCTGAAGTATTTTTTCTAGAGCTGGAAGAAGGTCTGACACTGCAGATACCTTCTTGTCAGTGATCAAAATGTAGGGATCTTCAATTGAAGATTCCATTCTGTCCTGATCCGTAATGAAGTATGGGGATATGTATCCGCGGTCTACCTGCATGCCCTCAACGAACTCTTGTTCGTAATCAAGGCCCTTAGATTCCTCAACTGTTATTACTCCATCTTTACCGACCTTCTCCATAACATCAGCGATGAGATTACCCATCTCATCGTCATGGGCGGACAAAGAGGCAACTTGACCGATCTGAACCCTACCCTCCACGGAGGTAGACATATCCTGTACAGCTGACCGCAATGTTTCCACTGCCTTGTCGATGCCTCGCTTTATTGCCATTGGGTTGGCACCGGCAGCTATATTCTTAAAGCCTTCATGAATGATTGCCTGTGCAAGTACTGTGGCTGTAGTTGTTCCATCGCCTGCCACATCGTTAGTCTTGCTAGCGGCTTCCTTAAGGAGCTGTGCTCCCATATTCTCAAAAGGGTCCTCAAGCTCTATCTCTTTCGCGATAGTGACACCATCGCTACAAACCTGGGGAGGTCCGAATTTCTTATCCAGAACTACGTTTCTACCTCTAGGTCCAAGAGTAACGCCAACCGTGTCGGCCATCGTGTCAATACCCCGTTTCATAGCAGCCCTAGCTTCTTCACTGAAAGTAAGCTGTTTAGCCATTACTTCCTCCTAAAAATACCTTGTTATAAGATCAAAAATGATAGTTTTACTTCTTAAAAAGAATATCGTCTTCTCTGAGCACCAGATATTCGACGTCGCCTTCCTTGTACTCAGTGCCAGCATATTTTGAGTAAACAACTGTGTCGCCAACTTCAAGTTCCATGGGAACCCTGTTGCCATCGTCAGTTAACCTACCCGGACCTGCAGCGACAATCGTGCCTTCCTGGGGTTTTTCCTTGGCTGTATCTGGGATGTAAATACCCCCAGCACTGACCTGTTCTTCCCCTTCTAAGGGCTCAATTACTACACGATTACCTAGCGGCTTAAAAGCTACTTTCGTAGTCATGAATCAGAACCTCCTGTTTCGTTGTGTCTCACGCCTTTGAAATAAACATTTAAATTACCCAAAAACCAACCGCCCAAATAGCGCTTCGCAATTGGGTGCACTAATCATAGTAAGGCAGCAAAAAATTAGTTGTCAACACCGCTAGCTACAAACCACCCTTAAAAATGGTGAATAGCCAATGAAAAACGACGAAAAGAATTTTTAATCAAAATGTCTTCCACTTACCCTGAAAGAATAGAAGTGGCTCGCCATTCCCAAGTTCGATTGCTTCCACTGCCCCAATAAATAAAGTGTGGTCACCCTCAACATAGGTACTCACTACCCGACAATCAATCGAAGATAAAGAACCCTCCAGGAAAGGCGTACCACTTTCAGTTAATTTGAAAGAGGCCTCCGGAGCATTCTCTGCTGCATTATTGGACTTAGCATAGAACTCACCGATAGATCTTTGCTGCTCCGTTAATATATTAATGCCGAATCTGCCAGTATTTTTTATAATGGAATAAGAATTAGCACTGTGACCAACCGAAACCATGGAAAGCATTGGGTCTAATGAAATTGATGCTATGCCATTAGCTGTCATACCATGCACTGAGCCATCTTCTTCAGTGGTAGTTACGAGGGATACCCCAGTAGCAAAATTCCCCCAAGCACTGCGAAATAGATCTGCATTCATAACCCTCTCCCCAAAAAAATTCCTGAAACAGAATGCCCCTCCCGGAGGCAAATCTCATGTCTGCATAGGATATTGAAATAGAAGGTATTATAACCGCTAGGATAAATGGAACATATAATCAGAAAAGAGGCCATATCAAGAGCCCAATACAACCTTTCGTTGACACCTATTCCACGCCCAAAATAAAATGCCTAGGTGTCTTACTATAAATAAGCTTAACCCTGGAATTACTGGGAACAAAGAGGAACTTATGTCAACAAAAGCCTACATCCTAATAGAAACTGCAGTAGGCAAAACTTCTGATGTCTCTGAGTCTCTAAATAAATTAGAGGATGTGGTGAACGTAGATGCTGTAACAGGCCCATATGACATAATTTCGATAGTTTCATGTACTGACTTGGCGGCAGTAGGCGAATTGGTCACTAATGACATCCACACGATCCAAGGTATAGTCAGAACCGTAACCTGCCTTTCATTGTGACAAATTAAGTAAGACTAAACGTATGTTTCCAAACACATAAAATGGGGGCGCATAAAATGAATTTTAAGTTCTCAGAGAGTGAAGAAACTTTCAGAGAAGAACTAAAGACCTGGCTCAATACAGAACTCGCTAATCAGCCGAGTGAGAACAGCAATCCTGACTCTGATTGGGAATTCAACCTTACGATGAGAAGAAAACTGGCCGAAAAAGGATGGCTGACAATGGCGTGGCCTGAAGAATATGGAGGACAAAGTGCTTCTCATATGATGCAGGTTATATTTGCCGAAGAAATGTCCTACAGGAATGCACCTGGAAGGGATGTCTTCGGCACAAAAATGATGGCTCCCACTTTGATGATTCATGGAACAGAGGACCAAAAGCAACAGTTCCTGCCACCCGTGTCCAAGGGGGATGTTCAATGGTGCCAAGGCTATTCAGAACCTGAATCAGGTTCTGATCTAGCATCTCTACAAACGAGAGCCGTTGAAGACGGAGATGACTTCATCGTCAACGGGACAAAAGTCTGGACATCAGGAGCCCATCGAGCTGACCATATCATGGTGTTAACAAGAACAGATCCCGATGCTCCCAAACATAGAGGTATCAGCTTTCTACTGTGTGATATGAACACTCCCGGTATCACCGTAAATCCGATCATAAACATGGCTGGAGACCACAGCTTCAATATGGTTACATTCGAGGACGTTAGAATCCCGAAGAGAAATTTGGTTGGGGAACAAAACAGAGGATGGTATGTGGGAGCGACTCTACTAGATTTTGAAAGATCCGGTGTTGATTACTCAGCAGCGGCAAAACGAACTCTGGAAGAACTAGTTGATTATGCCAAGTCTAACCATAAAAACGGAACATTACTCTCAAATGATCCAATTACAAGAAATAGACTATCTGACCTAGCTATTGAAGTGGAAGTAAGCAAACTCATCTCTTACAACATAGCCTGGATGCAAGGTCAAGGGCTAGTACCAAATAAAGAAGCCTCAATGGGTAAAGTTCTTGGGACAGAACTTCAACAGCACGTCAGTGAAACAGGAATGCAAATGCTTGGAATGCACGGCCAGCTGGAACCAGGATCAAAGCATGCACCACTGAAAGGTAAAATAGAGCACATGTATTTGACCGACGTATCACAAACGATTCAGGCCGGGACTTCCGAAATACAGCGAAATATCATTGCAACAAGAGGTTTAGGCCTACCAAGAGGGTAACCGTAAATCACATAGGGGGGAAAAATGGATTTCAAGTTCGACGCCGTCGAAGAAGAATTCAGATCCGAAGTAAAAGAATTTATTGATAAAGAGCTACCTTGGAACTGGCGTGAAGAAGATCTCGACGCAGAAGATGAGGTGGATTCCATCAAGGTTATGGAATTCAAAAAGAAACTCGGAGAACAGGGATGGCTGACCATGGCATGGCCCGCCGATTATGGTGGTCAGTCAGCAACACATATGAGACAAGTAGTATTCAATGAAGAAATGGCCTATAGGGGCATACCTGCTGGTGATGCGGGCGTGAGAATGGTCGGACCTATACTCATGCTTTACGGTACGGATGAGCAGAAAGAGCAATTTTTGCCAAAAATTGCCAATGCCGAAATCAACTGGTCACAAGGATATTCAGAGCCGGATTCGGGTTCAGACTTGGCATCTTTACAGACAAAAGCTGTCGAAGATGGTGATGATTTCGTAGTGAGTGGCTCGAAAATTTGGAACTCGGCCCATGCAGGTTCTGACTGGATGTTTATGCTAGTTAGAACCGACCCCGACGCTCCCAAACATAGAGGTATCAGTTTTGTACTTTCAGAGTTA
>CAYWYV010000113.1:0-1647 GCA_964462705.1 uncultured Dehalococcoidia bacterium
TTCATAGATTAAATAGGGTAGTGGAGGAAGTCCTTTTCCCAGCTATGGAGGATTTTTTTGTCACCTGGGTCATAGATAAAGGTCTGAAGGCCCGCAGCATGAACTTGTCCCTAAAGCCATTCACATTAATTGGAGCTACAACCAGATATGGAATGCTGAGTGCACCTCTAAGAGATCGCTTTGGATCGGTCAATCGGCTAGATTTCTACAACGTAGGCGATATGACCAAGATCGTGGAAAGATCGGCCAGAATACTGGAAGTAAAAGCGGAAGCGGAAGGAATAAGTGAGATAGCAAAGAGGGCACGCGGAACGCCAAGAGTAGCCAATCGGCTACTGAGAAGGGTAAGAGACTACGCACAGGTTATTGCTGATAACGTAATAACAGGGGAAGTAGCTTCTACAGCGTTGGAAAACCTGAGGGTAGACGTACTTGGCCTAGATGGAGTTGATAGAGATGTCCTAATTTGCATCATCGACAAGTTCGATGGAGGACCTGTGGGTTTGGACACTATTGCAGCTTCAATAAATGAAGAATCAGAAACTATTGAAGACGTTTATGAGCCATTTCTGCTCCAACTAGGATTCCTCGACAGAACACCAAGAGGCCGGATAGCAACTAGGAAAGCCTATGAGCATCTTGGGATAAAATACGTAGGCAGAAACGGTGGAGACAAGCTCCAGGCCAGACTAGACCTCTAGAAGCCCCGTTGCTACCTATGAAACACCAAGTCTTCTTCTGAATTTAACCAATAGCCACACACCCACGCAAGAGACAAGAACTGCAGCCAATCCGAATAACGAAAGATTTTGAATATTTTGTTCTATAAAATGCTGGATCTGTTCGCCGAACAAAAACAGTAATACACCGAGCCCTATGAAACGGGCTCCTCTACCAATAAGAGACACAATTAAAAATCTCTTAGTATCAAATTTTAAAACACCAGCCAGTACAGTGAAAACTTTATAAGGAATGGGTGTAATAGCCGCCGCAAGTAACGCCCAAGCTCCATAGCGATTAAAAAGTGACTCGGCTAAATTTATCTTTGAGTCCGAAGCAAACCTAGAAAGAATAGGCCTACCAAAGCGAGATCCCAGCCAATGACCAACTAAGGCTCCCATCAAAGAAGATATCGTAGCCACTAATCCGTACCAAATGGCCATTTCTGGCCGTAACACCGACATTGGTATTAATAGAGTGTCTGGGGGAATGGGAGAGAATATGGACTCTAAGAAAGTTGCTATAGCAAGCACGATGACAGCCCATTCACTTCCAGCAAAACCTGCAAACCAAGTGGTTAGTCCATCCAAAAAGTTCATATGAGGATAAAGTTAACTAAGACCTGCCCTTAGCAAAACTTCTCTGATATTTCCCTCTTCAGGTTTTCTAATTCCGGCATCTATTTCGGAAACCACCGAGGTAATAGCGGAATTCACTGGTGTTGGAATTCCTGACCTATTACCTTCCCGAGCAATAAATCCATTCATAAATTCGATCTCCGTCCTCCTTCCTTTCGTCACATCTTGAGACATTGAAGACTTCCAATCTCCCCTACTTCCATCCGGAAGGAATTTGGCATCTAATTCTTCATAAACGTCACCTTTATCAGCATCAGCCCACTTCTCTGCAGGCAGTCCTTTAATTGCC
>CAYWYV010000113.1:1657-4206 GCA_964462705.1 uncultured Dehalococcoidia bacterium
ATCGAAGTTTTGGGCGAGACCGACCTGACAACATTCTTTAGAAATTTCTATTTGTAATCTCCGGGCCTCTGAAATCTCAGCAGCACCAGAGGAGCCCAAGCCTGTCATCGCCGTAATAGGGTTGGAAGAAGCATTGGTTACAAGCTTGGACCATCTCTCACCCCATATGTTGGAGGTGGGTCGAGATCCGTCTATACAGGAAAGTATTTCCGCAATTTCCTGAGCTCTCGATGTTATTCTTCCGTGCAATTCTCCCACTCTGAAGACATCATGACCCGTATCCCTACCTATCGTCCCCCCTCTGTTAACGAGTCCGGGTTCCCAAAGACCTACTGTTATGCTCGACATAACACAGCCAATAGCTCTTTCAAAACCAACAATAGAGGCGACCAAAGAGTCGTTCATACAGTTTTGGTTGTCTACCATTACACCATCTTGTTTAAGTAGCCTTTTGGCAAAGTGTGCCACCCATTCAGTATCATAAGATTTCACCGCCAAAAAAATAATGTCAAACTCCTGATTAAGCTGCATTGCATCGGTGAAATGGTGAGCTTTCACAGGCACCTTAAAAGGACCCTGGGTCCCAGTAACCTTAAGACCCTGGCTCCTCATCATCTCTACGTGTTCACCCCACATGTCTAAAATCGTCACATCATGACCCTCTCGAGTCAAAAAAGCCCCAATATAACTCCCCGCTGCACCAGCACCGACAACGGCCATTTTCTTTGACATATCTACCTCCTAAATTTTAATCCTGACCGTGTAGCAACTCAAAGAAATTAAGTTGCTAATCCTCTATATTAATCTCAAGATTCTCAACATGATCATTATGCCTCACCGAAGCATTAAATCTGTTCCCTGCAGCATCAAATGGATACATCTCTCCGGTCTCATCAACCACATCAATTCTCTCTTCTGAAACCTTCACAACGCTACTGACGGTTGGAACGTGCCTTAAAGAGTCTAACGTTCTTTCCCGTTCTCTGAGAGCTTTCAAAGCCACTTCTTTGGTTACAACACTAAACCTGATTGTATTTCCTGGTAGCAATTGCCCCAATTTAGAGTGATCCGCCGAAATAACAGTGGCTATTTTCGGATATCCCCCTGTTGTGCCTCTATCCGCCGAAAGAATAATAGGCAATCCTGACCCGGGTACCTGAATTGTCCCGAAGGCCGTGCCGTCTGACACTACATCGGGAGCATAAAGGTGAGTTAGAGGAGTACCTTCCAGTCTAATTCCCATTCTATCTGAATCCACAGAAATCTGATAAACAGAGTCCCCCATTACTGAAATGGAATCCTCTGTAAATAAGTGATCCTGAGGACCAAGTATCACCCTTAGTGACGCATTCTCAGAAAACTGTGGATGAGAGGAAAAGTCTTTATGTTTGAACTCATTTAAATTACTCTCCCCAATCTCGAGTACATCACCTGATTTCAAGGGTCTACCCTCAAAACCTCCGAAGCCACCCGGCACATATGTTGAGTAGCTCCCCATCACCCTCGCCACTGATGAAGAGCGAATCCCTCCTTTAAATGACAGATAGGATCTCGCCCCCGTAACAGGACCTCCAAAACTCAGAGTCCCCCCTGCTGGTACCGCAAAAGAACTCCAATTCTCAACAGTTTCACCATCAAGCATGGGTAATAGATTTGCGCCTGTGATAGCTACAACAGCAGGATTTTCGAAGGCGATTTGAGGGCCGAAAAGAGTTATCTCTAAAACTGGTTCAGATTCCAAGTTTCCAACCAAAAGATTGGCGCACTTCATAGAAAATTTGTCGACGGCCCCACATTCTGGTACTCCAGAAGATTGAAATCCAACACGACCTAAATCTTGGATGGTGGTAAATGTACCTGGCTGAATAAATCTGATCACAAATATATTACCTCTGCCTCATATTCGCCTGTCTTACATTTATTCTCGATCACCTTATATTCATCTTCTGATTCGATAGGCATAAACCTTAATCGATCACCTGGTCTTAATAGCGCAGGCATATCCTGCAAAGGATCGAATAGAGATACCGGAGTTCTCCCAATTAGGCGCCAGCCACCAGGACTTGGGACGGGGTAGACTCCCGTTTGGGTTTCGGCTATAGCGACAGATCCGGCTGGAACTTCCACTCGCGGAGAATCCAGTCTCGGACAATGCAATCTCTGGTCAAGATCTCCTAGGTACGGAAAGCCGGGGCTGAATCCAAGGGCATAAACTAGATAATCTGTCCCTGAATGAATATTTACGATCTCATCCACTGAACATCCCGTCAATTCTCCGACGGAATCAAGGTCTGGTCCAAAATCGCCACCATAAATTGTCGGAAGAATCACTCTCCGATCTGCAGCAGTGTTTTCTGAACTTACTGACCCATGGATATTCTGGATCAAAGTAGTAAGTGCTGAAGGAGAAAGTATTAGAGGATCATAGTGAACAACAAACGAGGAGTATACCGGGACCACTTCTCTAATCCCTGGCCATCCTAAGTCCTGAATTTCACGCACGACTGTATGTACTACAATGTTTGTAAGTGGACTCACTCCTTCCCCAA
>CAYWYV010000114.1:0-4182 GCA_964462705.1 uncultured Dehalococcoidia bacterium
AGGCCCGACAAGTAGTATCTGAACATATAGATATGCTTATTAGCACTGGAAAGAAGATTGTACCCCGTGTAAATTCGCTGGACACGGGAATTTTCGAAAAAGATATTGAATCCATTGTCAGACCAGGACTCTACGGGATTTCAGTCGGGAAAATTTCAAGTCCATCTGATATAAGCAACATAGCCGTGGCCCTTAGCCGATGTGAAAATCGAGCCGGCATTCAGACTGGAACCACAAAGATTATTCCTTGGATCGAAACAGCTAGAGCAGTCATTGATTGCCATGAGATCCTCTCTTCATCAAGCCGTATTTGTGCGGCTGCATTTGGTGCAGAGGATTTTACCAATGACATGGGTATAGAGCGTAGAAATGATGACCGAGAAATCTCCTACGCTCGCAGCGTGGTGACAGTCGCTGCTAGGGCAGCAAATGTGCTGGCATTAGATACTCCATTTTTTGCCTTTCGAGATCCTGAAGCATTGAAATTGAATGCCGAAGATTCTCGCTCGTTAGGCTTCAATGGAAAATTCGCTATTCACCCAGCCCAAATTCAAACCATTAATGAGTGTTTTTCCCCAACGAAAGAGGAGATCGAATACGCTCGTCAGATAATACAAACTTTCGAGGAGGCTGCAGCGGAAGGACGAGGATCTACATCTCTAAATGGAATGGTGGTGGATGTACCAGTAGTGAAAAGAGCGGAATCAGTTATAACAATGGCTAGAAACATGGAACTCCTATGAAAATGGTCTCAGATTTTTGATGATGGATGTTATTACACTCAAAGGACTCGAGTTCTTTGGTCATCATGGGGCATATGAACAGGAACGCATTCGCGGACAGACATTCCGACTTGATGTGAAGATTGAGGCAGACCTCCAAGAGGCCTGCGTTTCAGATAATATTGAGGACACGGTAGACTATTCCCATGTTGTGGACATCGCAAAGAAACTAGTAGAAGGACCTCCTTACTTGCTACTCGAATCCCTTGCGGGCTCTCTGTCAGACCATCTATTAAAACTCCCACGTGTAGAGGCGGTTTCAGTCAAAATTATGAAACCAAATGTCGATCTCAACAATGGAAAAATCAGCTATGCTTCCGTCTCTATCCATCGTAGAAACAAAGTCTAAATAAACTCCAAGGAGAGGCTAAATTGACGTCTGATATCACCACTCTTGGAGAACTAATCAGTTCGGGATATACGAGTAAGACTATTAAGGAAGAGATGAGAGGTAACCTTATAACTTACTTGAAAACTGGGGACGACCTTTTCCCGGGTATTGTAGGATTCGAGGAATCTGTGATTCCACAGATGGAGAACGCAATTCTTGCCGGTCACGATACAATCCTGCTCGGAGAGAGAGGGCAAGCTAAATCGCGTCTCCTAAGACAACTTACTTACCTCCTTGATGAAAAACTTCCAGTCATCGATGGATGTCCGATCAACGATGATCCACTTCATCCGATATGTCATGACTGTCTGGCCAAAATTTCAGTTGAAGGAGACGACTTACAGATATCTTGGCTATATAGAGACGATAGATTCGTTGAAAAACTAGCGACCCCAGACGTTGCAGTCTCTGACTTGATAGGTGAAATAGACCCCATCAAGATAGCCGAGGGAAGGCACTTAGCCGATTTGTCAGCAATACATTTTGGGATGATACCCCGTGCCCACAGGAGCATATTTTGTATAAACGAACTTCCAGATCTTTCAGAACGGATACAGGTCAGCTTGTTCAATTTACTACAAGAAAGAGATATCCAAATTAAAGGTTATCGCATCCGGTTACCATTAGACGTTCACATCGTCGCAACCGCTAACCCTGAAGATTATACGAATCGCGGCCGTATTATCACCCCATTAAAAGATAGGTATGGAGCTCAGATAAGAACACACTATCCAAGAACTGTTTCGGAAGAAATCGATATTGCAATCCAGGAAAGCTCTTCACCTGCCGCAATTGCGGAATCTGTGATATTCCCTAAATTCATGCAAGACATCGTAGGAAATATAACTCATCTCGCTAGGAGAAATCCTGAGATAAACCAGAGATCAGGGGTCAGCCTTAGGTTAACCATTGCCAATTATGAAGCCCTTACTGCACAGGCATATCGCAGAGGAACAAAAACAGAAACTCTGTCTGCACCTCGAATCAGCGATCTTCCTTATATTTTTCCGACGACTACTGGCAAATTGGAATTCGAGACCGTAGAGGATGATCGGGAACTACCGATAATCACAAGTATTATCAATCGGGCTGTCGCCAATACGTACGTGAGTCTTTCTGAGAACGAAGTGTTTGAGAAACTGGTCAACGTCTTTGACGAACAGGAATACACCCTAGACACTGGAGAAAACATTGAAGACACTGGTTACCTGGAACTAATAGATAAGGTTCCGAGCCTTCGGGAGGAGCTTGCGCGAATTTCTGGAACCGAGGAAATCGCCTGTCTAATTTCAGCCCTGGAATTTATCCTTGAGGGTCTGCATTTAACAAAAAAGCTGAATAAAATACAAAAAGATGGGTTCAATTCTTATTCTCATTTATAGAATCCGGCCGCAAAATCATTTCACCTACACCTTGATATCGAACCGATATACACCATAAAGTTTCTGTGTAATATTCTTTTATCATTGAATCGACCTATTACACATGTAATGTAACGAATTAATTAGGATCTAAGCAAAATATGAGCGGACTGGAAATATCAACGGAAATGGCCAGAGCCTACGATCCATCTTTGGTGGAGGACCGAATATACACTTTCTGGGATGACAATGGTTATTTCTCCCCAGTAATCGACAAAGATAAACAGCCGTTTGTACTCATTATGCCCCCACCTAATGTGACTGGTGAACTTCACATGGGACATGCTCTAACGCTTGCCTTAGAAGATATGATGGTACGTTGGCACCGCATGAAGGGAGATCCAACATTATTCCTGCCGGGCACCGACCATGCAGGAATAGCCACCCAAGTCGTCGTCGAACGTTTACTGGCCACTGAAGGACTTACACGTCACGATATCGGACGTGAAGAGTTTGAAAAGAGGATTTGGAAATGGGTGGATCAATACGGTCAGCGCATATATGAGCAAATCCGGCATCTGGGTGTTTCGTGTGACTGGAGTAGAAAAGCGTTCACATTGGACGATGGCCCAAGAAAAGCTGTGAGAAAAACCTTTGTTGATCTATATAAAAAAGATCTTATTTATCAAGGTGAGCGCATTACAAACTGGTGCCCACGTTGTACCACAGTTTTGTCTGAACTAGAGGTGAAATACAAGGAAGTTTCAGGATCCCTTGTGGAAATAGACTATCCATTTTTCGAAGAATCCGGGCATCTGACTATTGCTACGACGAGACCGGAAACCATGCTTGGCGATGCCGCAGTAGCTGTTAATCCGGCCGATGAAAGGTTTTCCTCGTTTATAGGGAAAAAAATTCTTTTACCACTGACAGAAAGAGTCATCCCCATAATAGGTGATGAATCAGTCGATATAGAGTTTGGCACGGGAGCCTTAAAGGTGACCCCAGCCCATGACCCTGTTGACTTTGAGATTGGTCAGCGACATAACCTACCACTCATCGAAGTGATTGACAAAAACGTCCATATGTCAGGGGAAGTCGGGAAATTTGTTGGACTTGATCGCGATGAATGCCGACGAGAGGTTCTAAATGATCTTCAGAACTTGGGGCTCCTAAGAAATACCAAAACATTTAACCATGCAGTAGGTCATTGTGATAGATGTGACGAAATAATAGAACCTTTAATAAGTAAACAGTGGTACGTTTCAATGGAGCCCTTAGCTGCCCCGGCTCGGGAAGCGGTTCGAAACGGCTCCATAAAAATAGTCCCGGAACGGTTCAACAGTGTCTATTTCAATTGGATGGACAACATTCGGGACTGGCCTGTAAGTAGGCAGCTTTGGTGGGGACATCAACTTCCAGTTTGGTACTGCACAGACTGCCACCATGTAATCGTTGAATATGAAAACCCTACAAATTGTGCAAACTGTCAGTCACGAAACCTGCAACGAGACGAGGATGTATTAGACACCTGGTTCAGCTCAGGTCTCTGGCCTCACTCTACTTTGGGTTGGCCCGACTCTACTGAGGACCTAGATTATTTTTATCCCGGTTCCGTACTTGAAACAGGATACGACATCTTATTTTT
>CAYWYV010000115.1:0-4117 GCA_964462705.1 uncultured Dehalococcoidia bacterium
TGTCTCACAAAACGACGTGACGGCCGCAACGATTTTTGTAAATCCAACTCAGTTTGGCGAAAATGAAGACTATGAAGACTATCCTAGAGATATGAGGTCGGATCTAGAGATACTTGATCATGAAGGTGTTGATCTTGTCTTTGTCCCTTCTCTTGATGAAATGTATCCGGAAGGGTTCGAAACTTTTATCGATGTTGGGTCAGTTGCTTCCCGTTTGGAAGGAGAATATAGGCCAGGACATTTTCGTGGCGTAGCAACTGTGGTTTGCAAATTGTTATCTATCTGTCGCCCAGATAGAGCTTATTTTGGTCAAAAGGACGCGCAACAATGTGCCGTAATTACGGCTCTTAATAAAGATCTGTCGCTCGGAAGTGAAATTATCGTTGGAGATACCGTTAGGTCATCAGATGGTCTTGCTTTAAGTAGTCGGAATGCATATCTCTCCAATAGAGAGAGGGGCAAAGCATTGTCCATAAGTAGGGGATTGTTTGCCGCAAGAGAGTTATGGCAATCAGGGGAGAAAGCGGCAGAGAAGTTGAAATCTGTAGTCGTAGATGAGATCTTAACTGGGGACCCAGAGATTTCTGTTCAAATTGATTATGTCAGTGTTTCGGATCGAAGTAGTTTTATCGAAGTTGGTCTTGTCGAAGACTCAGGGAATGCCATCATTCTTGTAGCAGCTGAGGTTGGTACTACACGGTTAATTGATAATGTTCTTCTTGTCTAAGATCATAGGATTGATACATTAAATAGAATGTCGAGTTATTAATGTTTATTAGGACACAACGACTTTAGAAAGTAGTATCGTTATGTGCCTTGCGTTTCGTAAATTTATTAAGTGAGTAACGGAGTCTCCATTGAACATAGTTTTAACCAACGATGACGGAATAAATTCTCCTGGGTTGTGGGAGATTGCTGATTGCCTGTCAGAGATATGCAATTTGACAATCGTTGTTCCTGATCGTGATCAGAGTGGAAAAGGGGTTTCTTTAACACTACTCCGGCCATTGTCTATTGAGAGGGTTCAGTCACGTGTTAAAGGTGTAGACAATGTGTACACAGTTGATGGGACTCCCGCTGATTGCGTGATAATGGCGGCAGGATATATCTGTTCAGAGAAAATAGACTTGGTTGTTTCCGGTATCAACCAGGGTGCTAATCTTGGATTAGATGTTTTCCATTCGGGTACCTTCGGTGCTGCTTTACAAGCCTATAACAAAGGGATAGAGGCCATAGCGTTGTCCGTATTGTATAAGGAAGGCATTTACAATCGTCCGGCGGCTGAAATAGGAGCTAAATTGGCTGAAGTCTTGATGAATACTTCGGAAGATAGAGAAAATCCTCTCCTCTTGAATGTTAACTTCCCCCATGCAGAACTTGAAGATATAAAAGGTGTTGATTTGACAACACTTGGTCCGAGGGGGTTTTCGGAACGTGTAGAGCAAGTCGTCAATGGCCGTAGAGAATTTTACTGGATCAAATTTGACAGGCCTGCGGATGAAGACCCGCTTGGAGGCACTGACGTTTGGGCAGTACGAAACAACAGAGTTTCTATAACATCTGTTAATCCATTTATGTCTGACCTAAATCAGAGCACTGATGTGTTATCTATAACTGAATCTATTCGAAAATCGATACCAAGCCAGAAATGATCATTTAATCATTTCCGTATCCTGGGACGGCATGAGCCCTGAGAAATTCTTCGTCCAAGTTTATTCCCAGTCCCGGTTTTTCAGATAAGTACAGATGTCCGCTCCTGATATCCAAGGGAACGTCTATTAACGGGTTGTATCCACTTAGGTCATATCGCATTGTTTCAAGTTTATAGAAGTTTGGGATTGTAGCTGAGACGTGAGCTCCCGCCATTATGTTTATAGGTCCGCTGGCATCATGAGGTGATACTGGGATGTAGTAAGCTTCTGCCATTGTTGAGATCTTCTTCAATTCAGTTATCCCCCCCGTCCAAGTTACATCTGGCATAACGTAATCAGCTAGGTTATTCTCAAAAATTGGAACAAATTCGAACCTTGTGTGCAATCGTTCGCCAACACTGATTCGTACGCCAGTACTATCCCGGACCTGTTGCAATGCGTGATAGCTCTCTACAGGAACAGGTTCTTCAAACCAATGGATTCCGTATGGCTCCAGCCGGTTGGCTAAGTCAATGGCTGTTGGCACATTGAATCTACCGTGTGCATCTATGAGGATTTCTATATTGGGACCATCAGCATCACGGACTTCCGCCGTAATTTGTTCTGCTCTTTCAGCGCCTTCCGCGGAAATTTCACCGTCTAAAAATCCTACATTTCCCCCATCCAATGAGTGCATCATTGGGTCCATTTTGAAGGCCATATGACCAGATGCCACAATTTCTTTTGCATCTCTTATAGCAAGTTCAATATCTGGGCCAGGCTCTGGTGGATGTGTATAAAGAGGTATGTTCTCTCTGACTGCTCCACCTAACAGTTTGTATATCGGTAAATTTAATGATTTGCCGAAAATATCCCATAAAGCAATGTCAATTCCGCTCATTGCCGCCGTGGTTGCCCCTCGTGTCCCGGTATACGTAAAAAGACGAAAAGTTCTTGCCCATATTTCTTCAATACGAGTGGGATCTTTTCCAACTAGGAAATCTTTGATTTCCGATGTGTATTTTTGTATGGCACGATTGCCTATGTTACCCGGGTAATTTGTAATCTCACCCCAGCCGGTTATTCCTTCATCTGTATCGATCTGCACAAACACAAATTCACGTTTAACAGTGTTTTTTGGCTCACTTCCGCCGGTACGATCGTCCCAATCCATCTGGATAAGGTAGCTTTTCAAATCTGTGATTTTCATTAATGACTCCTCTTGAGGGGGAATGTTGATATTCTATACCGTTAGAAAGTGTCTCGGGGGATTTCTTAAGAAAAGAATAATCCCTTGCGGAATAAACTCTTTAAGTTGATGATTGGCGCAGGATGAATCTCGCATGAAATATAAAGGTTTTAGTTTCCCGGACACCTCAAACTGGATAAAATCTCTTTCTTTCTACTACGGCTGGGTTATTGTCGCTGTTGCAGGATTAGCACATTTTTCATCCGCTCCAGGACAGACTTATGTATCTTCAATTTTTCTAGAGCCTATGATTGAAGACTTGAACTGGTCTCGAACTTTGTTCTCAGGTATGTATACAGCTGGTTCTTTAACTGCGGCTCTGTTTATGGTTTTGGTTGGTAAAGCATTAGACAGATTTGGTTCTAGAAAGATGCTTGTCGTCTTGTGTGTATTAATGGGGTTCTCCTGTATTTGGATGAGTGGGGTCAGTACAGAATGGCAACTATTAATAGGGTTTGCGGCCCTCCGGACAATAGGCCAAGGTTCGTTCGGCCTTGTATCTTCGACGATGATTTCGATTTGGTTTATACGCATCAGGGGTAGGGCAACAGCAGTAGCGTCGTTCGGAGGTGCTGCGAGTATGGCTATATTTCCAGTTATAGTACATTTCTTCATCACTCAGTTCGACTGGCGAGTAACATGGGTGATCCTCGGTGTTTCTGTGTGGTGTATTTTGCTCATACCTTCTGCCTTGTTAGTAAGACGGAGTCCTGAATCTGTAGGACTACTTCCAGATGGTGTAGTGGGTGATCAAGATATAAAAGGGAGTACTTCAACGCCTAGTGGAAATTCTGAAGTGGATAAAGAACTGGGCTATTCTCTTGGTGAGGCACTAAAGACTCGTGCTCTATGGATGCTAGCCCTTTCAAGTCTTGCTGTTCCACTTGTTATGACTGGCTTGATGTTTCATCATGTCTCCATACTGGGTGCCCAAGGAATATCTCCCAAATGGCCGCTGCTACTCTTGGACTATTTGGTCCTTTAATGCTGATTTCTAGTGTTATATCCGGCCTATTAGCTGATCGGTTTCCGGGGCGCTATCTACTAGCGGGAGGGCAAGCAATATTAGTGGTCGCCATGATTTGGGTTTTTGTCATAGCTTCGTCATGGCAGGCAATTGTCTACGTAGTTATATGTGCCGCCGCCGTGGGGCTTGTTAACACAACAGGTACAGTAATTTGGGCAAATTACTTTGGGCGTGCTCATCTCGGGTCTATTAGAGGGTTTGCCACTACGG
>CAYWYV010000116.1:0-4048 GCA_964462705.1 uncultured Dehalococcoidia bacterium
GTACTGGCGGAATCAGTTCTGGTACGAATTAGTAAAGTTATCGGGGGAGGTGCCTATTCCAGACACACCCCATACGGATTTTGGCTCGAGGATGTAAGGGCGTTAGGTTTTCTGCGTCCGCCATGGGGCTTGGCATTTGAAAGGGTTTTTGAAGGCTCGTGGAACTCCTGAAACCTGACCGTTATGCGAGATTAATTTCAACACTAGTAGTCTTGGAGGAATAAAGATGAGTTTATCCCGGGCGAGATTAGTTGCTCTCGACGAACATTTGAGAGTGAATTACATTGAAAACCAAAGATATCCGGGTGTTTTAACAGGTATATACAGGCATGGTGAGCTGGTTCATGCTTCCCCATTAGGTTTCCGTGATATCGATAATACAAAACCTGTCGAAAGAGACACCATATTCCGTATATATTCGATGACCAAGCCTATTACATCTATTGCGTTGATGACCCTGTATGAAAAAGGGTTGTTTCAGTTGGACGATCCTGTTAGTCGATACCTACCTCAATTTAATGACTTAATGGTGTTCAGCAGTGGTAGTCTTGGGGATTTTCAGACGACCAGACCAGATAGAGAAATGACTGTTCGTGATCTCCTTAGCCATCAATCAGGCCTCACATATGGATTCATGAACCGAACCAATGTTGACAGGGCTTATGCTGACGCAGGGATTGGAGGAATTAAAACAGGAGGGACTTTGGAAACAATGGTAAACTCCCTCGGTCAAATCCCCCTGGAATTTTCACCAGGTACAAGATGGAATTATTCTGTATCTACGGACGTTTGTGGTTATTTGATAGAGGTATTATCTGGTAAATCTCTCGACATATTCCTAGAGGAAGTCATATTCCAACCCTTGGGTATGAACGACACAGCTTTTTCTGTGGAAGAAAGTAAAAAATCACGATTAGCTTCCCTTTATGGATTTGAGGAAATCGGACCACCAAGACTCATTAGTGACTCCGAGGCAGGTAGCTTTACAAAAAAACCAACATTTTTATCTGGTGGAGGGGGGTTGACCTCGACTCTGGACGATTACATGGCATTTTGCAAAATGATTCTCGGAAATGGAACTTACGATGGGGAATTGATCGTCAGTAGAAAAACGATTGAACTTATGAGTTCAAATCATTTACCGAACGGTGTAGATCTGCAGCAAGTTGCGCTGGGCCGTTGGAGTGAAACACAGTATCAGGGAGTGGGATTTGGACTGGGATTTTCGGTTCTTCTAAGCCCGTCTGCTTCACAGGTATCAGGGAGCAAGGGAGAGCTGGCCTGGGGTGGTGCAGCGAGCACTGCCTTTTGGATAGATAAGTCAGAGGATTTGGCAGTAGTTTTCTTGACGCAACTATTGCCGTCTAGCGCTTACAATGTGAGAAGAGAGTTGAGATCATTGGTTTATTCAGCAATTGACGATTGAGGAACCTCTTTCCTGAGAGTAAATTGAACTACCGTAGTGCTGGCCCCGAATTGCAAATGAAAGGGAAGTAGAAATTTGTTGAAACAGAAGGCTTACAAGCCTTTGCATCTTTTTCTAACCGCTGGTCTGGGTAGGGTATTCAGATATTGAGTGATTTAATCCTTTCGTTGAATTCTAACTTCAACATTACCGGCTCTTTCCTCCTGGAGGAGATGGTAAACCCTATAATTTAGATTGGACCATTCCTTTCTGTTTACGGCTGCAGTCATGTCGTTGTAAGTACCAGTTGCTATCTGCAAGGGCACGTCCAATTCACGCCCAAGTTCCAATGCCAGTGCCATATCCTTTTTAGAAATTGAAAAGGTTGATTCTGAACCCGTGCCTCCATCAAATTTACCCTGCAAATAGGTGTCTGGCATCGATACATTCAGAATGCGCCCACTGCCGCCAGCCCCATTTTTTATGCACTGCATTAATATCTCGGCTGGGACTCCCGCTTTCACCCCTAGCGTAAGGGATTCAACTAATAATCTCTCCAGACCATATTGAAACATGTTATTTGCCAGTTTGCAGATGGTTGCAGAACCTATTTCACCTGTGTAGGTAACTTTATTGCCAAAGGATTCAAAGATTGGTTGGAGCTTCATATAAGTGCTCTCATCTCCTCCTACCATTATGGATAGAACTCCATTCAAAGTTAGGCCGTTTTCATCCGAGCGGCGACCACTAACAGGAGCATCCAATATTGATGCTCCCTTGGAAGCGAATGCCTTGTATAGTCGTCTCATTAAATCAGGAGAGCTAGTACTTAGGTCGGCCCAAACTGAGTTACTGGTAATACCGTCAAATATGCCATCTTCGCCTGTAGCAACGGCTTCTATTTCAGTGGGACCGGGCAGGGACGTAAATATTATATCGCTTTTTAATGCCACTTCCTTCGGGTTATTTGCCCATGCAGCCCCTAACTCCAGTAGAGGTAAAGCAGTTTCCTTATTGATATCGTGAACAGTGACATTATATGAATTTTGAATTAAAGCTAAACACATATGCTGTCCCATGTTCCCGAGACCAATAAACCCGATATTTATGTCACCCATTTGCTATTCCTCCTAAATGGCCAGAAACGATACACGTCTAATTAGTACACGATATCATCCAGTGGATCTTCTTAACTTTTTTCAAGGAGGAAACGATGAAAGTGGGATTTATAGGCCTCGGCGGTATAGGTAAGCCAATGGCCATAAATATTGCTAAGTCAGGCTTCGATCTCACAGTCACTGACTTGCTTGAGCAGCCTTTGAAGGAGCTTGCGCGGCATGGAGCCCGAGTTGTGGGGAACCCTCGCGAGGTCGCCGCAGCTTCAGATATTGTGTTGTCCAGTCTGCCATCCAACTCAGCCAGTGAGGAGGTAGCGTTAGGTCCAGATGGTGTCTTAGCAGGTGCTAAAAGCGGTGATATTTATGTAGAACTGAGTACTATTAGTCCGGAAGTTGTTCACACCATTGCCAGAAAATCGTCGGATAAAGGTGTGGCTATGCTGGATGCTCCAGTGAGCGGCGGCCTCGATCAACGCAAGGAAGGGACATTGTCGATTATGGTGGGTGGTGACGCAAAGACTTTGGCCAGAGCAAAGCCGGTGCTCAAAGCCTTTGGGGATAAGATTTTTCACGCTGGTGAAAACGGAGCAGGAGCATCTGTAAAGTTGGTTAACAATATGCTTGCCGGAATTAATATGATTGCCACTATGGAGGCTCTTGTGCTGGGAGTGAAGGCAGGTCTGAGTGTGCAGACATTGAAGGAGGTGATCAGCGCCAGCAGCGGTTCTAATAAGGTCTTTGAAGGATTGGTAGACAAGATCTCTTTACACAATCCCGAACCATCTTACGGTCAGACTGCCAACCAGGGGCTGCATACCATCGGTAAAGATGTCAGGTTGGCCAACGAGATGGCTCAAAACCTGTCAGTGCCTCTATCACTTGGCTCCACGGCCCTACAACCTTTTCTCGCTGGTTTAGCAAACGACTGGGCTGATAAAGAATACTGGATAATTATGGAATTATTCGAGCAATGTAGTGGTGTTAGAGTGCGTCCACGGGAATTCACAGATTCAAAAGAGTAGAAGAGCTAAATCAATTAACTGGATGCGTCGTAGTCGTAACTTGAGACGTCCAAAATACAATTATTAAAGCTTAGCTCAGTAGGATAGAGCACCGGTTTCTTGAAGGGACTCAGATAGCTACTGAGGTAGTTCGGAGTCCCTTTTTCTTCACTTCTAAACTTATGTTCGAGTCAACCAAGCAAATTTCTGGGGCTTTCGCTTTGCGTCATGAGCCAACGGAACATTAATCAGAGATGGCCCATCCACCTTTAAAGCTGCATCTATATGATCATCTAACTCTTCTGAGTTGTTAGCGTTGAAACCGACCCCTCCAAGGCCTTCCATCATCACGTCATAACGAGCGTTAAAATTCATGGCTCCTTGTGGAAGAAACCCTGATTCTGCACTCGAAGTTATCTCTGGATCATGACCGCCGATTCCGCCATTGTTGAATACAATCCACGTAATAGGAAGGTTATGTCGCACCGCGACCTCACACTCTGTTCCGCCAAACCCGAAAGCGG
>CAYWYV010000117.1:0-4041 GCA_964462705.1 uncultured Dehalococcoidia bacterium
ACTCGTTTAAAAAAGCTTGTTGTTCCGCAAAAGTTTTTTTATTCCATTCTTCTAAGAATTTACCAGACTCAGTAGGGGAGACTGATAAAAATGCCTGGGTGCGGGCCAATTCAAGTTCTGTCAGGTAGATATCCAACCGACTTAAGACAGATTGACCCAAGGAAGTTTTCCTCATAAATTCCACAAATCTATGCTCCGCTTGGGAGACTTGTTCTAATCTTTTCTTGGAAGCTGAAAAGCGTTTTTCCGCGCCCGATTCCCCGCTCATACTATCCTGCAATTCTCCTTCACCGTGTGCATCAGCGAGAAGTTCCCGAACCCTTCCCTCCAGCTTTTCTGTTGTCCAAGTGTGGTAAGAACAGGTGCCTTTATTAGTTTTTGATTGGCAACGATAATAGCGGTAAGTATTTGTCTTCCGTGTACCGTCGTCTCTTCTCCAAGTCTGCTTACGATTGGAGCCCATCATTGTGTTACCGCAATACCCACAAACGCAAAGCCCGGAAAGGAGATAAGGCGTGCTATCAGCAAATCCTCTGTAACGGCGTCGTTCACGAACTTTGTCTTGGGCTTCCCGAAAAGTTTCAGCTGGGATTATTGGTTCATGGTTTCCAGTTAGTCTTAGGCCGAACCTCACATATGTGCCGATATACGCGGTGTTTCTCAGGATGTCCCGTATGGACACTATGTTCCAATCATTACCCTTCTTGTTTTTGATTCCTCTAACGTGAAGGGTATCCACTATTTTGCGTAGTCCTAAATCTTCTTGGGTATAAAGTTCATAGATTAATTTGACTACATCCGCTTCCGTTTTGTTGATAGAGAAATTCCCTTCAGCGGATATTTTGTAACCATAAGGTGCTCGACCAAGAGCTTTTCCTTCGATAGCTCTTTTTTGCATTGATTCCTTTATTTTGTTTGCGGTAACTCTTGATGTTCCGGGGGAATCCATGTGCAGAAAAGCATTCTGTAAGAGATCTGGGTAGCCATCCTCGAGGCAATAAATGTTAGAGTCGGCGTTTTCAATTCTAATTGCTGCCTTAGCTATACCTTCTAAATCCTCACTGACATGTGTTGCATCAGGTACAACCACTAGAAAGCCGCCTGGTTGGGTTTCTATATAGGACAAAATTTGCCGGAATTGTAAATCTATATCTGATCTGTCTGGATCTGCCACTGAAACTACAAATTTCTCCCTTTGGTGAGCCAAGGAATCGCAGAAGTCAGTAAACACATTCGAAAAAATCTCCTCTGTCCACGTTGAAGTGGAACCTGGAATAGCGTCAACTATGGCGAATCCAACAGCTTTCATGTGTTTAGTCGTCGGTGATAAGAATTCTCTGGCAGGAGTTACAAAAAAGAATATCGCTACCTGTAGCCACTGTTTGGGCGATAGTGTTTGGAACACTGATATTACAGGCTGAGCATCTTTCTCCACGCATGAGACTAACCGCAAGCCCATTTTTGGATTTTCTTAGTCTTTCATATGTCGTGTAGATGGTAGGAGGGATTTTCGTGTGAAGCTCCTCCCGAAAAATTTGGAGGTTAATTAGATCTTGTTCCAGTTTGCCCTTTTCGGCCGTGATTGATTCGAGCTGTATTTTCCTTTTCTGTAAGACTGCTGAAAGGTTCTCCTCTGATTTCTTAACTCCTTCTTCATATCTATCGTAGTCCACCATCGCAGACAACAGGGAATCTTCTAGGCTCTCTATTTTGCTTTCGAGGTTGCTTAATTCATCTTGGAGGGCAGTGAGTTCTTTCTCGCTGGTGATGTTTCCACCGTAAATCTTTGTGGTTACAGACTTTTGCTGAGTAATTAAACTGAGATTGTCGCCTTCCAGTTTTCTGATTTTGGAAGACAGGTTTTGAAATTGTAGTTTAATGGCTTCATCAATTTTTGATGCTTCTGTGACTGAAGATTCATCAGATAATTGGGCGGCTATTTCGGTTAGACGGCTTTCTACAACCTGAATTTCATTATCTTTTGTTTGAAGGTCTAGGATGCTTTTAGAGTTTTCCATAATTTTGCTGGATTCCCACCTCCAAAACTCGATGGATTCTGAAAGTTATTAATAGACAACTAAGTGGAGCATACCAATTTCCAGTATAGTTCGCACATGTAATATGGAGAGATGTGCGATTCTTATGTACACTAGTCATAAATAATCAGTTACAGAGTGACAATACCTAGTTAATTTATGGACCCTGACTATAAATATCCCCCAGATAATCATCCAAAGACGAAGATAGTCTGTACGCTTGGGCCATCGACAGATACCGAGGAAATCCTTCTTGAGTTGGTAAAAAGTGGGATGACTGTTGCCCGATTGAATATGTCCCACGGAGATTTGGAAACCCACAAAGATACAGTACGTAAAGTTAGAAAAGTTTCTGGTGATTCTGGAATGCCCATTGGGCTTATGGTCGATATTCCGGGCACCAAATATAGAACTGGCCCACTCGACCCGGGGGCAGTTAATCTGCAAGAGGGGTCTTTAATAGTTCTCACGAGTAACGATGTCATTGGTAATCAGCATAGAGTTAGTGTTGCGCCGGTGGGTTTGCATAGGGATGCGGAACCGCAAGGAACTATTCTCGTAGATGACGGCAACATTGAACTGGTTGTTACCGATGTGTCTGAGAATGATGTTCTATGTAAAGTTGTCAGAGGCGGGAGACTCACGCAAGGAAGGGGAGTGGTCACGCCTGGTAGGTCCCCATCTCAGGAATTTCCGGATGCAAAGGCAATATCATGCTTGGAATTTGCTGCATCTGCTGAGGCAGATTTTGTTGCCTTATCTACAGTGACCACAGGTGAAGACATTAGTCGTGCAAGAGAGATTCTGATCGATAATGGCATGAAATCGCCATTTTTGATATCTAAGGTGGAGAGAGCTGAAGCGATTGATAATATCGATGAAATCGTTGAACAAAGCGATGCATTAATGGTGGCACGGGGAGACATGGGCGTCGAAGTTCCTTTGAAACGAGTCCCAGTGATACAAAAAGATTTGATCAGAAGAAGTAATTCTGCGGGCAAACCTGTCATCACCGCCACTCAAATGCTGGAATCCATGATTAATTCCTCATCTCCAACGAGGGCGGAAGTCACCGATGTTGCCAATGCGGTTTACGATGGGTCAGACGCGATAATGCTTTCTGGGGAGACCTCTATAGGGGAATATCCTGTCGAGGCTGTAAAAGTTATGGCGGAAACCGCCATGGAGGCAGAATCGGCATTACCGTATGCACGCATGATGGCTGAGAGATTCAGTCAACTGGAAGCTGTGGCAGACGACGCTATTAGTTTTGCTGCATGTCAAACTTCCAACGAATTAGCCTCTGATTTAATAGTGGCCTTCACAGAATCAGGCAATTCAGCAGGGCGTGTGTCAAGGTATAGGCCGAGAGCAAAAATACTAGCTTTAACACCGTGGGAAGAGGTGAGAAATCGCCTTACCCTTCGATGGGGAGTCTTTCCGGTCATCGTCGGAAATGTTGCCGATGTCGATGAATTCTTCAGCTTGGGTGAAGTTGAGTGTCGTAAGGTTCTAGGAGATCAGAAGGGGAATGTGGTTTTGGTTGCTGGGACACCGATTGGTGTGCCAGGAAGCACCAATTTATTGAGGGTATTAAATTTGGATTAATGTTTATTGGTTGGTGATTTTTACTTTTGAGGAGAAGTGTTTTTGCTGAGTTTGTACAATACCCTTTCTAGGTCTAAGGAACCTCTCACAATAGGTTCCAATGGATCTTTTGGTATGTATACCTGTGGACCTACGGTTTATAGAGATGCCCATATAGGAAATCTTCGTTCCTATTTAATGGCCGACTGGATCAGGCGAATTTTGCTTTTTGACAATATTGATGTCACGCACATAAAGAACATCACGGATGTTGGGCATATGCGGCAAGAAATGCTTGAACAGGGTGAGGACAAGGTGGTGGCGGCAGCTAGGGCTGAAGGTAAGTCCGCTGCTGATATCGCCGATTTTTATACCCAAAGATTCATTGATGATGAACTCTCGATCAACATCATTCCCG
>CAYWYV010000118.1:0-4040 GCA_964462705.1 uncultured Dehalococcoidia bacterium
CCAGTTGGTTCCAACCATTTTTCCAACGCCTGCCACCGAGAATACCCGGCGACCACTGTATCCGGCTGATAACCATCAATCAATCCTTCACACACCAAATCTCGGAATACTGGACTTGGAGGATCAATATCTACCTCACCGCATACCAACATCGCGTTAGAGCCGATTCGATCTCGGGCGTGACGAATCATACGATAATCACCCACATCAGCATTAACCATCTCCTCCATCCAAAATAGGTTAGCGGGTAAGGTTTCACGTATAAAATCTTCCAGTAGATCAAGCCGCCCATCATAGCCGAAATTAGCATCAACCATGACCCGACAGTCTGGTCCTACTGCTTCACGAACACCTAGTACAACCTCTATATCCCTTTCAAGGCCAGCCTGAGGCGACATCCAGCGACCTGGCCTGCCAACCTTAATTTTGAAGGCATTGTAGCCATCCTTGTGAGACTTTGCGGCCTCCAATGCAACCTGTCTCGCTCCAATATCTGGGCGAAGGAAATCCTGGAAAAACAGGGTAGTATCATAGGCAGGAACCTGATCTCTAACCGGGCCACCCAAAAGATCTACACAAGACAGGCCAAGTTCATGACCCAAGAGATCAAATGCTAAGATGCTCATCCAGCCATGGGACCAGAAAGCCTCCTTGTGGATGGGTGATACTCCCACCACTTGGCCATCTGATACTTCCAAAAATTCGCTGACGTAGCGGTCAATAAAAGTCTCCGTTAACAAAGATATAAGGCCACGAACTGTCCCATCGGATGAATCAAAGCCATGGAATTGTTGCATGAATCTGTTGGCTACAGTCAGACCTTCTATTCCGCTATCTGTTCGCGCTCTAACAAGCCATTCAGTTCTCTGATTACCAATATCATCGGCAAATGCTGGTCTACCGACCATTTTGTGATAATGAGACGGAACGGGCGTTATGGTAATTTCTGCTATTTTTCCTTTGGTCAACGGGAAATACCTCTCAATAAAAATTCAACTTTTTTATCCGTTAACTATCTTAAAAGTCTCTTAAATACGTTTTCCAGTAATTGATTCCTGCGCCTTAATATACTCCAAATAACCAAGATGAAGGGCTTGCTTCTCTGCTATATATCAAGTTAAAGTCGGTGCATCGATATGTTTAGAGGTTTTATAAATTTATAGGAGGCAGAAGATGCATTGTAAGTGTAGTAAGGCCGGGGGCCCCCAGCTAATGGATTCACCAAGGGTAGCCCGGCCAATAAATAGAAGTCTCAAGCCCGTAGAGACCGAACCTATGATAGGTGAGACCCCAAGCCCCGCACTTGATTCGTGGCTAACTCCCAACTCCGTTTTCTATATCAGAAATCACTTCAATTTCCCCGATATTTCAGATTCCCCAGATACCGACTGGATTGTAAGCATAAACGGCTCCGTCAAAAATCCAGGCTCTTTTACCTTTTCAGATCTGTCCAAATTTCCGAAGCAGACGCAGGCTGTGACGATGGAATGTGCTGGAAATAACAGAATGGATCTGACACCCAGAGTCCCAGGAAATCAATTTGAGTCAGGAGCTGTAAGTACTGCTGTATGGGCTGGAATTTCTCTTTCAAAAGTACTGGAATTTTTCGAAATTGACCCTGAAGCTAAGGAACTCCTCTTCGAAGGGAAAGATTCAGGAGAACCCGAACCAGGTATAAAGACTCAGAACTTCCAGCGTAGTTTACCTATAGATGTGGCGATGCATCCAGACACAATGCTTGCTTTCGAAATGAATGGCGAGCCAATAGGTGTGGAGCATGGTGGCCCACTACGTTTAGTCGTCCCGGGTTGGTACGGAATGGCTTCTGTAAAGTGGGTACGCCAAATCACAGCATTGAGTAGTCCGTTTGAGGGCTATTTTCAAACGTACAAATACATGTTCAGATCTGGCGAAATTCCTGCAAGACCGGTCAGTTTGATGCAAGTGAAATCACTCATAACTTCTCCAATGAGCGGAACTGACGTAAAGGGAGATTCCCACTCAATATCTGGATTTGCCTGGTCTGGTAATGCAGAAATAGACTCCGTAGATGTCTCCACAGACGGTGGATCTACCTGGCAGCCAGCCAGACTTGTCGGGCCTTCCGATAAATACTCGTGGCGTCAGTGGAACTTCTCTTGGATCAGCACCGACACAGGTCACCACACCATACTCTCCAGAGCCAAAGACAAGATAGGAAATTTACAACCCGCAAAATCTAATTGGAACGAATTAGGATACGAGGTGAATGGATTTAAATCCATTTGTGTGAACGTAATTTAAGAGGTTACTAAATTTTTGATTGCTAAACCTAATGCCATTGGTTAAGCAATGCGACTGCTGAATGCTACTTAGACCCCGAATATGGTCTAAGTAGCATTCAAAGTGATCAATTATCCCGAGGTTGTGTGTATCACTCGACTGTTGTAGCCCATAACCCTATCAGTAAGACTGGTAACCTTATCCCTGAATATGTCATATGCCGGATTCGTTGCAACATCCGCTGAGGCTTCCATGAGCGCATTCAAGCTTCCAAACACAGCAGTCACACGTACCAAGTCTATAGTACCTGAGACCGGTCGCTGAACCGTTGGACGACTACCCTCGGGGAAAGCCTCACGCCATTCGAGAAGTGTTTCAGCGACAGCAGCTGATTGACCTCTTTTAGCCATCAGAAAGTTTCTTCTCATGTATTTAGGGACATTACCAAGATCATAATAATCACCTCGCGCTAGCACATTCAATGCCTGTATTGTTGTTTTCGAACAAAGTTCCGCTATCGCAGATTGTTCCTTCAGTCGATCTTCGCTAGCGAGCAATCCGTCATGCATTTCCTCTAATTCATCCCAACTGGAAACCATCAACGCAGAAACAACGTCCTGATCACCTGAATGTGGAGTCATTACTGACCCAGTAATCACTCCTCTTCTACCCGTGTTTTTCATTGCGGTGATCACGGATTGAACCACCTCCATCCTTTTTCCTGGCCTGGGAATCCTTCTTATTTCTAGAGTTATATCTGGCATAAATCCACCTTCCTTTTTTAAAATTATTGGCTGAATAGTTAGCCCATTAAGACCTCAAAATATTACATTTTCATAAAAAACATCAAAATATATCCCTAAATTAAGAATTATTGCAAAAAATGGTATAGATTCAATCAGCCTGTTTGGATAGATACCACATTTCGTTCAAAATGCTATTATTCAACCTGATCAAATTCTAGCTGTTAAGTTACAAATCCTAATTCAGAAATAGAGGTTTTAAAGATGAATAGAGTTAAAGAACTTTTAAAGTCGGGGAAGACCGTGGTCGGCACTGCCGGCTCGGTGTTTGAAGACAATATGTCCATGTTGGCCAATTCAGGTCTAGACTTCATACTATTTGACACCCAACACTCACCAGTTGAGGTCAAAGAATATAACAGGGCTTTACAGGCAACCAGTGGCGCCCAGGCATCACCACTGGTGCGAGTTAGTGCAAATCGTGCCGATCTAATTTGTTTTGCTTTAGACATAGGCGCCCGTGGCATAGTGGTTCCTATGGTTAACACAAAAGAAGAAGCAGAAGCTATGGTGAGGGCCTGTAAATATTCCCCAGACGGTGATCGCAGCAACGCTGGTGTGAGAGGTGAATGGGGTGAAACAAAGGATTACCGAGACTACCTAGACACAGTTAATAGAGATCTTTTGATCGTTCCAATGATTGAGACACAGCAAGCCATCGATAATATTGATGAGATACTGAGCGTTCCTGGAATAGATGTACTTCTTGTAGGACCTTCGGACTTATCAATTGAACTAAATGTCCCCCTCGATTATGCAAGTGATACATACCAGAAAGGACTGGACACTATTGCGGCGGCCTGTAAAAAGCACGGCGTAGTACCTGGAATGTATTTTATCCCTCCAGATATGGATCCCAATTTCTATGTCGACAAGGGATTCAAATTCTTCACTATGCCATGGGCAGTATGGGCTGTAGAAGGCGTAAAGAATCGATTATCACGAATAAAACGCTACATTTCCTAAAGCTAAGAC
>CAYWYV010000119.1:0-4039 GCA_964462705.1 uncultured Dehalococcoidia bacterium
ATACTTCCTCTTAATGGTCATATATGGATTACGGTGACCAGTGATGATGCGATCATCCGTCTTAGTCCCTAGCAGAGTATAAGATGATTCATTTTATTGATGAAGTTGGTGGTGCCCCTTGGGCGGATTTGTGTGAGGCGTATTATTTAGGCGAGAGGTCCGATGTATCCTTTTATCTGGATCAGTCTTCTCAGGTGGGAGGTACCCTCTTAGAGCTTGGTTGTTCCACAGGACGTATAACTGAGTTACTAGCTGATTTTGGCAAATCAATCTATGCGGTCGATCCCTCAACATCCCAGCTAAATTTTGCCAGAGCCAAAATAGATCTTTTGGCCGATTGTGAACATGTGACTTTCACGCAATCCTCCTTGGTGGACCTAGATATTAGTATTAGTCAGAAATTTGGCCTTGCCGTGGTGCCATGCTTCGCATTTATGTCTTTAATCAATGCGGAACAACAGCAGCACTTTATCAATACTGTTAGGAGACAACTTTCGCCTGGAGGCAGACTCATAGTAGATTTGGCTGTGCCAGATCTTGAGTTCATGTTGAGCGATCCTTCCACCATGTACCATCATAAGGACTTAGTCACGGAAGACGGGAATAAGATTGTCATATACACGCAAGGAGATTATGAGGAGTATTCTCAGGTTGGATGTGTAAAAGTTGCCGCAGATTTTTTGGATCATTCTGGCCTAGTAACCCGTCGTGTCGTTCATGACTTGGAGTTTCGGTACACGTTTAGATGGGAAATGTATCATCTGCTTCGTACATGTGGATTTGAAATATTGGGTCTTTATGGAGATTTTGATGAGAGCCCATACACAGAGGAAAGTGACCGAATGATATGGGTAGCAGGCGCCAGATCCTAAGATCTATTTACCAGAAAGCAAGGATTCTCGCTCTGATGTGGCTTTTTCTTCCATCCCCAATTGTTCATAAGCCTGGGCTCTATGTTCATAGGAGTTTTTAAACGTGGGATCAATTTTCAGTGCTTCTGAGAAATCTAAAATAGCCAGATTGAAATTTCTGGTAGCAAGGTGGACAAGCCCTCGATTGAATAATAATTCTGCGTTGTCAGAATCTATTGTAATAGCCTTTTCAAAGGCGGATAGTGCTTCTGAGAATTTATTTAGTTCATATAGGCAAATGCCTCTATATGTATGAGGAATTGGATCCATGGGCCTTTCCTCGACTGCCGCTGTAGCCCTAGCCAGGCCCACCAGGAAATTCTTGTTTAGGATTGAGAGGTAAGCTTGGTTTAAGTTGTCAAAATACCCACCGTTCCTAAGCTTTCGGGCCTTATCGAAATCTTCTATAGCTTTGCTAAACATGTCCATTTCGCCATAGGCATTTCCTCTGTATAGATACGCATCAGGAGCAGTAGAATCTAAGGATATAGATTTGTCCAGATCAGACACTGACTGCTGGAATTCATTGAGCCGGTAATATGATGCTCCCCTTAATTTCCAAGCTATTGGATCTTTGGGGTTTTTTGCTATAGCTTCTGAAAAAGATGCTATAGCTAGTTTGAATTCAGAGTTGGATTCATGAGATAGGCCTTTTTTGAGCCAGTCCACCTCATCATTGGATGTCGGAATATCGAGTTTTAAACACGAAACAAACAATACAATGATTGAAAGAAAAAGAATGGCCCGCGGGATTCCTCCCCGGGCCATTCTTTTTACGCCCCAGTATTTGGGGATGAAGAAGTTAATCTTTATAGAGGTGGCACACCGTTGCGTGACTGTCCACAGGAAAACTTCTATCAGGTTCTACAGTACTACATTCGTCGATAACAGACGGGCATCTCTCATGGAAATGGCAACCTGATGGAGGGTTAATCGGTGAAGGTACTTCACCACTTAGGACAATTTCCTCTTTCTCATCATCCGGATGAGAGGGTAGTGCTGCCGACATCAGTGCCCTGGTGTAAGGGTGCAGAGGATTGTCGAATAACTCGTCTGTTGGGGCTTCTTCTACTAGGCGACCAAGATACATTACACCAATTTTGTCACACATATACCTAACAGTGGCTAGGTGATGGGCTATCAATAGATATGTGAGACCGTGCTCTTTTTGCAGATCCATCAGTAGGTTCATTATCTGAGCTCTAATAGACACATCAAGTGCGGATACCGGCTCATCTAGAACTATTAACTTGGGGTTTAAAGCCAGAGACCGAGCCACGCCGATTCTCTGTCTCTGTCCTCCCGAAAATTCGTGCGGATAAAGTCCTGCTTGGTAAGGCTGAAGGCCTACTTCTTCTAGAAGTTCGCCAACTTTGGTTTTGATTTCCCTTCTCGACATCGTGGTGTTGATCTCCAAAGGTTCACCAACTATGCCCTCAACTCTCATTCTCGGGTTGAGGGAAGCCCATGGATCTTGAAACACGGCTTGTACACTGGATTTGTAATTTTTACGACCTTCTCTAGTCATATCCAGAGCGTCGTCCCCTTGAAAACGTATTTCGCCTTCTGTGGGTTCTTCAAGCATAAGAACCATTTTTGCGGTGGTTGATTTACCGCATCCAGATTCTCCTACCAATCCGTACGTACTACCCTCCTCAATATTGAGGCTTATTCCATCCACAGCTTTCAACCATGTTTTATTGCCTGTGAGGCCGCTAAATAGTCCTCCGCCTACGGCGAAGTGCTTTTTTATGTTTTTAAGTTCTAGGAGACTTCCATTTTCGCTAGTCATTCTTTGAGCTCTCCCTAATTTACTGTGCTTCCACTTTGGTGTTTGCGTTTTCTTCAAGTCTCCAGCAAGAGGCTATCTGCCCGTCTGAGTTCTCATACACGGGAGGATAACTCTCTCGGCATTTATCAAATACGTATGGGCACCTATCTGCGAAGGAGCATTCTTCCTTCAGGTCCCATAGTGGAGGAGGATTCCCTGGTATCGAGTATAGGCGTTCGACGTTCTCTTCCATTTTAGGAACAGAGTTTATTAATGCTTCTGTGTATGGATGCTGAGGGTTGTTAAATATCTGCCTCACGTCACCTTGCTCGACAATTTTCCCAGCATACATCACTGCTACTCGGTCACACATTTTTGCAACTATTCCGAAGTCGTGGGTGATAAAGATAATACCCACGCCGGTCTCTTCCTGAAGTTCTCGGAGAAGCCTTAGATATTGTGCCTGAATTGTAGCGTCCAGAGATGTTGTGGGCTCATCGGCAATGAGGACCGAAGGGTTACAGGAAATCCCAATCGCTCCTACAACACGCTGTCTCATTCCACCAGAAAGCTGGTGGGGGAAATCCTTCATGCGAAGGTCTGGGGCAGGGATGCGAACTTTTCTGAGCATGTCAATTACAGTTTCTTTAAGACCATCACCCTTTAGGCCTTCGTGAATATGGAGAGCCTCTCCAACCTGATCTTGGATATCAAAGACTGGATTGAGTGCTGTCATGGGGTCCTGTAAAACCATGGCAATCTGCGAGCCTCTGACGTTTTCCATCTGTTTTTCGCTGAGTTCAAGAATGTTTTCTCCTTCGAGAATAACTTCTCCTCCGACGATGTGACCAGGAGGGGACGGGACCAACCTCATCATTGAAAGTGTCGTGACCGACTTCCCTGAGCCTGACTCTCCAACTATTCCGAGCGTCTCACCCTTGCGGAGGTAAAAGCTCACTCCGTCGACTGCTTTAACCACACCCCATCGGGTAACGAAATAAGTCTGGAGGTCTTTAACCTCAAGGACTACGTCTCCTATTCGATCATCTGAAGCCATTGTAGCTACTCCTCAATCTTGTCTTTACGGTACGCGACTACTGTAATTCTAGGAACAATATAGGCACAGGGCACCGGCCCGGCATTATTATGTGTTGCACGGGTACCGGACACTATAATGAAGTGACTAGTAAATAGCAAGGTTCAAGCTATGCTTTAATAGCTATTTCTAATTCGCTCATACTGTCCCTATTCTGGCTAAGTTTCTAGGCTGGACCAGGGAAAAAATTAGCTCCCTGCATGATCATGTCCTGCTGTTTGATCGCCAGGCCGCTGACTCGGGGAATGTATTCTCCCGCCC
>CAYWYV010000120.1:0-4000 GCA_964462705.1 uncultured Dehalococcoidia bacterium
ACATCTCAAAAGCCAAAGCCTACCAAAACCAATTTGACGGAACTCACTCATTTGGTAGTTATGAAGAAGCTGTATGTCACCCAGATATTGATGCGATGTACATATTCAGCCCACACAACCTACATATGCACCACTCGACAATCGCTCTTTCAAACAAGAAACACGTCCTTGTAGAAAAACCAATCGCGAAAACACTAGAAGATGGCAAAAAAATGATTACTCTTGCCAACAAATCCGGTGTGCATCTAATGGTTGCAGAAAATTACAAGTTTTTACAGACGGTGGGGAAATCTGTGGAAATCATTAGGGACAGAGATGAGTCTGGCATAGGGCGCTTGCGAACGATCAAAATAACATCTGAAAGCTACCGTGAACCAGAGAATTGGCGGAGAAAGTTAGATATTAGCGGTGGTGGTGTATTCATAGACTCTGGAATTCACCTCGTAAACATTTTGGTGAGTCTAGCTGGTTTCCCTGACAAAATATTAGCCGCTATTCCACCTTCGGTATTTAATGAGGCTGAGGGCGAAGATGCCTTGAATCTATTTGCTATCTATAAAAATGGAGTGTCTGGAACTATATTTCATTCCAGATCCACCAACATAGGTAAACCGGTGCAGGAAATACAAATAGACGGGTCCGTTGGAAGAATTAAATTCAACCCGTTTTCTAATGACATGAAGGTCATCAAAGGAAATTTAACAAGAACCATCAAGTTAAAAAAAACGACAAGAGGAACTCGGGAGATGATATCGTCCTTCAGAGATCTGGTCCTACATGGGGGACCTAACAAAATGTCTGGAGAGATGGGTCTGGACGATTTGTCAATCGTCATGTCTGCCTATGAATCTGCCTCAAATGGGACAGAGGTTACTCCAGAAAAATTCACCTCTACATAAATCAAGCAATGTCAACGGAACAGACTTAAGAACCTATCCTCGTAATAACTATATACACCCCATTTGTCTAATTCGGTCTTCAGCATATCTGGACTACCACCCATCTGAACAGATCTGAACATCTCTTCAATTTGATTGACTGCCGCCCTTGGGAGACCCCCAGCGGAGGATTGTGGGTCCATAAGCCCTCCAGACTTCATTTCTCTGGCATTGAAAGAAGCTGAAGAAGCTGTAAATTCATAAATGAATTTCATTAAAGCAACATCCCAAAATTCGTCAATCCCGACTATAACGACTGACAGGTTGTTGTTTTTATCCTTCAAATCTTTGGATATTCTACTGGCAACCTCTGTCGGTATACCTCCAACAATCTCTAAATTTTCGCTCTCGTTTCTATATTGGTACAGAATACCTGGGCTATGGGCTCCGTAGGATTGTGCTGCAAATCTCATATATTCGTAGGCGCTTTCACTAAAACCATCCAAGTTCAATGCATATGTTGGTGTTATGAGAGACGGCTGTTCCGCAATCACCTTACCCTTCCTAACTACCGATTCTAATTCTTTTTTTGAGGCATCCATTGCAGTGTATATAGGCTCAGTAACCACAAAATATTCAACCGACGTAATTCCAAAGGTAGCAAGATGCTGAGTCGGAAATTTGATTACATAGGTTTGCTCTACAGACCTCATCCATTCAGGAGAAATATTCATTTTGTTTCGCTTTATCTAGTGATTTTTCTAAGCACAATAAATTGTACCTCAGGGTTTAAATTCCTGACGGTTCCGCCTATTTAATTTGCCGTGCACCTGCGAAAATGGTCTTTTTAAACCTACAAAAAGCAATAAGCTACCCAGTAATAAAACGGAACCATCTGGGATCGATTGTCCTAATCCGCCACAACTACGCCCGTCCGTTGTCTCTTCCAGATCAACAGTGACACTGATAGGTTCTTCTAACACCATTTCATCCTGTGGGACGTTTCCAGTCAAAGATTCAACAGCTGTGGAGCCCGCTTGTGGCGTAAGGGAAAATACTTTGACCTCTGAGCGAGGCATCGGAGTTGGTAAATATGATGTTTCAGCAGGAGGTTCATATAGTGGGGCTCCTATGTAGGCTCTCCATGAATTTTCCAACTCCAATTTAGATATTCCATAGGTAGACAATATGGACTCATCAATATTTTCACCGGATTTTAATCTGGAAAGCAGGTGAACCATTTTGGTAGGTCCCAACCGGACCACCATGTACTCTACGATGGACATGGATTGGCCATAGTACATAATCACGTCTTCAGGATCACCTGGCATTGATGGCGTTGATGTTATAGGAAGCAATCGACCTGAATGAACAGCGAAATCCACAGCAACATCATAAGAAAAGCTGGGGGACAGGTTTCCGAATTCTGCTAAGCCTTCATTGAGCCAAGAAGGTATGTTGTTATATATACTACCCGCTGCACGCTCGACCAGAATATGGGTAACTTCGTGAGAAGCCGTTCCCTCAGAAAGCCTACCACCACCAAGCACAAGTAATGTTCCGATTTTCGTAAACGCCTGCCCTTCTGTAATCAACTCCCTTCGAATTGTAGAACTTCCCGGTGGCATTCCACCCAGCATTTCACTGACATTGTTGTACATAGTGACCCGTATAGGTTTTCTATCTGTCTGGCCCAATACAGGTTCCATAAAGTCCATTGTTTGAATAATCGCATCTAGTATTTCTACAGCTCTACTTTCGACTGGTCCATGGTAGGCGACATTAATTCCCTCTTCTTCAACTTCTTCCCACTGAAATCTGGAGTCATAGACAACAATCTGGGACGTTTCTGTTTCTCTTTTGTTTCCTGCTAAATCACTTACTTCAAAGCTATATTCCAGAATGGTTCCAGGAGGGATATATTTACTTGAAGTATTCGTTTTCCAAAAAAGTTCAGCTACCACTTTTTTTTCAGGCTCAAACTCAAAATACTGGTATACCCCCGACTTTTGCTGTCCTATTCGCATGCGCAAAGCAATTTCTTCAACGACGTCTTCTGAATAAACCTCAATTGAAAATCTTATCCCCTCTGGGAATTCACTAACCGATCCATGGGACGAAATTTCAATGTCACCAGAAGAAGCAGAGATAAGGCCTTGGAAACCAAAACTACAGATCAGAGCTAATAAAATTATAGGAACATTAATTATTTTCAATATGATAACTACACGGTATTTATTAGTGAATTTGGAAATATTTTAACTTCACTCAACCGCAGATTTAAGGTGTTCCACTAACATTTGTTCATTAGCTGCACCAGTGAATGATATAGATCCGTTGATAACTGTCAGAGGCACTCCTCTCACACCAAAAGTTCTTCCCAACTCAGGAAATTCCTGCACCTCTATCACTTCAGCATCTATCTTGTCGCTTGTAACAGCCATCGCATGTGCCAAACTGGCAACACCAGGACAATACGGTCAATTTGGGGTAACGAAAACTTTGATAGAAATTTCTTCCTCGAGAGAACTCAAGAAAGAAATCGTTTCCTCTGAAAGAGCCGGTGAACCTGAAGACACGTTTATGATTGCTTCTAGCAGGACTGGAAATTCTGTCCCTGCAGGGATACCCAGATATTTAACGTTTGATTCGTCATCTCTTGAGAAAACAATAGTGGGAACCATTGCCACACCATAGGATTCTGTCAGCTCTCTATTTTCTCTATGATTAACAACATCAAGCTGTATTTTCTCAGATAGCAGAGATACTTCTTCTAGCAGCTGCTGAGTCGGAGCACAGGTTTCGCAGTCCCTTCCTGGAACTACAAGACCCTTTAAATCGGGCTCAGTAAAAAGAGTTAGTCTAACGTCATGTACCATCTCTTCTTCAAACCGAGATTTGACGAAATGGCTATCAGATTGGTTAAGAAACTGGGTCAAGACTACCTCCTCATTTACAAAATTATAGTTACAGACGCATTATTTTGATTTTTTCAACATCGATGATGAATGAACAAGCCTCTGTATCGTGGTGAACAACCCCAGGACTGTAATAATCACCAATACCAACAGAATTACAATCGATATCCATTCTGAAATTATAAGGCCTATCCCAACAGCAAT
>CAYWYV010000121.1:0-3959 GCA_964462705.1 uncultured Dehalococcoidia bacterium
GCTGAAGAAGCTATAATCTCGAATCCGTCTTCCCCTGTGTATCCAGTCCGAGCAATAAAAACTTCCACCCCAAAAACCTCAGTATCCAAAGCACTGAAAGGACGCAATTTTCTTAGATCAGTACTAGTGTGCTTGGATAAAATACCCCCAGACAACGGGCCTTGCACCGCTACCATCACTGTACTAGTGGAAATATCGTTTATTTCCACTTCAACACGATCGCATATATGGGCTTCCAGCCAATCAATAACAGATTCGCGATTCGATGCATTAGGGATTAACAAATACTGGTCGACCTGCCTGTATACGATACAGTCGTCTATTATGCCCCCCTGATCGTCACATATAACATTATATTTGGCCCTACCCACGTTGATACTAGACACATCAACACTAAGTACACGGTTTAATAAAAGTTCTGCACCTTGACCGGAAAGTTCCAATCTTCCCATATGGGAAACGTCGAACATTCCAGAACCTTCACGTACTTTTCTTACTTCGCTGAGAATTCCGGAATATTGAACCGGCATTTCCCAACCAGCAAAATCGATTAACCTTCCACCTGAATCGAGATGGCTTTCAAATAGTGGTGTCCGCTTCAAAGATCTTTCAATACTCATAATGTCTTACACCCAAAATAAATCATCACACTGGTTCACTACCCCAAGAGACCCCGACAATTAGCGTGAATCTGCTGTTGAGCCATCATCAAATTCAGTGTCACTGAAGTCAGTCCAAAGCATATTACACCCGATGAGAACAGCACCTCTTAAATCCACCTTCGTAAAATCAGCCAGAGTAAGGTCTGCTTCCTGAAAATCGGAAAAATTCAGTGATGACCCCGTTAGTTTGGCCATCTGAAGACTCGCATTAACAAACGAACAACGCCTTAAACTGGCCTTAGAAAGGTCAGCACCATCTAATCGAGCCCCGTCGAGCATTGAGCCATCCAGTACAGATTCCCTTAGCTTTATAGTTGCCATAGTAGCCCGCGTGAAAATTGATCCATTTATGGTGGCACCACTGAGGTCTGATCCAGATAAATCTGCGTCTGACATATTTATTCCCCTCATAAATGACACCGTAAAATCTGCGTTCCGAGCCAGTCCTCCAGACATATCAGCTCCTCTCATATTTACTCCCACCAGAATCGAGCGATCCAAACGTACCCCTCCTGTCATAAATGCCCCACTCATATTTGAACCTGTCAAATCAGTATCACAAAGATTGGCCGCAAACAATCTAGACTCCATTAAATGTGCATCGCTAATATCTGACCCGGATAAATCAGATTCTCGAAGATTAGTTTCCCTAAGATTAGCCTCGCTAAGTTTCGAATGAGAGAGATCACATCCACTTAAATTGGCACCACGGAGATTTGTACCTCTAAGATCGCATCCTGAGAAATCTGCCCCACTCATAACAGCCCTATTTAAATTGAGCCCTGTTAAATCCATCCCTGAGAGATTTATCCCTTCTGAGAAGTTCTGTAAAACTTGTTTTTCCGTAATTTCTGCCATTTCCCTGAAAAAACACCCTCTCACTATTCCTGTGGTCACCTAAACAGCTTCAAAAATAACCTAACTTTAGATCATTCCTCACCATCAAAAGCTAATATTTTTTTCGGCTTTATATCAACAAGAATAAACTCAATATTGCCCAAAATATCTCTCAAATAGATCGGGGCCTCTTCTGAACCTAGATAATGGTATGCCAAGCGAGAAACGATATCATCAATATCCGTGGGTTCTCTTATGGAAGCAATTCCATTAACTTGAACCCAAGGCTGAGGAATGCTGTCTGCTGCAGAAACGAGAGAGACTCTTTGATCCATCCTTACATTACGAGCCTTTACGGTAGTCTTAGAAGTTGCGACCCATATATGAGAGTTATCTTCATTTAGAAGATGCCACACTGGAGATGTGTGGGGCGATCCATCAGAATTTATGGTTGTTAGAAAGGAGATAATTGGTTCTCCAAGTAGTCGTTTTGCCTGTTCTTTGCTCAAATACCCCATAGCTGCCTCTTTCAAAATGATCACTGTTTTATACGTAACCTGGAACCAGAACACTTATTTTTATCTACAAACAACATTCGCTCATTTATAAGATGTTGGCGTAGACTCCGATACCATATAACACCTTTTATCATTCATCGAACCTGAGGGAGAAACTTAAATGATCATCGTCAAGAGAACATATACACCTTTACCTGGGGCTTCTGGTCTTTCTGATTTATTGGAGCAAGTCAATCAAGAAACAATGGCAACTGGAATGCCTGAAGTAAAAGTGTTCAGAAAGTATCTCGGATATCACGGAGTTATGGTCACCATGCAGAAGTGGCCAACGGTAAAGGAGTATAACGACTCAAGAAGCCAAGTGCGTCAAACCCCCAGAATACGTAAAATATTTGAAGGTATATATCCTCTATTATCTGAAACCCATAAAACGGAAATACTTGAGTCTGTATCGTAAAGGCATCAACACTTACAAAATCAACTTAAATTTCCAAAATTACTTTTCCGGTTTCTCCTGAGATAAATGTTTCATATGCGTCCTGTGCTCGGCCAAGATCATATTTATGGGTAATCAACTTATCCATTGGAGATTTTCTTTCGACAACAAATTTGGCTACTTCTGCGAGTCCAGCCTGACTAAAAGTCCACGATCCTAATATAGTGAGTTGCTTATGTATTATTTGGGGACTCACATCAAATGTTGTTGTATTTCCTTCCCCGACGAAGCAGACCTTGCCCCAATATTTTGCACTGTCTACGGCCTGTATTCTTACTTCAGGTATACCTGTCGCGTCCAAAGTGGAATCTGCTCCCTCTCCCCCTGTAATCTCCCTTATAGCTTCTTCAACGTTCATATCTGAAGAGTTGATAACTTCATCAGCCCCAAGTTCTTCCGCAAGTCTCAATCTGTAAGGTGAGATATCAACAGCAATTACTCTCGCGCCCATCTGGGCTGCAAACATTGTCGCAGAAAGTCCCACAGGTCCTTGCCCAAATATTGCGACAGTATCTAATCCAGTAGGTTGGATTCGCTTTACAGCGTGGAAAGCTGTCCCCGTACCACAGGAACAGGCAGCGGCGGCGGCAAAGTCCAGTTCGTCGGGCATTGGGATACAGGTATACGCTGGAACTAACATATATTCCTGATGACCACCATGGGCTGTCGAGCCATAGACCTCATGATGAACCAAGCACATCTGGGTGTATCCGATTAAGCACATCGAACACTGAAGACATCCCGTGTAGTGGTGCATCATAATCCTGTCTCCCACACTTACGTTAGTAACTCCCTCTCCGAGTTCTGAAACTATTCCTACAGGCTCATGGCCAGGGACTTTTAAATCACCAAGAGCTACCTTTTCCGACTTGGGGGCCCGAAAATTTTTCAAGTCGCTACCGCAAACTCCAGAGGCTTTCATTTGCAAAACCACTTCTCCCTTACCAGGACTAGGCATATCTTTCTCCGATAAACCTACAATTGAGTCTCCTGTAAAATATAACGCCTTCATATTTGATCCCTCTTCATAAATGTGTGGCCATTAAAGGCACCCAGTAATATATCCTTAACTATATCTACGATTATCCATAATCACCCACGGACTTCAAACTCCAGAGAGGTGGCAGACAATATAATAATCTGCTAAAAGTGCATCACAACATGAATTCCAAAGTTTTCCCAAAATCTTTTTTTGAACTCGATAATTCAGACCCTTCGGTTTTCCATCCTACTCCTCAATCGAAGGGACCTTGGGACCCTACTACCCTCCATGGTAGGGTCATCTCTGGGCTAGCAGCCTATGAAGTAGAAAGGTTCCATATTCCAGAATCTGACAAGGCAAATCTTCAACTAGCCCGATTAACAGTAGATATGTTCAGACCTGCTCCTATGTCTGCTTTGACTGTAAAAAGTAAGGTAGTTAGGTCTGGGAGACGTATCAAGGTC
>CAYWYV010000122.1:0-3935 GCA_964462705.1 uncultured Dehalococcoidia bacterium
AGGCCTGTTTCTTGAACCTTGCTTCTGATTTGTAATTCAGACCTAAGAATAGAGGCGGGTAGGGGAACTGAACCTTGGTGCTGGAAAAATACTAAAGCTGAGTATTTTGGGAAGTCATACTTCAAGGATGGGAGTTCGATAGTCCGCTAGGCAGTCTACTGTCAGCGTATCTGGGCCGAAGACGCGAGGAAAACTCCCATCTTTAACCGAAATATACTCGACCCCCTTATCAGACCTAATCTTAGTCTATCCATACAGATAGCGCACCGAAGTCATGCTAGCTGACGCTCCCTAGGCAGAGATTTGATTAGTTGCCAGTAAACGATTTTCTGATTCTGGGATTATCAGCAATACTACTCGGTCACCTTGACAAAAAGTTCTTCTACCTTCATCGAGCCGTTGTTAAAGGCGAATGTCCTCCTCTTTTACTCTTGTCCACATAGAGGTTGAGTTAAACCGTTCAAACACAACACTTTTTCTTAGTCCATAAAAATCGATGAAATAACTTTAGCTCAGACGATAGTCGGACCCACCCGAGGCCCAGTTAAGTCCACTGGATATGCAGGAGTTTATCACCACTGGTTGGAGGCCGCCATCTTCCAACTTATTACCTCCGCCTCCAAATTTCCTCCTTCACTGTGCAAGCATATCCCCACATCCTCAGGTTTATGCAAATGCATTTGTACTATCGCCTGGCGCTCATTGATAAAGATCTCCACCAACGACCGGTCGATGAATATCCGTAAATTCAGATCCTCTTCCTCCTTCAACTCAAACGGCGCACCCGCATAGGCGCGGTTATTGGCGTCCGGATCTTTCACTCCCTTCTCATCTCTGACCGAAATCCTTTTCTCTCTAACTGAATAGAAGATATTCAGCCCATTTTTATTGCCTTTATCACATAAAACTTTCACTCCAAAGGCAACAGCTTGAGTCGGCTTGATGGTGAAATCCAATTCGATCGTATCACCTGAGATTTCCTCTAGCCGGTATGCTTTGCCAGCTTTGACTGTCATATTGCTCTCAACCATTTGGCTGTAACGTAAGCACTCAAGTTCGCGAACTGGTTTAATACGTAAAACCCCGCCATCTGCCAGACTCAACTCCCAGGGCAATGAGAAGGTCGCACTCCATAATGTGTTGCCCAGCTTGGCCCTTAACAGGGTCATGATTACTCGGCGTCCGTCTGGCGTGAGATAGGTCATGGGTGCCCAGTAGACAGGTTTGTTGTCAGAATTCCAGCTCCAGCTCATCTTAGCATGAAAATCGGGGGTGAATTTGTTATCTTTCCATTCCCCCAGATAGTAACGGGCCCCCCAACTGTGACTGATGAGTAGTTTCATCTGCTTGTGGCCAAGTTTAAAGAAATCCGTGCAGGAAAAATCCTGCCGATCAAGTCCGGGCAAGTCTTTGCTCATGAATTTACCCAGAAATTCCCAGTTCTTAAAATCTTTGGAGCGCATCAGTGTCGGTTCTTTGTACCAAGAACCCGAGCCTGGGCGACTATCGAAAGGATGACCAGCATGAGAGCCGGAATATACATAGTAGTAATTTCCCTCTACCCAGGCATCAGGATCCCAGAATATCCAATAGTCGGCCTCCAAGGCCTCTGGCGGTACATCAATGTCAATCGGCTCAGACCATTCCTCCAGATTCTCGTCCGAAGACTCAATATAGGACGCTCGACCGCCAAATTTGCCGACAAAGATAACTTTCTTGCCGTCCTTGGTGATAATCGTACCACCAGTTCCGCAACCGCCGCTGCCTAGGCCACAGTCCCCGCGCCGCCGCCAGTGGACCAGGTTAGTACTGGTATAGTGGCCAAAAGCGTACTCATCTCCTTTGTTCATATAACCAAAATGATACTGACCTTTCCAGTAAACGAAAAAATTAGGATCGGCTGAATAGTTCCTGTCGCCGTCGCCTTCGGAATTGACCAGGTGATAGGTAGGACGAGTCGGATCCGCTATCAGTCGTTGACGAAAATCCCGGGCTATGCGTACGGCTTCACTGTCCATGGTATTTAAATGCCGGTTGTCCTGGTCGAAAATAACATATCCATCTTCAGGATTCTCTTTTCTGGCTCCACCGTTTTTAATCTCGGGGAACCTGCTGGTTTGATCCTCCGCCCAACCATCTCTGGAGAAATCATACCAGCTGAACGGCCGAATGCTCGAAGGTTCGTTGGGCTTCAAGCTCTTAATCTCCTCCTGAGTCAGAGCCCGGGCATAAATCCTGACGTCCTTAATTTTGCCTTTGAATGATTCGGCGAAGCTGGGACTCAGTTTGATTGGACCAATTACCAGTTGCAAGTAGGGACTGCCAAGAAAATCAAACAGCTTTTCGATGGTGTAGCTGGCATATACTTCCCCTTCGCGATAGATGGTAACCATCTTATCCTGATAAACAGCCGCCATCATCATGAACTCTCCGAGGACGATCTCCTGTGCCGGATTTTGCGCTAGTTGTTCCTGGGTCTGTGTGCGGATGTTATCATTGCTGGCGGTGGAGCATTTACCGGGGCATCCTGGCCAAAAGCCAGGGCGTCATATTCATCAACCGCCTGCAAACTGACCACGCAGCATGGCTTTGAGGGTTGCTCATCAAAGCAGAACCAGCTGATGAGAGTCTTATCCATACTGCCATTAGGAACAAAATCATAGCCGCATGACTGGCAGCGATAACGTGGCTTAGAACGAACAAATCCGTTTTTTATAACTTGGTCACTGTGACAATTTTTACAGTTCATAAAATATCCGCCTTTGAGTTATGCGTGTTCTGTCCATTCACTCAGATAGTAGGACGCACCCTCGTTTGGGCTGACAAGTATTCTTGATGTAAGAGATGACTTCTGTACTTTGATTAATCTTCGGCTCCACCCAATCCCACGTTTTTGTTTCTGTATTAACTAGTAAAAGATAATCCAACTGAAATATGTCATTTTTATTTAAGGTACGTTTAGCCTTTGGATCGAGCAGGTGTAATTCAATGTTGTCCACGTGGGAATCATACAGACGAGGACGAACAGGATGAGAAGACTTAATTGGTACTAGTGCGCTACTTCCTTTTTGTCCTGCTCTTGCACCGTAGATAGTAATCCAGCCGTTTTCATCTAAGACAAATTCATCTAAATCGTGAAAGTGTGGATCGCTAGGATGATCCCCATGTACGGCTCTTTCAATAATCTGATGGCCAACCTGAGTCGCAACACTGTTATATACATTTTTGTTGTTCATCAACTCGACCCAAATAGCACTGACATCTGGGATTTCACTGAGAACCAGTAGATTTGTACTGACATAATGAAAAATGGTGCCATTGCTAGCCCATAACCAATGTGTCTTTTTACTAATAAATAAATCACGGAATGCCCATTCACCACTATAATGTGCAATTTTTGAGTGTCCTTGGCAGGGTTTAAAGGATAATAGTCTGAGTCCTTCGGATTCCACTTTATCCGTCAGCCAATTCTCACTAGCCATCAGAAAATGGGACCAAAAAGTTCCAGCCTCTTGTGTTCCCTCATAAGGGAATATTCTGGCATTGCCTTGCCATGCATTTGGACGGACTTCTAAGATGAGACGTTGATTTTCTGCCATGAGAACTTGGCATAAATCAACGTCGGAACTGATCATGATCAACTCTTCAAGTTTATTATTAGTTGGAATCAATGAAACACCGGACGTTTGCACATTATAATTCACAGCAACTGCTAAGGCATCAATATCTGACAGTAATAGAATGAGTAAAGCTAAGATCAGAATTCCTGTTTTCTGCATGTATTTCAGCTTAATACAAAAAGCTATAACATCCAACTCGCAATTATTACTTCGGTTATTCAGCAAAGAAAAATCAATCACTGCTGATACCCGCCTGAATACCCTGTACACCAGTTATCTTTGGCCCGGGTTTCAAGGAGCGTTTAGTTACTTAAA
>CAYWYV010000123.1:0-3880 GCA_964462705.1 uncultured Dehalococcoidia bacterium
AATCCAGCCACGACGATGACCAATTTTATTAGTTAACCATGGAATACGAATCCTATCAATTAGTGGTGCCTCCTTGCGGGCTCGGTGCTCGCGATGTTTTGCGTTTGGAGGCGGGGTTACTATTGCATGGAAACGATATGGATCGGTCAGTAAATCCTTATGAGGCCGGGTTAGATTATTTTGTAAATAATAGCCGGTCCGAATATGTGGCCAGAGACCCCCTTGCTTCAATAAGAGAAAAAGGAATTGAGAGAAAAATCGTTGGATTGGTGATTGATGGAAGATCTGTGGCGCGACACGGCTGCTTTATTTTTCATGAAGGTGAAAAGATAGGTGAGATATCAAGTGGAAGTCCGTCTCCCACATTGAACCAAAATATAGGTATGGGCTATATTCCAGTGGACCTATCGAAGCCTGATACCAAGCTTGGTGTAGATATTAGAGGTAAGATGACTCAAGCTACAGTAGTGGAATTGCCTTTTTACAAAAGAGTGAGATCGTGAAAGTCTATTCTCAAAACTATGGAGACCTTAATTAGGGAGAAAAATGTATGATCCCCGACCAGCTTAAATATTCCAGCGAACATGAGTGGGTATTTGTCGATGAAAATGGAGTTGGCCTTGTTGGGATATCTCAGCATGCTGCTGATAGTCTTGGAGACGTAGTTTTTGTCGATTTGCCTGTGGTTGGAGATTTTATAGACCAGTTTGGCAAGATGGGGGAGATAGAATCCGTAAAAGCGTTTTCTGAGCTGTTTTCTCCGGTGGGAGGCGAAGTATTAGAAGTCAATAGCATACTTGCAGACGCTCCCGACCTGGTAAATGAAAATCCCTATGAAAAAGGTTGGATGATTAAGGTAAAGCTCAAGGATGCAACTGAGATAGAGAATCTGATGACTTTGGCGGAATATGAAAATTTTATTCTTAAATCAGAGAGTAACTAATGCCCTCTCCTTTTACCCCTAATACCGAAGATCATCGAAAAAGGATGCTCGATGCTATAGGTATGGATTCTGTAGAGGGTCTTTTTTCGGACATTCCTGAGGAAGTCCGAAATCCCGATTTGAATTTACCAAAAGCTATGTCTGAGTTAGACCTCAGAGCTTATGCATCTGAACTTTCAGCGAAAAATGTTTCTGCTGGTGAGTACACCTCCTTTTTGGGGGCAGGTTCTTACTGGCATCACATTCCTGCGGTGGTGTCTAGCATTGCTAGCAGAGGCGAATTTATGACCGCTTACACTCCTTACCAACCGGAGGTGTCACAGGGGACCCTTCAAGTGGCCTATGAATTTCAATCCATGATTTGTCAACTGACCGGTATGGATGTAGCGAATGCGGGGATGTACGATGGATCAACTTCATTATCAGAGGCAGCCCTCATGGCTTGCAGGGTAACACGCAAGAATAAAGTGGCTATTCTCGATTCCACCTCTCCTCTGTATACAGAGGTTCTGGATACATATGTTCAAGCCCCTGGAATAGCCTTGGAGCTTGTAAAAGCACACAACATTTCTCTAGAGGAAGATACGGCGTGCCTGATTGTTCAGCAGCCTAATTTTTTTGGATATCTGGAAGATATGCAGACGCTTTCTAATATTGCTCATGATGTGGGGGCTCTCTTAGTTGTTTCGGTTGATCCTGTTTCACTAGGAATGTTTAACCCACCATCGGAGTATGGGGCAGATATAGTCGTTGCCGAAGGTCAAGGGATAGGAGTTCCTATGAGCTATGGTGGTCCATATGTAGGCATATTTGCGTGCAGGCAGGAATTTGTTCGGCAAATGCCAGGAAGAATTGTTGGTAAAACTCTCGATACGCACGGGAAGGAGGCATATGTTCTAACCCTCCAAGCTAGGGAGCAACACATACGTAGAGAACATGCCACGTCCAACATATGTACTTCCGTTGCGTTAATTTCCTTGATGACGACGGTATATCTGGCATGTATGGGAAAACAGGGCATGAGGAAGGTTGCTGAACTCTGTTACCACAAGGCTCATTATGCTGCTTCCTTGATTGAGAGTATTCCTGGTTTTTCAATCTTTGAATCTGGCAGCGGTGTATTTTTCAGGGAGTTTGCAGTTAGATGCCCAATTCCCCCTGAAGAGATAAATCAACTCCTTTTGGAGAAAGGAATTATTGGTGGTCTAGACGTTAGCAACCACTTAGAAAACGGATTGCTCTTATGTGTCACTGAAATGAATTCCCGTGAAGATATAGAAAGTCTGGCAGAAACACTCAGAGAAATCGGGGAATCCTAATGACTTCGCCACTTTTATCCCAGTTACAGCAAGAGTCTCGAAAGCTTCTGATGGACCGGAGTGTTGAAGGGCGTGTAGGAGCGACACTACCTGATCTTGACGTTCCGGAATGTGAGTTGCCCTCACCTGATCTGATTCGCGATGAGTTGCCACTGCCAGAAGTAAGCGAGGGGGAAATTGTCAGATATTTTACCCAGATCAGCCAGTACAATTTTTCTATAGATAATAATTTCTACCCTTTAGGATCTTGTACGATGAAGTACAACCCTAAGTTAAATGATCTGATTGCATCTATGCCGGGCTTTTCCAATATTCACCCTCTTCAAAATGATGCCACTGTGCAGGGAGCATTACAGGTAGTTTGGGAGGTACAGGAGTATTTAACAGAGATCACCGGGATGGCGGGAACTTGTTTGACGCCTATGGCAGGGGCTGATGGAGAGCTAGCGGGTATGTTGATGGCTAGATCCTATCATCTTGATCGGGGAGAGGATCAAAGAAAAGTGGTTTTGATACCTGACAGTGCTCACGGTACGAATCCTGCATCTGCTGTGATGGCGGGATTCACTGTGAAAACATTGCCTTCTGATAATGAAGGAAACACCGACCTTGATGCCCTGCGGGAGTCTGTGGGTGAAAATCTGGCGGGATTAATGATTACTTTACCAAGTACTCTCGGGTTATTTGATAGGAATATTCTTGAAGTTACCCGGATCGTTAGAGATGCCGGAGGTATCGTATATGGCGATGGTGCTAACCTAAATGCACTTTTGGGACGAGTAAAAATGGGGGATTTAGGATTTGACGTGATTCATTCTAATCTTCATAAAACATTTTCAACCCCTCATGGTGGAGGTGGACCTGGTGCAGGGCCTGTTATAGCAGGGCCCAGGTTGGTTGATTATTTACCAAGCTCGTTGGTCTGTAGAGAGGAGGACGGCAGCGAGGTCAGATTCAAACAGTCGACCCCAGAGAAGTCGATAGGCCGGATGGGAGCATTTCAAGGTAATTTTGGTGTTTTGGCCAGGGCCTTTACTTATATTAGATCTTTAGGTGGGGAAGGGATTAAGTCTATCAGTGATGACGCTGTGATTAATGCGAATTATATTCTCGAAAAGTTGAAAGGCAATTTTGACTTACCTTATGAAAGGGTTTGTATGCATGAAGTGGTTTTTTCCGCTCGCAACCTAAAAAATAATTGTGGTGTTTCAGCTCTTGACGTAGCAAAAAGGCTGATTGACTATGGAGTACATCCACCAACTATGTATTTTCCCTTGATTGTGGAAGAAGCGCTGATGGTCGAACCGACTGAGACAGAGTCCCTGGAGACTTTGAATACATTCATAGACATTATGAGGACTATTTCTGAAGAGGCATATTCCAACCCAGAGCTTTTGCATGAAGCCCCTCACTTCACTCCCAATTCGCGCCTAGATGAAGCCCGAGCGGCGCGATATCCGGACCTTCGTTGGAGTCCATCAAATGGAGATTCAGAGTAAAAAAGTATTTAAATAATCCTTTAAAAGTTCCATGTTGACGGCACGTGAACTGCAGAGGAGTTAATATCCGAGACTCTTGTGAATCCGCAAAATGCCATTGTCCTGTCAAATTCTGATCG
>CAYWYV010000124.1:0-3693 GCA_964462705.1 uncultured Dehalococcoidia bacterium
TCTCAAAAACATATGCAATGACTGGATGGAGGATAGGCTACGGATTATTTCCTAAAGAGTTGGTGGAGCCCGTATCCCGCCTCGTAACCAACAGTGTGTCCTGCACCGCCAGCTTCACTCAGATTGCTGCAGCGGAAGCCCTAGTGGGTTCTCAAGATAGACCCTCAGCCATGGTAGAAGAATTCAAGAAAAGAAGGGACATAGTAGTCGCTGGACTCAACTCAATTGAAGGAATTGATTGTGCTACTCCAAAGGGTGCCTTCTACGCTTTCCCAAATGTCGAAGGTACAGGCATGTCAAGCGCAGATTTTTCCAACAGGCTCCTTGAAGAAGTTGGTGTCGCAGTTCTTGCTGGAGAATCATTTGGCAAGTATGGAGCCGGATATATACGACTCTCCTTTGCTAATTCCACCGAAAACTTACAAAAAGCCATATCTAGAATAATGCAATTTGTAGAAGCCAACTCCTGATAAAGTTTATTACTTCAACCTACTAAAACTGGCAGGGGCAACCTACGAGGTTTAAGATTCTGGAAGAGTTGGTCCTCCGAATCTGTTATTGCTTTTACACTATCGGGGAAGGTTAAATTCAGTCGTGATAAGAATTGCTCTCGCTCAAATCAATTCGACTGTCGGTGATTTAAGTGGTAACACGGCCAAAATATGCTCCTATATAGATAAAGCCAAAAACCTCGATGTCGACCTAATAGCATTCCCAGAACTGGCAATTACGGGATATCCGCCAGAGGATTTGGTTTTTAGAAACCAGTTCGTTCAAGAAAATATGAAATGTTCCTTGGAAGTTTCACGGCACGCAAAGGGAATTACTGCCATTTTTGGGTTTGTTGAATTGGACAACAAACTCTATAACTCAGCTGCAATAGCCAGCGAAGGGGAAATGAAAGGAATCCATAAAAAAATTTTCTTGCCCAATTATGGCGTCTTCGATGAAGAAAGATATTTTGCATCTGGTGGCACTTGTCCTGTATTCACCATAAATGGAATAAAAGTCGGAGTAAATGTTTGTGAAGACATCTGGTATCCGAAAGGTCCTACAACCGTCCAACGGGTCGCGGGAGCTGAACTCATTGTTAATATAAATGGCTCTCCTTTTCACGCTGGGAAGCGCCAAGATCGAGAATCAATGCTGATTGAAAGGGCTTCAGACCACGGGTTATTTATTGCATATGTAAATCAAGTGGGAGGTCAAGACGAACTAGTGTTTGATGGGTCTAGTGTAGTTATAGACCCTGAAGGAAACGTTATCGCAAGAGGGGAGTCTTTCGTAGAAGATTTAGTTATATGTGATATTGACACTGCTCGATTGCAACAGGATAGAGACGCAAATACACAGGAATTTACTGCGGAAGGATTGGAGTATGTTGGTGTCCCTATTCACAAACATATAAGCAATGAGACTTCTCAACCAAAAAAACAATTCATTCAAAAAAATAATCAACCGGTTTCTTCGCTAGAAGAGGTTAGAAAAGCTCTGGTAATTGGCACGAAGGACTATGTCCACAAAAGTGGATTTCAAAAAGTTTTAATAGCTCTCTCTGGAGGAATTGATTCTAGTCTGGTTGCAGCTATCGCTGCAGAGGCTCTTGGCCCAGCTAATGTGATCGGAGTATCAATGCCATCACCGTTTTCTTCCGAAGGAAGTGAAACTGATGCGCACGAGTTGGCAAAAAATATCGGAATGCGAATTGAATCGATCCCCATAAAGCAAATAGTCACTTCTATGGAATTGGCTCTACAAGACCAATTTCACGGTACTGAATGGGGGGTAGCAGAAGAAAACATACAATCAAGGATACGTGGAAATCTAATAATGGCCATGTCCAATAAGTTTGGATGGATGGTTCTCACCACAGGAAATAAGAGTGAAATGGCAGTAGGTTATGCCACAATTTATGGGGATATGGCAGGCGGGTTTTCCGTAATAAAAGACGTCCCGAAGCTAATGGTTTACGACCTATGTAGACACATCAATGAAATATCTTCATCGATTGTTATACCTCAAACCGTTCTGGATAAACCTCCTAGTGCTGAACTCAGACCAGACCAGAAAGATACGGATAGTCTTCCAGACTACGATATATTAGATCCTATCCTTGAAGCATATGTTGAACGTGACAATAGTTTTCAAGAAATCGTCTCAGACGGATTTGAGTCAGAAACTGTCGCGAACATTATTTCACTGGTAGACAGAAACGAATACAAACGTCGCCAGTCACCTCCAGGCATAAAGATAACCCCAAGAAATTTCGGTCGGGATAGAAGAATGCCTATCGCCAATAAGTTTAGGTCGTTCTAGTTATTCAAGAAGCCATTTTTCTGAGAGATCCAGACACAGCATCCACTATAAGTAAAAATTATTCATAACATAATTAATACTATGCTCACAGGTAAAAACATAAATTTTATTTATCACATAGCTGTTTGCATGTATCAGAGAATTTGTGATCCGCAAGGCTAAAGATACTCTTATCCATTAACATAGACGTCTGACATATAGAGTCATAAAATATCTACTAAAAAACAGGAGAGTTTCGCGCATGATTAATAGGGACCGTCTGATAAAAACATTCTGCGATTTAGCCAGTATAGACAGCCCATCGGGTGAAGAAGAGGAGATGGCCCAGGAAATTATAAAGAGGTTGGAAAATTTGGGCTTTAAAACAAAAAGGGATTCCTATGGCAATGTAATCGCAAATGATGGAAGAAGCGATCCAATTTTACTATCAGCACATCTAGACACCGTAGAGCCGGGCCGTGGAATAAAACCAAGCGTAGAAGGAGACAAGATAGTATCAGACGGCACTACAATTCTCGGAGGGGACTGCAAGGCTGGTGTTTCAGCTATCTTAGAAGCACTTGAATCGGTGTCAGAAGATGGTGGCGACCGTAGACCTGTAGAACTGGCATTTACTAGAGAAGAAGAGATTGGTCTCGTTGGAGCAAGAAACTTAGATTTCACTTTGATAACTGCTAAGGAAGCTATCGTATTTGACGGAGAAGGGCCAGTAAGTCAAATAACGGCTTCTAGTCCCACATATATAGGCTTCGACATAGAAATAACAGGAAGAGCTGCACATGCAGGAGTGGAACCTGAAAAAGGATTATCAGCAATACACATAGCTGCAGACATCATATCAAGACTCCCACAAGGACGACTCGATGAGAACACCACCTTTAATGTAGGAAACATAGAAGGTGGCACTGTTAGAAATGCTGTTCCCGAAAACACCACCATAAGGGGAGAATTTCGAAGCACCAGCTTGGAAAGTTTAGATGGTCTTCGAGTACAAATTTCCGACGTTTTAAAAGAGGTGCAGGATCTTTACCCAGAAGCTCTAATTGATGACCACCTGCATACAGAGTTCGAAACTTACACTTTAACTGACGACGACCCAGCTACTCTGAGGACAAAGAATGCGCTAGCAAGTATAGGTTTAAATCCCACCATGAAACCATCTGGTGGTGGTACAGATGGAAATGTCTTCCGACTGAATGGAATTAGTTCAGTGGTCGTAGGAATGGCTGATCATGGAATGCACACGGTCAGGGAATTTGTGACCATACCAGACTTGGTAGACGCCGCACACTTGTGCGAAGCCCTTCTGAGAGACGTAGCGGATTAATCCCAACAGTGAAAATCCAACTTGCCTACGGTAAAAATGGCCTTTGTGTA
>CAYWYV010000125.1:0-3680 GCA_964462705.1 uncultured Dehalococcoidia bacterium
GACGCGCTCCAGGGCATAGTCCTCCATCAAATCCGCAATACGCTGCACTGCCATATCCAGGTGATTATCAAATGCCTGTACCGCAGAAACAGTATCTCCGAAAATCAAGGGCAAAGTATGGGGCATATTCCCAAAAGCGTTTCTTCCAGCCTGCTTCGAACCTAATCGAGACGATGCAGAAGAACAACCCCCAATTACTGATGAATAATCCATGATATGTGCCACATGAGGATGTATATGGCGTGCGCCATAAGCTATGACAGTTGTGTCATCTGCGGCCTCCACACATTCATTCGCGGCAGTAGCCCATCCTGTGGAAGAAGCCAAAATTCCACAAATGCTAGTTTCGTAGAGGCCGAAGGAAGCATATCTTGATATGACTCTTAGTATCGTGTCACCAGCCTCAAATGTATCACCTTCTGGAACCGTCCAAACTTGGACATCATCGTCAAGATTATCGACATTTGCTATAGCTGAGTCGTCAATTTTTGGCAAAACACTCGCTAATAGTGACTTTACCTCCTCTATCCCGCACACCACACCACCTCTAGAAGCATAAAATTCCATCAAAACCTTGGGGTTTTTTGACTCAAGACGGAGAATCTCTTTCGTCCAGTGAAGGTATTCATCTGCCGGGTCACCTCGTATAACAGAAGGACGTATTTCGAACTGTGGAGAAGTCATTTGGCCACCCTATGGTATCGAATTTATGAACAAACTTTAGTTTCTTACAAGCCTAGCTTGAGCGTATCACAGTAACACCAAGAATCTTTTCCATATGATCAAGAGCTGTCTCATGGGCATTCATATCAAAAGAGGCTACAGCGTTGGCGGAGACTTTAACTTTATAATCTCTGTTTCTTGCATCAGCAGCCGTATGCATAACACAAATATCAGTACACACTCCACAAATTGTAATCAGATCCGGGGAAATGTCAGTAAGTTTTTGGGCAAGATCAGTTTCAAAAAAACCACTATACCTCCTCTTGAGTATTAGTTCGCCCTCGTATGAGCGCAACTCCGGAATGAGCAATGATTCTTCCGTTCCCTTAAGACAGTGAACAGGAAACATTTCGAACTCCAAATCGTTGGGTTCATGGCTGTCACAAATAAATATTACCGAATCGCCACGAGACTGATGGTCTTCAATAAGGGAACATATGTTTGGGATAATAGATCTGCTTTCATCCCCACAATACAGGTTATGCCCCTCAACCATAAACCCCACAACCATATCAACGACAAGTAAAACATTTCCCATATTTGCCCCCTAGAACAAACCGGTAAAAGACCTGCACTATCTTATAAACCGCCTTCTAATCAAATTCTACCTTACGACGGTGACACAATATGGAGTACATAGTTATCAGATCAGCAGGACTTAGCAGAGAGAGTTTTACGTGAAGCAGCGAGACCACCAAATCTAATCCTCAACAACCCTTTAATATCATCCCAAGCGGTTCTGAAAATCTTTACTCTGGTATCCGGATCATCAGTCCAATTAACTGGTATCTCACAGACCTTAAACCCATTTTTCTCTGAGATGATTAACAATTCTGTATCAAAAAACCACCCCGTGTCCTTAACTAGAGGAATGACATTGTTAACAACCTGTCGAGATACGACTTTGAAACCACATTGGGCGTCTCTAAACGAGACAAAAAATAATGATCTAAATAGGATGCTGTAGCAACGTGAAATAATTTCTCTTTTAATAGTTCTACCCACTACATGGGATCCTTGGCACAGTCTAGAACCCACTGATAATGAGCAATCCCCTGAAGCCACAAGATCCACAGCATCTGGCAAATGGACCAAATCAGTAGACAAATCTACGTCCATGTAAGCAACGATGTCAGCTCGACTTTCCATCCATACAGACTTCAGCGCTCGACCGCGACCTTTCTCAGTTAACCTGAACACATTAATTTTCTGATGTTTTTCTGATAGAGCACTCGCGACAGAATACGTATCGTCAGTGGAGCCATTATCTGCGATAGTGATTTCCCAGTCATATGTTCTCATGTATTCTTCGCAAAACTGGAACAACTGACTAATACATACCGGCAACGCCTTCTCTTCGTTAAGAACTGGAATAACAATTTCTAGGCTGGGCAATAGCCGATAACCTCAATTTCTGTGAAGATTAATGGTTGAAGTGGCGAACACCAGTAAAGACCATTGCAATTCCTGCTTCATTTGCAGCTGCAATCACCTCATCATCTCTAATGGAGCCTCCTGGCTGAGCAATAGCCGTTATACCACCATCTGCCGCCATCTCAATATTGTCCGCAAAAGGCATGAATGCATCAGAGGCCAACGCTGACCCTTTAGACTTATCACCAGCGATACGAAGAGAAAGATGAATACTTACGACTCTGTTGGGTTGTCCGGCCCCCATACCAACCAACATATTATCTTTTGCTAAAACTATAGTGTTGGATTTAATATGCTTAAGGCATTTCCACGAAAATTCTAGATCTTTCCACTGCTGGTCAGTTGGCTCACTTTCAGTAACAACCTTCCAAGAATTCCTATCCTCCTCAATATCATCAACTGTCTGTAGAAGAGCTCCCCCAGACACAGACTTCAAACTAATTCCCGTTAATGCTCCTGTTGCAAAATCTGCTCTGAGTAGTCGTGTTCTCTTGCGCTTCCGAAGTATTTCTAAAGCATCTTCTTCGTATGAAGGCGCTATGATTATGTCAAATAGAACACCACGCATCGCTTCTGCAGTCTCGGCCTCTAAATTCCGATTGAAAGCAACAATCCCTCCATATGCAGACACACTGTCGCCTTGAAAAGCTTTTTCATAGGCCCAAGCCTGATTGGTATCAAGAGCAATTCCACAGGGATTTGTATGCTTGACTATTACACATGCACTATCACTGAAATCTGTTACAGATGTCCAGGCTCCATCCGCATCCAATACATTGGTATATGACATGGGCAAACCATGCAGTCGTTCAGCACGAACTATACCGCCTGATCCCAATACACTGGCATAAACAGCACCCGACTGATGAGGATTCTCCCCATAGCGCAAATCATCAAGTTTGCTATAAGCAGCTGTGAATTCGGCAGCATCTAAAGGTGTTTCGTCATTAAGCCATGTCGCTACTGCAGAGTCATAGAACGAGACATGTTGGAATGCCTTCAAGGCTAATTTCTTTCGCTCTGATGCAGATATATCACCTCCAACCAGCAACCGTTCACCAATCCAAGCATAATCGGAGGGATCAACAACCACCAACACGTCGGGATAGTTTTTTGCAGCCGCCCGAAGCATGGTAGGGCCACCTATGTCTATATTCTCTAAACCGTCCTCCAAAGTTGATTCTGCGTTTAAAACTGTTTCCACAAACGGATAAAGGTTAACAACAACTACATCTATATTATCGATGCCAAATTCTGACATCTGCAAACGATGATCTTCTAAATCCCGTCGCCCCAAAATCCCCCCGTGGATAGTAGGATGTAACGTTTTGACCCTTCCATCAAGAATCTCAGGAGAGCCCGTTACATCAGATATTTGCCTAACCCTGACACCCGCACCGAAAAGAACATCATATGTTCCTCCTGTACTGATTAGCTCAAATCCAGACCTATCGAGCGCATCACCAAAATCTTCTATTCCCGACTTGTCATAAACGCTTATAAGCGCTTTCATCAATATTCTC
>CAYWYV010000126.1:0-3654 GCA_964462705.1 uncultured Dehalococcoidia bacterium
AGAGATTGGCACTATAGCCAATATTGCTGACACGCAGTACCGGACGCTTCGCAGAATTGAAAATGATCGACTTAAGTACTGGTTTTTAAAATATTTATATACGCAGCATTTAGAGGGTCCCAAAGAAGAAGTACTAAAGGCCATAATATTGGAAAACTTGGACGAGCGCCCGAGTAATTTCGAGCTAGTCGACTTCCCATATCGTGGTAAATGTCATTTCCCCAATACAGTGAAACCAGGTGAGCAGTGTTATCTGCAATTAAATGGCGTGGATCTTTGGCATAAATCAGCGCAATTTTCTTTTAAGAGCACTGTCCAATAGCTCGACACGCAGTGTCGGTAAAACACCTCCGAGCAAAAAGTACAAAATACTCCAATAGTTGGAATACTGGTCGGGGTGGCCGGGATCGAACCGGCGACCTCCTGTTCCCAAAACAGGCGCGCTACCGCTGCGCTACACCCCGATTATAAAAAGCCATACCAGATTACCTCGTGGAAAGTCAGAGGTAAAGGAAATGGCCCAACAAAATTCATACGATGCATAACAAACAGCATCAATGTACAATTCGCTCCCTTAGGTTGTTAAACGGTTGCAATGTGGAGGAACAGAATGGCTATTGTAGGAACAGGCGATTATAAATACGAACGAGTCCCTTTGTGGCCAAACATGCCTAAATACTGGGCATTTGGAGCAGCATCAGACGGGGCCGTTAACTCCAAAGACGAAATTCATATTTTCAGCCGAGGAGATCACCCAGTCACAATATGGGACAAGGATGGAAACTTCATTTCCTCATGGGGAGAAGGAACATTTTCGGCAAACCCTCATGGCATATTTATAGCCCCAAACGATAACGTATGGCTAGTTGACAGGGATTTCCACATCGCCACGGAATATACGCCTTCAGGCACCCCAATAAGAACGCTTGGGGAAAAATTAGCCCCATCTCCCTCATTTCAAGGAATTCCTTTCAACATGCCTTCAGGACTGGCTATAGCTCCAAATGGTGAATTATTCGTTTCCGACGGATACGGCGGGCATAGAGTACATAAGTTCAGTGCTGAAGGAGAACTATTACTGTCTTGGGGCAAACAGGGAACAGGTCCTGGCGAATTTGCTCTTCTTCATAACATTTGGGTCGACAAGAACAGCAGAATCATAATATGTGACCGTGAAAATGACAGAATCCAAATCTTCGACGACCAAGGTAATTTCATCGAAGAATGGACCGATATTTCCAAGCCTGGAGATGTCTGGGTACACGAAGATCTTGTGTATTGTGTCGAACAAGGCGACCACGGAGGAGTTAGCATATGGACTCTAGATGGTGACGTTGTTTCACGATGGAAGATTGATGAAGATCCCGGGAAAGGGTCTATCATCGGTGGACATGGAATAACAGTAGATTCAGAAGGATCTATATACGTTACCGAAATAGGGAATGGAGAGCGGGTCTCCAAATTTGTTCGTGTTTAATACATCATCGATATAATCCCTTAATTATTCACAGGAGTTAGTCAGATAGACGAGAAACGTATAAGAGAATTACTGGAAAATGTTAGAAATGGCTCGGTCGATATCAACAAGGGTATTGATGAGCTTAAAGGCCTCCCATTTGAAAATCTAGAGTTTGCAAGAGTAGATCACCACAGGGCTATTAGACAGGGTTTTCCCGAGGTCGTTTTTGGGCAAGGTAAGACTTCTGAACAAATTGCTGAGATTTGCTCGGCAATCGTAAAGAGATCAGGGAAAGTACTAGTTACGAGAGCGAGTGCCCATAACTACGAAGCTGTAAAGGAAAAAACACCTTCAGCTGAGTACGATAACGCTTCAAGAATCATCATGGTTAGATCCGAGACGGAAACGGACCCAAAAGTACCGGGGGTCTTGGTAGCCTGTGCTGGCACATCTGACCTTCCAGTAGCAATAGAAGCATCTTTAACCGCCGAAATGATGGGCTGTGAAGTTGAACGTATATTTGACGTGGGTGTAGCCGGAATTCATAGGCTCTTTGACAAACTAGATAATTTAAACCAGGCGCGAGCCATCGTGGCAGTAGCTGGTATGGAAGGTGCCCTAGCCTCAGTAATAGGGGGACTCGTTGATGTTCCTATAATCGCAGTTCCCACTAGTGTCGGATACGGCGCCAGTTTCGGGGGATTGGCGGCTCTCCTGGCAATGTTAAATAGTTGTGCACCAGGAGTAGGTGTCGTGAACATAGACAACGGATTCGGCGCTGGATATCTTGCTGCCAATATCGTATTAACTGCGGCTAGATAATAGGAAAAAAGGACCGACTTAGAAATGGACGAAAGAAGCGTCATATCATTTCCTCTAGGCGTATCCGCAAGCGAAAATACGATTGAAGGAATCTCTAGCAGTAATTACCATTCGGACGATGCACCACCAAGGTACAAAATTGCTTTCATAGGTGGATTATCAGGAACTCAAGAGTGCCATGATGTTTACCTCAAAGGCATGGCAGTGTTACCTGAATTACCGATTGATATTGGATTTATTGCCTCAGATCTCACCTCTTCGCATTCGCCTGTGAAGGATCAGGTTTTTCCACCCGCAGGTGGATTTTTCTTCGATAGGGATTCCGTAGAATCCCGGTATGTTTGGAGATGGCTTACCATGGAGTCTCCTGATCTAGTCATCGAATTACGCCATGGTGAAAGCACTAGCATCATTCAATCTGAAAGCTACACTGAGAGAGAAAAAGGGTCCTTACTGGGAGAAATATCGGCGGGTTTCGGACCCACCCCGGGCTCGATCCCTTCTGTCCGGATAACTGGAACCACTGAGACAGTGGAAGACCAACTACTACAAACCATAAAAAATGTTGCTGGTAATTATCCGTCGCATTCATCTGCATGGATAGAGCTTGAACAGCGTTCCTCCAGAAGCCCACTCGAGGCTGCAAAAATACTTGGGAATATATATGGTTACAAGCTCGACGAGCCGATCAACTACGTCCAGGGAGTGGCAATTAGTGGCCGATTGAGGCTACATCATATCTCCAAAAGCACACCAAATCCTTCAGAACAAATTAGCAACCTTGTCAACTTCCTTGCAACAGACGAGGGATTTGAAAGAAATAATAAATCGGGACCTAACCTTGCTGATATCTGCTGGGCACCAGAACTGGCTGAGGTGACCGGGCAAAACACTTGGAATGAATTACTCCTCAATGCTGCCAATACATACGAAACCGTAGAGAGAGGAATTTCCCCTTCGCCATGTCATCCTGACTTTGGCTGCGAAGATATGTTTTTCATATCAGCCGTATGTGGCAGGGCGTTCAAACTTACTAATGATTCCAAGTTTATTCGTAAATACGTTGATTTTTTGTTGGAGTCTGATGTTCAACAAGATGACGGATTGATGTGGCACTGCCGATCCGCTCCCTTTTTGTGGGGACGTGGAAATGGGTTTGCAGCCCTGGCTTATTCTGAAGCTCTTACTTACATCCCGAACAATCATCCCGATCGAATCACGCTAGCAAATATCCATACACGACACCTCAAAGGTTTATCTGACCTGCAATTGCCAAACGGAATGTGGACACAATTGCTGGACTTTGCCTGGACGTACCAGGAATTATCAGCAACATGCATGATAGGTTACGCCTAAGCCAGAGGTATCCGGAA
>CAYWYV010000127.1:0-3598 GCA_964462705.1 uncultured Dehalococcoidia bacterium
GGAATTCACAGAAAATCCCTGTTTTTCTATATCAGCAATAGCTCCTGCGATTACTCTTTGACAGGAGCTATCTCATACATTGTTGACCTAAGGTCTATCATGATGAAAACAAGGTGTACATTCGACTATGAGGGAGGAAGTAAGACGTGAGAATCGGAATCGACGTTGGGGGAACATTTACCGATCTTGTAGTGACTAAAGATGAGGGTGGAATAGCTCAATTCAAAACTCATTCCACTCCCGCCGACCCTTCGATTGGAGTGTTTCGTGGTTTGTCGGAGATTTCTGAAGCCTATGGTGTCAGTTTAGATCAGCTACTCCATGATGTGGAATTGATTGTTCATGGTACGACAGTTGCGACCAACACATTGGTTGAGAGAAAAGGAGCTAACCTAGCTCTGATAACTACAAGTGGTTTCAGGGATTTATTGGAGATGCGTGAGGGCTTAAAAGAGGATAGATATAACCTTCGAATGGCTTCTGTTGAACCATTGATTCCACGTTACTTGCGAAAGGGTATATCTGAAAGGGTCAAGTATGACGGCAGTGTTCATACACCTTTGGATGTTGAATCCTTGAGAAAAACCCTCATGGAGTTGAAGGGTGAAGGTGTCGATTCAATAGCGGTCTGTTTCCTTTTTTCTTTTATGAACCCTGATCACGAATTAAAGGCTGAGGCAGAAATCAGAAAAGTTTTTCCCGACGCCTTTGTTTCCTTATCTCATGAGGTTTTGCCTCAAATAAAAGAGTTTGATCGAGTCAGTACAACCGCACTGAATGCCTACGTTGGGCCCGAATTAGGCAAATATCTCGGGAATCTACAGCAACGTATGGTTGATCATGGGGATCAGAGGAAAATATTGATAATTCAGTCTAATGGCGGTTCCGCTCCAATTGAGGATTCCATAAAGTTCGCCGTTAGATCAATTCTTTCGGGGCCTGCTGGTGGTGCTAAAGGTGCAGCGAAGGTCGCTTCTTTATTAGGCGAAGAAAATGTCATCGCCCTCGATATGGGGGGCACTAGCACAGATATCTCAATCATAGAGGGTAGTAGACCCCATGTTGCTAATGAAAAGTTTGAGGCTGGTTGGAAAATATCGGTGCCGATGATAGATATTCATACTCTTGGAGCTGGTGGTGGGAGCATCGCAAGAGTGGACATTGGAGGTGTCTTGCGGGTTGGTCCAGATAGTGCAGGGGCGGAGCCAGGCCCAGCATGCTATGGGCGTGGAGGAGAGGACCCCACTGTCACTGATGCTGCGCTATTCCTTGGTTTTCTTGATGAGGCATCGTTTCTTGGTGGGAAGGCTAGTCTAGATAAAAACTTATCTGAAGAGGCAATAAAGTCTAAGGTTGCTGACCCATTGGGGTTGTCGATAACCGATGCGGCTGAAGGAATATTACGAGTTGTATCAAACTCAATTGCAGAAGGGATTCGTCTAGCTTCTGTTAGCAAGGGACTGGACCCACGTGAATTCAGTCTGGTGGCATTTGGAGGAGCTGCGGGAATTCTGGCCAATCAGGTGGCCAGAGAAGTTGGAATACATAAAGTGTTAGTGCCTCAGGCTGCTCCCGTGTTATCGGCATTTGGTATGTTGACTTCAGAGCTACGGTACGACTTTTCTCAATCTTATCCTTCGGGATTGAGTGTATTGGATCTTGAGGAAATGACTTCTCGACTGAGAATTATGGAAAAGCAGGGAAAAGATCAACTCATTGAAAATGGGGTGGCAGACGCGGAGATAAATATAGAATTTAGCGCTGATATGCGTTACTTAGACCAGATTTATGAAGTCACCGTTCCAATACCTGATCTTGATCTTCATGGAGCTCGACTCAAAGAGGAATGGTCTAATAATTTCCACCAAAGATTTGAGGAATTGTATTCTTACAGGCAGTCTGAGCAGGAGATTCGACTCGTTACTCTCAGGGTAACTGTATCGGCGCCACTACCTGAAATTGACGAAGGTGTTAATACGGGTAATTCAATCGTTGATTTGGATCAGGATGATCCTGTACTGAGGCAGGTCCATGTTGGACACTGGGAGAACGTTCCTGTGCTCAAATCCGACAGTATGCAGGTGGGTCAAAAAGTTCGTGGTCCCGCTATCATCGAATCGGAATTCACCACCGTTGTCTTGAATCCATTTAATGAGGTCATTAAAAACTCTGATGGGACATTAATAATTGGGATAGAAGATCTTGTGTCAGATGGTGAAGAGCGAGGAGTGGCAGCGGGGTCTGATCCTGTGACCCTATCGGTGGTTGAGAATCGGTTGGAGTCTATTGCTATTGAAATGATGGATGTGATGCTTCGTACCTCCATGTCTCAGATTCTTAATTCCAGTCGGGATTTTTCTACCGCTATTCTAGATAGCAAATGTAGACTTATTGCTCAAGGTGAGGGGATACCAGTACATGTGAGTGCCTTACCCATAGCTGGGGAAGCTATTTTGAACACTTTTGGCGACGATATTCATCCAGGTGACATGTTCGCGTTGAACGATCCGTACAATGGTGGGAGCCATCTACCAGATATAACTGTAATAAAACCTGTGTTTAAGAATGGCGAATTATTATTCCTAACCATCAACCGCGCCCATCATAGCGATGTTGGAGGGGCTACACACGGCGGTTATAACCCGTCGGCTAGCGAGATTTTCCACGAAGGATTGAGAATTCCTCCCTTGCGTATCCATGATAAGGGTCAACCAAGGGAAGATTTACTAGCTATGCTTTCCGCGAATGTGCGTCTTCCCGAGAACTTTCTTGGTGATCTAAATGCCCAAATAGGTTCTGTCTCTACTGCAGAGCGCCGTGTTTTGGAGTTAGTGGACCATTATGATCCGGAAACATTACTGGCTATCATAGATGGAATACTGTCTGCTACTGAGAGACAGGTTCGACAGTTCATATCTGATTGGCCTGACGGGGTATTTAAAGGTGAGTCCCACGTCGACGATGATGGGTTTGATTCCAAGATGATTCCCATTCGAGCTGAGGTCACTATAAAAGGTGACACGATGAAAATTGATCTCAGTAACTCCTCGCCTCAGGTGACCGGTTTTATAAACAGTGCCTATGCGAACACTCGTTCAATTGCCCATGCGGCAATAATGTATCTGGCGCCTTACGATGTAGCTAAGAACGAAGGGTCTATGGGGCCCTTGACCGTTATTGCTCCTAGAGGCTTGATTGTTAACGCAAATCCTCCCGCTCCAGTTTGTATGAGTACTAACCACTGCGCTGAGGAGATAATTGAGGCGGTGTTTAAAGCATTGGCAAATGCTGTGCCAGCTGCTGTAAATGCTGGGTTTTCAAGAAGGTTACGGTACGCTATTACTGGCACGGACCCTCGTACTGGTCGATATTTTATATGGCATTTTTTTATGGCTCGAGGTGGTGGTGGTGCTTCTTCAGGAAATGATGGATGGACATGTGTGGGTGAAGTAAATGTTGCAGGGGGTATTCGATCCCCCAGTGTCGAGGTTACGGAGGAGCGCTTTCCATTGTTTGTGGTGAATCATGAGTTGCGGCCTGATTCTGCAGGGGAAGGTCAGTGGAGAGGAGGGCTAGGAGCTGAGTGTGAAATCATATA
>CAYWYV010000128.1:0-3560 GCA_964462705.1 uncultured Dehalococcoidia bacterium
AGGACTATGGGGCATTTTATTCCTTTTGACCAATCAACCATTATTTCAGCCTATCGACTCAAGCAATGATTTTATTTCGGTGCAAGCGCTATCAATCGATACCATTATTCCCTTTTCACTCGTTCTTGACTTTACTTCGACACTTCCTTGTTGGAGGTTTCTGTTGCTGACAACCACCCTCACTGGTATACCTAGTAAGTCTGCATCATTAAACTTGACTCCGGCGCTTTCGTGCCTATCGTCGTAAAGGACCTCAAGACCATTATTTGAAAGGTTTTCATACAGGTCGCTAGCCGACTTAGAGACGTCATCTTTATCAGTGTTCAAACCTACTATTAGGACATCATAAGGGGCAATATTTTTGGGGAAAACTATGCCATTTTGATCAGATAGTTGCTCGACTGCCCCTGACAAGATTCGCCCAATGCCAATCCCATAGCAGCCCATGACTATTCTTTTGTTTACCCCGTCACTATCGGAATAGGAAGCATCTAAAGATTCTGAGTAGCTGATTCCCAATTTGAACACGTGGCCTATTTCGATTCCTCTGAAAGTTTTTAAAGATCCATCACACTTTGAGCATTGGTGTCCTTCTTCTGCCAGTGCTATATCTGATTCAATGTCACTTTTGAAGTCTCTTGGAAAGTTTACATTTTTCAGATGATATCCTTCTATGTTTGCCCCAGCTATGAGGTTATAACCTAGCCTCAAAGAATGGTCGGATATGACGCGGAATCCTTCCACACCAACAGGGGAAGCTGATCCTGCCACAAGGCCTGCTTCAGAAACTTCCTCAGGGGTTGCGAGTCGCAGTTCCGACACCCCGAGACAATTTTTAAGTTTCACTTCGTTTACCTCAAGATCTCCTCTAATTGCAACGAATATGATTTCAGAATCTGCTAGATAAAAAACGGCCTTAATGGTTTTGTGATTGCCAACTCCCATGTAGTCGGAAAGCTGATCAATAGTTTTTATGCCAGGAGTATCAACCCTTTCCATGGCCCCAGGCGATTCCACTTGATTGCTCAATCTTTGGAATTCAGCCTTTTCGTCGTTTGCGGCATAGTCACAAGAATCGCAGAGTACTATCGTGTCCTCCCCTGATTCTGTGATGAGAATAAATTCCTTGGAATCCTTGCCACCTATTGCCCCGCTATCTGCATCGACGACTACAGTTTCGATGCCACATCTCTTAAAGGTTTTTTTGTATGCTTCCACCATCCTGTCGTAGCTTACGTCTAAGCCTGACTCGCTAAGATCAAAGCTGTATGCGTCCATCATGTCGAATTCTCGGACTCTGATTAAGCCTCCCCTTGGGCGTGGCTCGTCTCTAAACTTGGTTTGGATTTGATAGAGCGTGAAAGGCAAATCTCTGTGACTTTGAACCATGCTCTTTACTGTTTCGGTGATAAGCTCTTCGTTAGTAGGTGGAAGAACAAGCTCTCTTTCTCTACGGTCTTTGAGCCGAATCATATCTGGACCGTAAACTTCATCCCGTCCCGATTTCTGCCATAATTCGCGTGGTTGAAGTATTCCCAGTTTAAGTTCCTGGGCCCCAGCATTATCCATTTCCTCTCGGACGATATTTTCTATCTTCTTTATGGATCTCCATGCTAATGGGAGATAACTGTAAACACCTGTAGCAACCTGATGAATCATGCCAGCCTGAAGTAGGAGTTTATGACTTGTAAGATCTGCTTCGGCTGGGATGTCTCGCAAGGTTCTGCCAAACAAGTTCGACATCTTCATATTCTGTTTGCATCCATATTAAACTCGATTATAAGAGGCAGCCTCTGCCTTTTTAATTTCATCCATCAAAGTTTCTAGCATTTCCGATTCAGGGACGATGCGGGACTTACTACCTTTACGAAATATAATTGCTCTACCCGCACCTGCTGCTATTCCTATATCAGCGTCTTTTGCTTCGCCAGGTCCATTTACTTCACAACCCATTACCGCAACTTTGAGTGGGGTTTTGTAATTTTTTAAAAGGTTATCCACATCGTTGGCTAATTTTCTTACATCTACATCCGCTCTACCGCAACTTGGGCATGCTACCAAGATAGGTCCTTCCTTCCTGATATTTAGTGATTTCAGGATTTCAAAGCCAGTTGAAACCTCCTCTTTCGGATCATCACTTAGACTCACTCGAATCGTATCTCCAATACCCTCATAAAGTAGTATTCCCAGTCCAATTGCGCTACGTATGCTTCCTGATTTAGCAGTGCCAGCTTCGGTGATGCCAAGATGTAAGGGGTAGGGGACTAATTTTGCCATACGCCTGTAAGCTTCTACCGTTGTTTCAATGTCGAAAGCTTTTAATGATATTTTGATGAGGTCGTAATCGAGGTTTTCCAGTATTCCTATTTCCCAGAGGCCCGTGGCCACCATATGGTCAGCGGCGGAGTATTCTCCATTTTTGCTACCCCCTTTGACAAGACTATTCACGCCATCTTTGTGACGCGACTGACCCTTCGTCTTTCCAATTCCACCTACGGGTGGAAGACTCCCAAAATTCACTCCAATTCTTATAGGAACTTCTCTTTCTTTTGCTTTGTTAACGACAAGTTCTACTTTTTCTCTGTCTCGGATATTGCCTGGATTTAACCTTAGACAATCAACTCCGCTTTCTAACGACTTAAGTGCAAGTTCGTAGTGGAAATGTATGTCAGCTACGACTGGAATATTGGACTGCTTCTTTATTTGTTTTAAAGCCTCTGCGGCTTCCATGTCTGGCACAGCACATCGCACGATTTCACAACCTGCTTCTTCAAGTTCAGATATTTGTCTTGATGTTGCTGAAATGTCACGGGTATCAGTTTTTGTCATAGACTGCACGGCGATAGGGGAGCTGCCTCCAACCTTCACTCCTCCAACGTCAATGGATTTGGTCACTCTTCTGTTGTAAATATAATTAGACATAGGTTGGATCCTGTTATTGTATAAACGTTCCGCCACTTACTATTCTCAATACGTCAAAATAGCTCATGACAACTATCAAGCCAATTAATGCTGCGAAACCTGCCATGTGAATTATGCCTTCTGTTCGTGGCGATATTCTTTTACCCCCTCTCGCGCCTTCAATCAATATAAATAAGAGTCTACCTCCGTCCAGCGCCGGGATGGGCAATATATTCACTAACGCCAGACTGATACTAATTAAAGCGGTTAGCTCCAAAACGGGAGTTAAACCTATATTGGCTACTTCCCCCGTAACTTGCGCTATTCCAATCGGTCCTGCTAGACCTGGATCGTCACCACCACTGATCCATCCAGATATCCCTACAAAAGTGAAAGTTATTGTGTCTACTATACGCGTCAGCGATTGTGGTAAAGCTTTCCAAAATGGGATTTTGTCCCTTATGACTTTCGTGCCTGATGTTCCGATGAGAACTCCCACTGATCCCTGAGTCAAGGTATCACCAATTTCAAGGGATTTATCATAAGATTTAGCGTCTTCCAAACTGACTTCTAAACTTGGATCAGTAACTTGTGCTACGACAGATAAATTTGGGGGCGATTTTCTGGGAGTTAGTAGGACTGTATCAGTATGGCTAAAC
>CAYWYV010000129.1:0-3499 GCA_964462705.1 uncultured Dehalococcoidia bacterium
CTGATTCAGGCACCAAGCGACACTGCCGTCCGCCTGGGCAATAATCGAAACAATCTTTAGAAATTCCAGGTAATCAATTTCGTATCCACCTCTGGATTTTGGGATCAACAACCTGAATAAGCCGGCATCCGCCATTGGGCCTGAAACCTTTTCTGTGAGCTGACGCTCACGGTTAATCGAAGATGCGTGCTGCTCTATTAGGGGTACGATATCCTTGGCAACAGATATAAAATGATTTTCCGTCATTGGCATTGTTGAACTTTTAACCATATCGCCGAAAATGGTAACTAGAGTTACGCCGACAGTCAAAAAGATAGCGAACGAAATATAAATAGATAATATAAATACAAAATTTTATCCAAATTATTTAGAGCTGGAGAACACAATATGTCCGACATAGTTGAAATACTCAAAACATTGTCTGAAGCACCAGGTATTTCAGGCCACGAGCATGAAGTAAGAAATGTCATGAAAGATATTTTGACTCCTCATGTAGATAGAGTTACCACGGACGGACTCGGATCTTTGATCGCCAATATAAAAAAAGATGATGACCTACCAAATGTAATGCTCTCAGCACATATGGATGAAGTTGGGTTGATGGTCCGATATATAACCAGTGACGGTTTTATAAAATTTCAAACCATAGGGGGATGGTTAGACCAAGCAATAGTGGGACAGCGATGGGTTATTTCAACCTCCTCAGGAAAAGTAAATGGAATATCGGGAATTAAAACCCCACACGTTATGTCAGCGGAGGAAAAAAGTAGAGTTTTTAAAAAAGAAAATCTTTTTTTGGACGTAGGGGCTTTAGACAAAGAAGATGCCATGACCCGATTGGGCATCAGACCAGGAGATCCTATTTCACCGATAAGCAAATTTGAAAGACTCAACAAAAGTGATTTTCTCTTGGGAAAGGCCTGGGATGACAGAGCAGGACTAGCGGTAATGAGCGGAGTTATCGAAGCTCTAAACGGAATTGATCTACCCTGCAATATCTACGCCGTAGCAACGGTACAGGAAGAGGTAGGCCTGAGAGGAGCCCAGACAAGCAGTGACATAGTGGCACCAGATATTGGTATCAATTTAGAATCTGGAGTGGCTAGTGACTATCCCGGAATTTCAGAATTTGAGGCACAGGAGAGTTTAGGAAAAGGTCCAGCCATATTCCTGCATGATTCATCGATGCTACCAAACCACAATCTTCGTGACCTAGTCGAAGAGACAGCAGCTAATTTAGATATGAAACTTCAATACAACGTTCTTAGCGGATATGGTCAAGATGGAGCGGAAATGCAGAGATCCAAAGGTGGGGCTCCATCAATCAACATCACCGTCCCCACTCGATATTTGCATAGTCATAATTCGATAATCCATCTGAATGACGTTAATAAAGCAATCAAGTTAGTCAGCGAAGTCGTAAAAAAATTGGACCTAGAAACAGTCAGTAATATTCGAAGCTTTGAATAGGAAGCGTCCAGGCTAAATTGACTAGGTGATTCTTGGCAACTACTATTTATCCCTGTGTCTAAGGTGTGACTGGATAAATTAAATCTCGTAAATCCGCTTGAACGTCAACGAGATGATTCGAATACTTGCCTAATTGATGGATACATGCGCTTGTAGCTCAGTTGGATAGAGCGCAGCCCTGCGGAGGCTGAGGCCGTGGGTTCGAGTCCCACCAAGCGCACTTTTCAGGGCGATTAGCTCAGCTGGTTAGAGCACTTGCTTTACACGCAAGGGGTCGGGGGTTCGAGTCCCTCATCGCCCACCACCATTTTCGTACCTAGAATCATTGCTTCTCACTGTTTCTTTCTTTCCAAAGCTGAAATGCTTCCGCCTAACTATCCAAAAACATAAGCATCAAGCCTTAATTTAGCCAATTTTAGTTAAGGAGTATTCACGGGGCAGCTTTTGTTTTGGATTTGATGAGGCTGAAATAGGCGATCACTCTTCTATGAAATCTTACTAGACTACATTGTCTTAAACATGTATATACAGTATATTTAAACTTTATACCAATTAATACCTACATTAAAGGCATATGCGATGACTCAATTCAATGATGACTGGATTCAACTAAGAGATTCACTAGAAACGGAAATACGTGAAGACCAACAGGCAATGTTGTCGCTTGAAAAAAGACATAAAGATAACATTAACAAACTTGAGGCTGTAAATCGTTTAATAAGTGTATACAAAGGTGATGATAGTAAAAAAATTGAAGAACATATTGCAGATATCCTGAAAAAGTCATCGGGATCCATGCATATACGGGACATATACAAAGAACTTATTGACAGAAACATACCTATCCCCGGAAAAGGAAAACTTGAGAATGTAGTAACAAGAATCTCAAGGGCTAAAGATATGTTCGTAAGGGAAAAGAGTGGAGTTTATAGATTTCACGAAACAGATGATTACAAAAATTAAACTACGATCCAATTTGAATAAACATAGAGACGAAGGAGTTAAGCTTATGTTAAGGGGAATAAAGTTTTCCATCTCAAAGAAAAATCTGGAAGATACGGAAGTACTTTTGAAGGCGGTTTTACCAATAATTGCGGTTGGGCTAAGAGTGTGGACGCATTTTGAAAATAACCGGCGACACGTATAAGAAGAAAATTCAGGGGCAATTCGATGACGATGGAAAATGATGTGGAGGCTATATCGCAAAAAGAAGGTAGGCTAGTGGGGACAGATGCTCATGATCGGGCAAGAGATCATATCGTTAATAGATTGCAAGCTATTGGAGTAAAACCCTATAAAGGAAATTCCCTAGTAATACCCTATGATCATGAGGAGTTACATTTCTTTAATATTGTCGCTTCAATAACTGGAAGTAATCCAGATTTAGATCCCATCTTGGTGGGAGCTCACTACGACACTTTTGGAGCGCAGCCTGGAGCCGATGATAATGCAGCTGGAGTCGCTATCTTATTGTCAATTGCCGAAAAACTTATTCGAACAGAATGCGATAGGACAGTATTACTAGTTTTCTTTGATGCAGAGGAGCCACCCTTTTTCCTCCATCCTTCGACAATGGGATCCATAAGGCTCTACAATGACCACGAATTAGACAATGTGCATATCGCCATCATCATGGATCTTGTAGGCCACGATGTTCCGGTTCCAAATTTGGAAGATATTCTGTTTATCACCGGTATGGAAAGCGCCTCCGGATTGGAATCAGCGATCCTCGCTGCTGAACCTGAGAATGGTCTCAGAACAGTCCCGATATTAAATTCCTATTTGCCAATTGATCTTAGTGACCATCATATTTTTCGTGTCAACGGGCACCCTTATCTTCTGTTGACTTGTGGAAGATGGAAGCATTATCACGAGGTTACAGATACTCCAGACAAATTGAACTATGAGAAGGTAAATTACATTCGAGATTATGTGATGACACTGATACACCGAACATCAACTACATCATTAAGTAGCCCCTCCAAAGAACCATTTCCCGAAGACGACACTCTGCAAACAGAACTTTATT
>CAYWYV010000130.1:0-3460 GCA_964462705.1 uncultured Dehalococcoidia bacterium
TCAGCCTTGTTAATATCTCTGGCCGTAACCTCATAATCTGGCTCTAAGCCTTTACCTTCAATCTCTCTGCGCATTGGTGTGTACCATCGTCCTACAGACATATAAAGGCCACCTCCGTTGCTGAGTTGTCTGAAAACATTGACGGTACCTTTACCAAACGTCTTTTCTCCCACAACGGGAGCCCTACCAAAGTCTTGAAATGCTCCCATAATAATTTCACTACCACTGGCACTATATCTATTCACAAGAAGGACTGTAGGAATTTCAGCACCTAGTCCACCGTCTTCAGATTCCCAAACCAATTCTCCGTCTTTTCGTTCCTCTATTAAGATAATTTGTTTATCTAGAAGGATATCGGCTATTTCGAAGACTTGCTGAAGATACCCTCCTGGATTGTAGCGAAGATCCAATATAAGACCCTTCGAACCCAATTCCACCTGATCTTGCAACATATCTTCAAATCTCTGAGCGGTATCTCCCTTGAACTCACTTATTCTGATATGAGCGATTGGGGCACCAGGTTCGCTTCTTAGATTTACGCTGGGCAGAGCAATTACGTCACGAACAACCGATATCTCGACAACATCTAGGTCCCCAAGATGCCTTATACCCAATACCACCGTGCTGCCTTTGGGTCCTCTTATCAAGGCAACGGCCTCTAATAATGAAAGTCCCTCAAGTGACTCTCCGTCCACAGTCGTCACAATGTCACCAGCTCGAATCCCCGCAGCCTCAGCCGGCCCTCCCTCCATTGGGCTGCTTATAAGAATAGCCCCATCTTCCCGAAGTTTTACGTGAGCACCTATACCTTCAAACTGTCCAGAAAGATCCTCCTGTTCTATCTCTAAAACGGTTGGGTCAATATAAGAGGTATGGATATCATCCACACCATCTATAAGGCCTCTAATAGCGAATTCCTCAAATGACTCTGCTTCGAATTCATTCCTGTCTACATGATCACTATTGAGAAGACTCCAAGCCTCCCACACAGACTGAAGTTCTTTCGGAACACCCTTGGCAGACCCCAACGGCACCTCTAAAGGGGTAACTGTTGGATTATACGGGGGGCTTTCCGAAACATCCTGCATATCATGCGATGTATTGGATGTCTCAGAAGCATCAGGTTCAGAAGACGGAGAGGACGTATTGCCTAACGAATCGCAAGAAAGCAATATTAAGAGAAGACCAAAAATACATGTTATTAATGTGACTTTCATGAGCATCCTTTAGCAGTCTTTTAAGTTTCACTCACCAACAATTGTAACAACCAAGAAATCATTGATACTCGATAATAATAAGACTCGAAATATCTGGAAGGATACATAGATGAACTGTATCCTTATTTCAGAGTTATTTCAGAGTTATTTCAGGTTGATATGTCACAAAATAACAGCAGAACAAGGCGAGTACGGAAATATCCAGCTCATAATATTGAAGACATCCTATCTATTTCAGAGGTAATATTTTCCCAAAATGCCTCATTGCCTTTAGATAGGAAGATACTGGCCCAAACAATAGGAACAACAGTAAATAGTAGCTCTTTTACAACAAAACTGGCAGCCTCTGAAGACTATGGACTAACAAAAGGGCGCTACAGAGACGAAGAAATATCCATAACCGCCCTAGGGGAGGCTCTCATTGCGCCGAAGAATCCTTCGGAACATTTAGAAGCTGCTCGATCTGCGATCTTCAGACCTATGCCTTTTGCGAAGTTAAATGAACTATTTGGGGAGGAAAAGGTCCCAGCAGATGAATTTTTAGCGAATTTGATAGTCAGAGAGCTCAAAGTTCAGCATGCTCAAACAAAAGAATTCATGGCGATCTACCGAGCGAACCTTCAATATTTAGAAAACTTACCTACTGACCTCTTAGCTCTTTCACAAGTAGGACGTCCGACAGGGACCATTACGGTGTCACAGCAGAACCCACCTCCACTATCCAGTCCATCACAACTTACCAATCCACATCCTCAACAAGATCGTGACACAGTTAACTTACAGAAGACCAAAACGATTGGATTCATCCAAATGACTGGGGAATTACAAACTGAAATCTACAAAAAACTAATCAGTTCACTGTCAACATTATTGATACCAATCGAAGACATAACATATGGACCGCAGAACGAACCTCAAGTTACAGATTTCACTGGAACCAATTATTCAGCGGTAGTGATCATAACGCAAAATCCACCTGACTCTTACAACGCAGGTTACGTACACGGTTTATCCAAGGCCGTCTCACAGGGAAACACAATTATCCTGACAAATGAACGATGTAGACAATCCTGGAGCGAAGTGTGTAGAGAGGTCGTTGTTGTAGAACCCCGGAACACTGAGGCGACCTTCATTGAGTTACTTCAAGCTCTCATTAGGTACCAGGCAATTAAAATAACGACTGCCTAACTTAACATAATATATATAGTGCGCAATATAATCTAAGAGCCTAGTTTTGGCTTCCATCCGCTTAATTTAATGATATTTTCTCCCCTATCATCCTTAGAACCTCAGTTTTGCCAAGCCCAGTCAAACCTGAGCAAAATGCTGGGGATTCCAAACTGTTCACGAAATCTACAAGAAGTTCATCACCAGACGGATCATAACTCTCCGGAAACTTATCCCATTTATTCAGGAGAGTGATCGTGGGTCTATCTGAAAGACCAATTTCTTTCAATATCCCATCCACAGACGCTACTTGCTCAAAGCGCTTGGAGTGCGACACGTCGACAACGTGCAGAATGAGATCTGCTTCGTTCGCCTCTTCTAAAGTAGCTCGGAAAGCAGCGATAAGAGTGGTGGGCAATTTCTGTATGAACCCCACTGTATCAGTTACCAATACGACTCTATCTTCTCCCAAATGTAACCTACGTGTAACCGGATCAAGGGTGGAAAACAGTCTATCCTCAGAAAGGACCTCAGAGGAAGTAAGTTTATTTAATAAAGTGCTCTTCCCCGCATTAGTGTATCCAACCAGCGCAACGACAAAGGCGTTTGATGACCGCCTTCTGTCTCTGTATCTGGATCTATGCTGGCGGATTTTTTCAATTTCTTTCTTGAGTTTTTGGATTCTCCCTCTTGCCAAACGCCTGTCAGTCTCAATCTGGGACTCTCCGGGGCCTCTTGTTCCGATACCTCCACCCAGACGTTCCAGATGGGTCCATTGTCCGGCCAAGCGGGGCAATAAGTATTCATGCTGAGCAAGTTCCACTTGAAGACGTCCCTCTCTGGTTTGAGCACTAGAAGCAAATATATCTAGGATCAGGGCCGTCCGATCAATGATTTTCACGTTTTCTAAAGATCGTTCTAACTGAAGTTGTTGATTAGGATCCAGCTCATCATCACATATTATGGTGTCTATTTTCTGGTCAGAAACGACCTCACGAAGTTGATCCAGCTTTCCTTTACCAACATAGGTAATGGAGTGCTTTTTTATAGTTTGGGTGACTTGGGAAACAACTTCT
>CAYWYV010000131.1:0-3402 GCA_964462705.1 uncultured Dehalococcoidia bacterium
AGTAGAGGTTTTTTAATGTGCCTAAATTGATGAGCGAGTCTGAAGCATTGGAAAGCGCGGTCAAATTCTCTGATCGGTATGTACAGAGAGGACCCTATCAGTTCTTTCCTGAGAAAGAAGTTGTGGAGGAGGTTCAGAAAGGTCTGGCTGAAAACCACAGGACTCAAGGATACAGATATTGCCCTTGAATGCCCCTAAGTGGCGATCCAGTTGAGGATCGCAAGAAAATCTGTCCGTGTGAACGTCACCATGAAGACATCGAGAGAGATGGGTTCTGTATATGAATGTTTTTTGTGAGTGAAGAGTTTCTTCACAAATATGAATCTGGAGAGGATTTTACTCAAACGATTGATGAAGCTGTTCCATTAGGAACCGAATTATTTGAGGATACTGGGGGTAAAAAAGCGTTCAACGAACGTCGTAGAAGCGAAAACTCTGAATGACACATAATTCATGCTATAAGGTATGATATAGGTGTAAAAAATCTTTGGTGGTATAAAAATTATGGCTGAATCGATAAAAGTATTTACGTCGGTAGGTTGAGGCCCTTGTCACATGGTGAAAGTGTATCTTTCACGAAAGGGATTTGATTACACAGAACACAATGTCTCTAAGGATAGGGATGCTCTTAAAGAGTTGGTCACTATGGGCTATCGAAGCACTCCGGTGACGGTGATTGGCGACGAAAAAATTGTTGGTTACAGCCCTTCCAAAATTGATGAGGCTTTGGATACCGCTGGGTTCTCTGCATCGTAAACTTAATTTAAGTTGGCCTAAAATTTAATGGTTTTTATTTAGGCGTTTTAAGTGTTGACTGACCTAGTGTTTCGAAATTAAAATTTCGCCTTGTATGTCACAAAGATTTTATTCACGGCCCCGTGGTGTAGCGGTTTAACATACGGCCCTGTCAAGGCTGAGATCGCCAGTTCGAATCTGGTCGGGGTCGCCAATCTTTTCACTCTGTGCGAGAGGCGACAAAACTAGTTCCATATTAATTTTTAGTTTTCTTCGGTTGCCTAATGTAACTGCGACCAATATAGCTCAGAAATTCTTGATCGCGTTATTATGCGATAGGGGTTGTTGATAGTTATCCACCCTCAGCTCCAGTTTGAAATCAACTTTTCTCCATCGATCCTAGTGTATGAGAGCGTATTAAACATTATTGCCTCCCATGCACCCAAATTTGCCAAAAGAAGATAAACACATATTCTCTGTGGTAAATTTGGGGTGACAGATAGTTTAGACAAACAAACCCTTGTGGAGATGTAAGTGACTACATACGAACCAAACATGATAATTTCCGAGAAAGAGTTTAAAGTAGTGGGCACTCGGCCTGTCAGGCATGACGGAGCCGATAAAGTTACTGGTCGGGCACGATATAGTGCTGATTCCCATCCTACAGGTTATCTGCAAGGGAAAATCCTGCGTAGCCCCCATCCTCACGCACGTATCAGATCAATTGATGTATCTCGTGCGATTACCCATCCTGGGGTTAAAGCTGTAGTCACCTCTTCCGATCTACCGGAGGTATCCGCAGAAATTGCCGATCTTGAGGAAGGGGCGGCAGTTAATTATGGTTTTTACAGCAGAAATGTACTCGCAAGAGAAAAAGCTCTTTATCGGGGACATGCGGTGGCGGCTGTTGCGGCGATAAATCAACACGTTGCAGAAGAAGCTGCGTCACTTATCTCTGTGGATTATGAAGTTCTTCCCGCAGTACTTAATGCAACTGATGCTTTGGCTGATGATGCCCCCGTTCTTCATGACCGACTCTTGACGCAATCTACGGCATTATTCCGTGTTGGAGGATGGGGAGAGGAAGAAACAGTTGCACCCAGCAACCTGGCTTTGAAGATACTGGCAGAGGAAGGTGATGTAGAAGCTGCTTTCAGAGAGAGTGATGCAGTCATTGTGGAAAGATCATTTAAAACCAAATCAGTACATCAGGGCTATATAGAGCCCCAAGCGACTACGGCTTTCTGGAACAAAGATGGGAAATTGACTGTATGGTGTAGCACTCAACAGCTTTTTGCGTTCCGAGATCATATTTCGGCTATTTTAGATATACCCGTTGGAGATGTGAAAGTCATACCACTGGAAATAGGTGGTGGGTTTGGTGGTAAGGGACAGGGTGGAGTTTACCTTGAGCCTGTCGCTGCAATGCTTTCGAAGAAATCTGGTGCGCCTGTGAAGATAATCATGAGCAGGGCGGATGTATTTGAAGGAACTGGGCCTACTTCTGGCACCAATATAGACATAAAAATTAGCTCATCCGCAGATGGTAAGTTAACAGCTGTAAAAGCAAAGCTTACTTTTGAGGCAGGAGCTTTTCCTGGCTCTCCCGTTGCGGGAGGCAGTAGAACCATGCTTGGGCCCTACGTTATTCCAAACGCTTCAGTGGAAGGACTGGATGTGTTGACAAACGTTCAGAAATCATCGGCTTATAGAGCGCCAGGGTCCCCGGCGGCCGCGTTCGCTATGGAAACAGTTATTGATGAATTAGCTGAAAAACTTCAAATTGATCCAGTTGAATTTAGGCTAAATAACGCTGCCAAAGAGGGAACACGTCAGCCTGCAAACGGGCCAATTTATAGACGTATTGGACTTGTGGAGACGTTGGAGGCAGCAAAAAACCACCCACATTATTCTGCTCCAAAAGAGGGAGAAAATATTGGGAGAGGGATAGCTGCTGGAGCTTGGTTTAATGGCAGTGGGCCAGCAAGTGCCGTCGCGAGTGTAAATGCAGATGGGACGGTCTCACTGGTTGAAGGATCTCCAGATGTTGGAGGTAGTCGGGCAGCTATGGCGATGCAGGTTGCAGATGTCCTCGGTCTTGAATCAGAAGATGTTCAACCCTCCATAGGGGATACTGATTCAATTGGTTATAGTTCGGGTGCTGGAGGAAGCGGAGTTACTTTCAAGACAGGGACTGCTTGTGTCGAGGCTGCCTACGACATACGTGATCAGATGTGTCAGCGAGCTGCCAAGATTTGGGATGTTGACGTTGCAGATGTTGGATACGAGGGTTCAGACATCACCCATAAAAGTGATCCTGCTCTGAATATGAGTTTTCAGGAATTATCTTCGATGCTTAATTCTACTGGCGGACCGATTGTAGGGAGAGCTACCGTCAACCCCGGTGGCGTTGGGAACGCTTTTGCGGTGCACCTAGTTGATGTCCAAGTAGATAAGAAGACTGGAAAAGTTGATGTGCTTCGCTACACTACGATTCAAGACGTAGGGAAGGCGATTCATCCGAGTTACGTTGAGGGCCAGATGCAGGGTGGAGCCGTTCAGGGAATCGGATGGGCTCTTAATGAAGAATACATTTTTGACGAATCGGGGAAAATGTTGAATACATCGTTTTTGGATTATCGAATGCCGGTGTCTCTTGATTTACCT
>CAYWYV010000132.1:0-3363 GCA_964462705.1 uncultured Dehalococcoidia bacterium
GTGACACTGTCCAGGCTCCCAATAAACAGCGTATCGAAATTTACGGGGAAAACGGAGCTATTATTATGGATGACTGGAAGGTAACACTTCACAGGATGAAGACCCCCGTCCAGGAATTTCTTGAAACTGACAGAACAGTTAAATTTGTTCCTCCAGACTCCACTTCCGAAACTTTTGACTTCGGGCCTGAAAAAGGAACACACGCCCCGGCAATTGATGACTTTTGTAGGGCAATTCAAGAGGGAAGAGATCCTCTTGTTACCGGTGAGGAAGGAGCCAGAGCTCAGGAACTTGTTGCGGCTATAACGTTGTCTGGTTGTACTGGCAAGAAAGTGGAGTTGCCAGTGGACAGAGCAGAATATGACGAACTCATGGAGAGTTTGCAGCTTGCAGGAAGATTGCCTGACATCTGTGATGTTTCCTAAGCTGATTTTTTGATTTAAAGTCTTTTATCCTATGATCGTAGACTTATAAAGTCTCACGTTTATCTATTTGGAAAGGCTGAATTTTGAGAAAACCTTATTACGGATGGTGGATCGTTCTGGGAGCTATCCTGTGTAACTTTGCCTCGCTTTCCGTGGGTCAGTCTGTCGTAGGTGTGTTTACACAACCTGTAACGGAGAGTCTTGGCTGGAAGGTATGGCAGTATACTCTCGGACCCTCAATCGCCGTTGGTACCGGTGCTCTTTCCAGTGTTGTCGTGGGGCAGGTTCTTGATACCAGAGGTCCCAGACCACTGATATTGATTGGTTCGATTGTAAGTGCAGTATGTCTTTTCCTGCTCGGGACTCAGTCAAGCCTGATAGTTTTCATTCCAATTTATCTAATTGCTGGTATCGGTGGGTGGAATCTATTCAGTAGCTTTGTTGTTAACTCAGCAGTTAATAAATGGTTTGTGAGAAAACGGGGATGGGCGCTGGCGCTTGGTTCCGCGGGCATATCTCTGGGAAGTTTGATAACTCCGCTTGTTTTAACCGGTGTGGTAGACAACTATGGTTGGAGGAATGGATATTTCACGCTTTCTCTTTTCGTTTTGCTGGTGGTTTTTCCTATAGGAATACTGATGCGAAGGACTCCTGAGGATTACGGATTACTACCAGATGGTGTTGAAAAGGGGCAAGACGATCTTGAAGATCTGCCTGTATCCGAACTCAGTCCACTGAATCGATCTCAGGCAATAAGAACTAGAAGTTTCTGGTTGCTGGTGTTCGGGTTCGCTCTTATATCTTCTGGACTTATGTCTGTTTTGATTCATGCAATACCTTTTTCACAGGGGGCGGGATTTGCAAGAACAACAGGTGCAATAGGTTTGTCTGTTAATGGACTCGCCAATTTATCCTCAAAAACAGTCTGGGGGTTTGGGTTGCAGAGATTTCATCCCCGGATCTTAGTGATAGTTGCTTACACCATATCTGCTACTGGTGTTCTTTTAATGCTCGTAGCAGGGTCTTATACATTGGTGTCTGTTCTACTGGTGGGATTTTTCCTTTACGGGTTTGGGTTCGGTGGGACGATACCTTTGAGTGAGTCGTTATGGGCGCGTTATTTTGGAAGAGCACATATAGGTTCTATTAGAGGCGTGTCACACCCTGTCACTATTTTGGGATCGGCTCTTGCACCGGTACTGGTCGGGGTGTCTTTTGATCTGACCCAGACATACAGACCGGCATTCGTAGTAATAATGTTTATATTCTTACTGGGAGCTGCTTTGGTTTATTCGTCAAGGGAACCATCTGTTCCTGATTTGGCTTCTTCTAGCTAAGTGTCGATACTCTTTTCGCAGACTTAGTATAATTTTCCTCGAAACCAGATCATATCCGGAGGCTGATATGGACCAATCATCCAAATACACTGATTTACTTCTTGAACAGGACGGAGCGGTACTTACCATTACAGTAGATCGACCTGAGGTACTAAACGCCCAGAGTCGCATAATGAGAGAAGAATTAGACCAGGCGTTTGACGATGCCGCTAATGATGATTCTGTAAAGGTAGTAATTGTGGCAGGCGCGGGAGAACATTTTTCGGCCGGTCATGATCTTGGTAGTCCACAGGAGATGGAGGATCGTGAAAAGCGACCCTATTCGCCAGGGACCGCAGGAGAATACGAGCGTAGCTGGCAACAGAATGTAGCTAACACCTTGCGCTGGAGAGACTTTCCGAAGCCTACTATTGCCCGGGTACATGGATACTGCATCATGGGTGGAATCATTCTTGCATCTTCATGTGATCTCATAGTGGCTTCTGAAGATGCACAATTCAGTGACAGAACTGTGAGATGGGGAGGACCTCATGTCCAATTTATTTCACTTCCATGGGAAATAGGAATAAGGAAGGCAAAGGAATATTTGTTTACCGGTGATTGGATGAGTGCTCATGAAGCGGAGCGACTTGGACTTGTAAACAGAGTTGTTTCCCGTGACAAACTTGCAGAAGAGACGATGGAACTGGCTCAGAGAATAGCCCTTCAGGATCCATTTGCCCTACGTCTTTCAAAAGCTTCTTTAAATCAGGTTCAGGATCAGATGGGATACAGAAACAGTGTGATGTCAGGCTTTCATAATCATGCTCTGGGGTTGTCTCACCGACGGGAATTGGCTGGTGACGAAAGAGTTACATCGATAGACCGCGCCCGGAATCGTGACAAGAAATTTGGTGACGGGGGCTGATGAACCCCTTTTCCGGTCTTAGAGTGTTGGATTTGTCGTCCGGATTTGCGGGTGCCTACTGTGCCAGAATGCTTGCCGATCATGGTGCTAATGTATACAAAGGGTCTGTTGCTGGCAGGGAAGACTCATCGATAGGTTACGGTCCCTATAGGAAGGGTGGATTTAGTGACGATCCCGGAGCAATCTACCACTATCTGAATTACAATAAACTTCCAATCTCTCAGGTTGAAACCGGGGAAGGATTTGAGTCATTTCTGGAATTTGTATCAGAGTCAGATGTCATGATCGAAGATTTTGACGATGATGAGAGATCTAGGGGTGATATTTCAGAGATTTTAGCCAGTCTACCCGCCACGGCGATTTCATGCTCTATCACGGCATTTGGTAAATCGAATTCATGGAGCTCGAGACCATTCAGTGATCTCACCATGCAGGCATTGACCGGTTATTGCAGTGCAAATGGAAACCCCGGTCAGATGCCTCTAAAAGCGCCTGGTACAGAATCACAATTCACGGCCGGAGCTAATGCATTCGTCGGTCTCGTTTCGGCACTTATTCAGAGAGATGTATCAGGTGTTGGGCAATCTGTGGATATATCTATTCTCAAAACTATGCTGTCAAGTTATGGACCTTATCTTTTAAGTGCTCTTCACACTCGTGATCCACGTGGACAGCAGGAACAGGGCCTCCATTT
>CAYWYV010000133.1:0-3324 GCA_964462705.1 uncultured Dehalococcoidia bacterium
CCAAAAGCTACCGACCACGTGAAGGAGATGATCGACATCGCGGTAGACTTAGTTTCGAACGGACTCGCCTATGAAGTTGATGGAAATGTATATTTTGCAGTCCAAGAATTTCCCAATTATGGAGAGCTTTCAGGAAATATTCATGAGTCTATGCTTCAGGAGGCAGTTAGAAATGAGGCCGATCCCCGGAAACGCGATCCCAGGGATTTTACTCTTTGGAAGGCTGCCGAAGAAGGAAGAGATTTAAAGTGGGATAGCCCATGGGGTGAAGGTTTTCCTGGCTGGCATATTGAGTGTTCTGCTATGTCGATGAAGTACTTGGGTAACTCTATAGATTTGCATACGGGTGGTGTCGACAATATATTTCCCCACCATGAGGGAGAAATTGCACAAAGCGAGGGTGTAGTTGGCGACGCAGTTGTGAAACACTGGGTTCATGGGCAGCACCTGCTTGCTGATGGGGTGAAAATGGCCAAATCAGCTGGGAATGCTTACACCGTACCTGATTTAGTTTCCAGAGGGTTCGACCCGATCTCATTCCGGTATCTGTGTATGACAGGTCGTTATCGATCGAGGATCAACTTCACCTTCAGAGCCTTGGCTTCAGCAGAATCCGCGTTAAATCGTCTCAGGCGCCATTACGTTACTTGGAAAAGGGATTCGGCTGGGCAATCTCCAATTACGGAGGAGTATCGTCCGTGGATTTCCAACTTCATCAAGGCAGTAGAGGACGATTTAAACTTCCCCCGTGGGCTGGATATTCTATGGAGACTGGTTGAAAGCAACATATCCAGTTCGTCCAAATATCATGCCATGAATAAGATAGACGAAATATTAGGGTTAGGTATTCGGAATACTGAAGATATGTTTCATGTAGCCGAGGACATCGGAACTCTTCTTGCTTCAAGAAGTGTGTGTCGTAAGGGACAGGCATATGAGGAAGCGGATCGGCTTCGAGAGGAAGTATTGTCGAAAGGATATGTTGTCCAAGATTTAGATGAGGAAGTCTCTATTGTGAGGCAAAAAGATAGTGGCGAGATGAGGACGGAGAGATGGCCACTAATTTCCACTCCCTCTGATGTACCGTCTAGTATTGGTGAAGCCTCTACTGTTGAATTTTCTGTCGCGATGGTGAGTGAAGGCTTTCCTGCTGATGTCAAGAGATGTACCGACAGCTTCTTAAAATTTGAACCTCAAGCAAAATTAAGTAAACGCTTGGAAATAATTATTCTCGACAATGGAAACATTGAGAAGGATGCGCTTGAACTTCAGTCTATTGCGGATTCATATCCGAATGTTCGTGTCCTACATGCAGACCACCGGTTGGGCGACGGGGCTGCAAAGAATTGCCTCTTTCGTGAGTCTCAGGGTAAATATTTTGTCTTGGTAGATCCCAGTGTAGAACCCACTGGGGCTTTTCTAGGTAGATTACGAGATATTCTGAGTGATTCTGATGTAGGGATTGCTGGCTTTGCCGGATTAAGGACCACAGACTTCCTTCATTTCCACGATGGTGAAGGTGAGTCAGGAGAAATGGATGCCATGCAGGCATATTGTCTCGCCTTCAGAAGGGAGGATCTACCTGTTGTCGGTTTGATGAGGGAAACATTTAGGTTTTATAGAAATCTGGACATAGATTTTAGTTTTCAGTTCAAAGATAAAGGTTTTAAGGTCATAGCTGACAACACTCTTCCAATCGTGCTTCATGAGCACAGAGGTTGGACTGCTCTAGCTGAACAGGAACGGGATGATTTGAGCCGTAAAAATTATGGAAGATTTTTGAATAAATGGAGAGACCGTAAAGATCTCCTTGTAAGTACCGGACGAGAATAAACTTCTGCTCCAGTATCCCTTGAGACAATCACCTGTATAATTTCTAGGTGTTCGCGTATTTTTGACCACGAGTCACCCCTTTTTTGCATGATTATTATTGGAGTAGAGTGTGGACTTTTCCTCATTACCTGTTTTGTGGAGCACTCTGGCAGTCCTAGCTGCTGTGATTCTTGTAGCCGCCACTCAATTAGCTAAATCAGCTGACATTATCGCTTTCAAAACAGGTTTGGGTCGGTCATTTATTGGTGTGGTGTTGCTTGCCACCGCTACCTCATTGCCGGAATTGGGTACAGGAGTGAGCGCAGTTACTATGATTGGGGGACCTGAGGGAGCTAATCTCGCTGCTGGGGATGCGTTCGGCAGTAATCTATTCAATCTGCTAATCATAGGAATCCTGGATATTATTTGGCGCCGTGGCCCTATTTTATCTAGCCTTGGAAGTGGTGTTCCGTTGGTTGGGGTCTTAGGTGTAGCGGTTGTTGGTGTCGCCGCTTGCGGAATAATCATCCATCAGAGCATTTCCTTTGCCTCTGGCTGGTTTGTGAGTCCTGTCTCCGTAGTACTGATACTTGTTTTTGTTGCTGCTCTTTATGCGATTTACAAGGAAGAGAAGAATTCTGACACTACGGAAGAGGAACATGATTATTCTGACAACAGCCTGACAAGAGCCTTTGTGATTTACGGTGTTGCTGCTGCTATAGTCGTTTGTGCTGCGATTCTACTAGCTGGGACGGGTGAGGGTCTTTCAGAGGCAATGGGATGGGATAGAAGTTTTGTCGGGACCCAGTTTTTAGCATTAAGCACATCCCTCCCGGAGCTAGCCGCCTCCATTGCGGCGTTAAGAATTATGGCTCCTGAATTGGCGATAACCAATGTTCTCGGTAGTAATTTGTTCAACATGGGATTTGTTTTGTTTTTGGACGATGTCAGCTACACAAGTGGACCAATCTGGGATGTTGTATCTCCAATTCACGGGCTCACAGCGATAATCGCCGTGGTTATGACGATGGTTGTTCTAGTACCTTCAGTTAGCAAAGTGAAATTAGGTTTTGGACGCCTAGTAACCTTTGAATCAGTCTCACTTATTTCTCTGTATATAATAGCTAGCGTTCTCGTTTATCTTGCAGGTGGTGGTCATTAAGTTAAATAAAGAGGTTGAATTGTTATGTTTTTCGAATTAAGAGAATATCGAACTTTACCCGGCCAGAGAGAGAATTGGGTGCGCTTTATGGAGGAAGAGATCATTCCCTTTCAGGTTTCAAAAGGTATGGTGATACTTGGCAGCTTTGTGGGTGAGGAAGAGGATGATCTGTACGTATGGATAAGACGTTTTGAATCCGAACAGGAAAGAGAAAACCTTTACGCTGCTGTCTACGAAAGTGACAAATGGGTTAATGAGATTGGACCCAAAATCCCCGAAATGATGGATAGATCCAAAATTGTGGTCCGGCGCCTAGAGGCTTCCTCAAGATCTGTTATCCAGTAATTAGT
>CAYWYV010000134.1:0-3304 GCA_964462705.1 uncultured Dehalococcoidia bacterium
AAATAGCCCCTCTTTTTCGGGACGCAGGGTTCGGTAATTAATAGTTTCAGGTTTAGTGACTTCGCCCCATGACCATCTGGATATGGTTTCAGGAGATGCTAGGGATATTGTAATTGCATCGAAATCGTTAGCGACCTGTGCCATTTGTTATTCTCCGTTGAAATAAATATTCGACAACCCAATTTTGAAAATATAGCTGTTTTTTTAGCTATCTCCACTGGTCAAAGGTTGATCATCTTCTGCCGTACTGGTGTCCGACGACTCGAGGGACTCGTCTCCACCTTCTGTAATCGCTGTCCCTTCTAGCAATGCTAGAGGATCTTCCATTTCACCTGTTTGGCCGAAGAAGGTGTCTTCGTCCGTCATGCCCATATCATCATGAGATTCGTTTTGAAGTTCTACCGCAAGCCCTAAGCTTTGCAATTCTTTCATTAGCACGTGGAATGATTGGGGTATACCAGGTTGTGCAACATCCTCACCTTTTACAATAGCCTCGTAGGTTTTCACCCTGCCAATTTCGTCATCCGACTTGATCGTTAGCATTTCTCTTAGGTTATGAGCTGCACTGTACGCTTCCAACGCCCAAACTTCCATCTCACCAAATCTCTGTCCTCCCATTTGTGCTTTTCCACCAAGAGGTTGTTGAGTGATAAGCGAGTACGGGCCTGTTGCTCTAGCGTGTATCTTATCTTCCACCAAGTGGATTAGTTTGAGCATATAAATGTATCCGACTGTTATAGGCTGATCGAATGCTTCACCAGTTCTGCCGTCAAAAAGCATCGACTTCCCCAGAATCGGAGCAGCCAGCTGATAGTCTCTACTTAGCTCAAGAGCCAGTTCCATCATTTCGTCGACGTTCAAATTTGATGAATCACGGTTTGCGAATTCGCTGAGCCATATCTTTAAACAAGCCGTGCGGGGGGCATTTGGAACTTTGTTGACAAAAATATCATCAAAGCTAAACCCACGCTTTTCCAAATAGTCACTTATAGAATCAAGATCCACATTTTCGATGCTATTTTCTAGAGCGCTTGTGGCTGGTATAGCACCTGATTGTTCTATGATCCAGGCCTTAGCGAGTTCGTCTTCGATTGCTGTATCTTCGGCTCCATCGAAGACTGGAGTTTCAGCACTAAATCCAAGTCGTTTGGCAGCCCATCCTAGATGGGTTTCAAGCACCTGTCCGAGGTTCATGCGTGAGGGTACCCCAATTGGGTTAAGAATTATATCTATTGGAGTTCCGTCGGGAAGGAAGGGCATATCTTCTTCTGGAAGTATCTTTGCAACTACTCCCTTATTCCCGTGGCGCCCTGCCATTTTATCACCCTCGGTGATTTTGCGTGTTTGTGCTATCCATACTCTGACTAATTTGTTTACCCCTGGAGGTAAATCATCGCCGTTTTCTCTTTCAAGAATTTTAACCTCGATAATCTTGCCGCCTTGACCGTGTGGTACATATAGTGACGAGTCCTTAACATCGCGCGCTTTCTCACCGAATATGGCCCTCAACAGTTTTTCCTCTGCACTGAGCTCGGTTTCACCTTTCGGAGTGATTTTTCCCACCAGTATGTCCCTATTACTCACCTCAGCCCCAATACGTATTATCCCGTCCTCATCAAGGTTTCGAAGGCTTTCCTCTCCAATATTTGGTATATCCCTCGTTATTTCTTCTGGGCCTAATTTTGTATCCCGTGCCTCAATCTCGTGTTTCTCCACATGTATAGAAGTGAATTTGTCTTCTTTTATGAGTCTATTGCTTATGATGATGGCATCTTCAAAGTTGTAGCCTTCCCATGTCATGAATGCCGCAAGCACGTTTTGACCTAGCGCGAGTTTTCCTGCGTCCGTAGATGACCCATCAGCCAGTACGTCTCCTTTCTTTACAGGGGTGAACTTGTCAACTATGGGTCGTTGATTGATACAGGTACCTTGGTTACTCCTGTGGAACTTTATGAGTTTATGATCATATATTTTGTCTTTCTCATCTGTTATTTCTATGTTTGTACCGGTGACACTCGTAACCATGCCGTCTACTTTGGCCAGTACCACTTGGCCACTATCTTTAGCCACCCTTTCCTCCATCCCAGTTCCCACTAATGGGAACTCAGGCTTCAACAGAGGGACTGCTTGTCTTTGCATGTTAGAACCCATCAGGGCTCTATTGGCGTCGTCATGTTCAAGGAAAGGAATCAAAGAAGTAGAAACGCTGACCAGCTGGAGCGGCGAAACATCCATGTATGCCACGTCCTCGGTCGACTCCATGCTTACGTCTTCACCGTTTCTAGTCTCTACTCTATCTTCGATAAATTGGCCGGCATCATTAATCGCTGAGTTGGCTTGTGCGATAAAATAGTTTTCTTCTTCATCAGCAGTGAGGTGGACAATATCGCTAATGGAGTTGGACACAAACGGCTTCACCTCAATGTGTTTGATTTGTGTTTGACTAGAAATTCTACCTGCAGTTCTGATTGTGATTTCGGTGCCAGATCTGACTATAGTTCTGCCGTCATCGGCTTTCAGATCATCCGTAGGGGTATGTCCAATGAGAGATTCCGGAGCTCCGTTATTAATTTCAGTTAACACTTTTCTATACGGGGTTTCGATAAAACCAAAAGCGTTAGTTTTTGCGTATGTTGCGAGAGAAACTAATAGCCCAATGTTTGGACCCTCTGGCGTCTCGATAGGGCAGATTCGACCATAATGAGAATGGTGTACGTCTCTAACGTCAAACCCTGCTCGTTCTCTGGACAATCCTCCAGGACCCAATGCAGACAATCTTCTTTTGTGGGTAAGTTCTGCCAGTGGGTTAGCTTGATCCATGAACTGCGAGAGTTGAGAGCCGCCAAAAAATTCCCGTACAGCGGCTACGACAGGTCTAACATTTATCAAGGCGGCTGGGGTTGTACTAGCTGGGTCAGCCTGAATGGTCATTCTTTCCTTAATAACTCTTTCCATTCTGAGCAGTCCAACTCTGACCTGATTCTGAATAAGCTCACCGACTGCGCGGACTCTTCGATTGCCCAGGTGATCTATATCATTGGCCCTTCTCTCCTCATTGTTAATCTGGATAAGACGTCTAAGGAGGTTAATAATGTCTTCTTTGTTCAGTATCCTGTCATCAGGTTCGCCGTCCCTGTCCGCGTTTTCTGGGCCTTTCAATACACTGTCAAGTTTATATCGGCCGACCTTGCCTAGATCATATCTACGGGAGTCAAAAAACAATGTGTTTATGAGGCCGCGAGCATTCTCAGCGTTAGGTGGCTCGCCTGGTCGTAATCTTCTGTAAAATTCGACCAGAGCCTCT
>CAYWYV010000135.1:0-3251 GCA_964462705.1 uncultured Dehalococcoidia bacterium
GCAATCATAGCTCCATTATCGGTGCACAGTGATGGTTTTGGAGCAACTACGGGTACTGAACTGGATCTTGCCATTTCCTTTCTCAGGAAACCATTGGCGGCTACTCCACCGCCCAGAATTATCCCTGAGGCCTCATTTTCCCTGGCGGCTTTTATAGTTCGTTGGACAAGACAATCTGTTATGGCGTGTTGGAATGCTGCAGAGTATTCCCACACTTCTAGGGAGGTGGGGGGTCTCATCTCATTTTGTGGATAGAACCCATCAGTTTCAGCTTTACGGGCAACAGCTGTCTTTAATCCACTGAAACTGAAGTCTAAAGATCCTTTAACTGTTGGTCTAGGGAATTGGAAGTCGACCTCACTGGCATGTTGGGCCTGTTTTTCTATGATTGGCCCTCCGGGGAAACCTAAACCTAAAATCTTAGCGACTTTATCAAATGCTTCGCCGGCAGCATCGTCACGAGTTCTGGCTAACAGTTCGTAATCTAAATGATTTTTCATCAAGACCAGTTCGGTATGCCCGCCTGAAGCGATGAGACAAACTATTGGGAATTTTAATTTAGAATTATGATAGAGCTCCTCCAACCACGCCGCGTAAATATGGCCTTCAAGGTGATTAATTCCGATTAGTGAAGTGTCCCAGGAATAGGCCAATGCTTTCGCAGCATTGACACCAACAAGAAGTGAACCAGCCAGTCCAGGGCCGTGAGTAACACCAATAGCCTCTATATCACGATTACTGACAGAAGGTTCCTCTAAGCATCTATCAACCGTGGGGATAATAGTTATGAGATGTTCCCTTGCCGAGATTTCTGGAATTATTCCTCCGTAACGTTCGTGCATATATGATTGGTCGGCAACGACGTTCGAGAGGATTTTTACCCCGTCTTGAACCAGAGCAACAGCTGTATCGTCGCATGACGTCTCTATTCCAAGAATGATCATTTATATATAGTTCAACTTTCCAAATTCTTTCTGAGCTGTTGAATGCCTTCAGTTGGGTTTTTGTTGGGTCCGAAAACCACGCTCCCCGCGACTACGATGTCTGCTCCCGCATGGGCGACTGCGGAAATTGTCTCATGGTTGATCCCGCCGTCGACTTGGATATTAGTTGAAAGTCCTTGTTTTACTATCTGATTTTTCACTTGCTCTATCTTCTGTAAGGAGGATTCAATAAAGCTTTGTCCTCCATAACCCGGGTTGACCGACATAATCAGAATCTGATCCAACTGCGCTAAATAAGGAAAACTTTTCTTGATTTCGGTTTCTGGATTCAAGGCGAGAGACTTGTTCACTCCGAGACTATCTAACTTGGCAAGAGTTTGCCCTATGTCTTCAACTGCCTCAAAGTGCACTGTGATTGACTTCGCTCCAGCGTCCACGAAATCCGCAAAAAACCTATCGGGTTCAATCACCATCATATGGATGTCGAGAGGAAGATTAGTGACTGAGTTGATAGCTTCGATAATTGGTGAACCAAATGTGATCGGTGGCACGAACTGACCGTCCATTACGTCTACATGGATACCGTCAGCACCACCAGCGACAGCAGCTTTGATTTGTGACTCTACTTGACTGAAGTCAAGGGTTAAGATCGAAGGATATATAAGCATTTCAATCCAGTCTAGAATTCTTCAGGCGCTTATGACCTCTTGCGATGGCATCTGAAACCATAGAAGTGGCAGTTCCGCCATAAGTTTGCCTGGCCTCTATTGATGTTTGTGCTGTTATCGCAAGAACATCTTCATCAAATGCCTTACTGAATTGTTTATATTCGTTCAACGTTAGATCGGAGAAGATTTTTTGCTTCAGGGTAAGGTAATCAGTCAATTTACTGACGAGTGCGTGACTTTCCCTGAAAGTTAACCCTTTTTCAACAAGGTAGTCTGCGACGTCAGTAGCAAGTAACAAACCTTCTTCAGTTGCCGAACGAGTGTTTTCCACTTTCACTTGCAGCGACGAGAGCATACCAGGGAGCATATCCAGGATGGCGACTATAGTGTCGTCACTATCGAAAAACCCCTCTTTGTCCTCTTGTAAGTCTCGATTGTAGGTTAAGGGGAGACCCTTCAGTACGGTTAATAGACTGAACAGATTACCAAAAATGCGACCTGATTTGCCGCGAGCCAATTCTGCGAAATCCGGATTTCGCTTTTGAGGCATTATGCTGCTACCGGTCGTGAACTCTTCTCCCAACCTAATAAACCCGAATTCTTCTGTACTCCACAAAATTAAGTCCTCAGCTAGGCGAGAAATGTGGACTGCACAAGTGGCTGTAGCGGAATGGAATTCAAGCAAAAAATCCCGGTCAGAGACAGCATCCATACTGTTTTCACTAATGGAGGAAAAATCAAGTTTATCGGCAACGTAAGTTCTGTCTATCGGGTATGGTAAACCCGCTAGAGCTCCACTACCTAGGGGCATTACATCAGCAGAATCTCTTACCCTCAAATAACGCACTTTGTCCCGTTGGAACATTTCAAAATAGGCCAGAAAATGGTGGGACAGTAATACAGGCTGTGCCCTTTGCAAGTGAGTATATCCAGGGATGATTGTCTCGAGATAAGTTTCAGCGAGTGCCAACAAGGTGGCTTGCAATATCTCCAAACGTTCTTCAATGCCCACACATGATTCTTTGACATACATCCGCAGGTCTAGAGCCACCTGGTCGTTGCGGGACCTCGCCGTATGGAGTTTTCCCGCCAGAGCACCAATCTTGTCAAAAAGCCTGCGTTCGATATTCATGTGAATATCTTCTAATTCATTTCTCCAGGGAAATGTCTCATCTTCAATTTCATTCAGTATCGATTCAAGACCAGCTTGAATTTTCGTGGCTTCTTCCGTGGAAATGATTCTTTGCTTGCCAAGCATAGAAACGTGAGCCAACGAGCCAGCAATATCCTGACTGTATAATCTACGATCATAATGCAGGGACCTGGTGAAATCGGTATTCTGGTTATCCAGTTTTCTAAACTCTGGATTATTTGATTGGCCGTCAGCAGACATGTCTTACCATCAACTTTAATTCTTCACTGATTTTTTGCTCTATAGACCGCAGATTAACAACCCTGCCATTCATGATATACGAACCTCCAAGAGTTTACAGAATTTTCGATGCTATACTCCTGTTATTCGATGTCTAATACTCCACCACTGCAAAACATGTTGTTCGCTGCCGTTGCCCTAGAAACTACCGGACTCGACCCCAAACAAGATCAGATTATTGAGATTGGCATTCAGATTTTTGATTCG
>CAYWYV010000136.1:0-3235 GCA_964462705.1 uncultured Dehalococcoidia bacterium
TTCACTGTTGATAAATTAATCTCCGAATTAGGAGTTAGAGTTTCAGGGCAAAATAATACGAATAGTTTAGTAGGATGATATGGCAAGATACACAGGACCAATACAGAAGAAACTTAGATCGCTAGGACTGGAATCATACGGAGTGTATGGGACCAGAAAAGACAAGAGAGTCAATCAGGGATTTACAAGAAGAAGAAGAGTCTCTGCCTATGGTCTGCAGCTTAAAGAGAAACAGAAAGCTAAGTTTCTTTATGGCGTGCTGGAGAAACAGTTTAGAAATTATTTTGATAAGGCTCTTTTTCAAGAGGGTGTCACTGGAGACAATCTGATAATTTTATTGGAACGAAGATTGGACAATGTACTCTACAGATCAGGAATGTTTCTGTCGAGAAAACAATCTCGTCAGGCAGTTAATCATGGGCACTTTAATGTAAACGGCAGGAAGGTGAATATTCCTTCCTATCAAATTGATCAAGGTGATGTTATTCAGTGGACGGAAAAAGGAAAGAAAACGTCTTTGTTTGAGATAGCACAGGAAAACTGCAAGACAATACCGACTCCTCATTGGATCGTATTGAATCAAGAGGAAATGGAAACTACAACTATTACAATTCCTACTGCTGAGGATGGAGAGCCAGAAATCGATACCACTCAGATTGTAGAGCTCTATTCCAAATAAGGGCATAGGAGACAGAATAATGACAATGGCAATGGATTACTCAGACATATCGATTCTTGACGGGCCAGAACTCGAAGAAGAGATAATTATTGACACAAAAATTTCAGTGGAGGAAACGTCTGAGACATATGGAAAATTTGTGGTCGGTCCTCTTGATCCTGGATACGGGGTAACTCTTGGTAATCCTCTTAGAAGGGTCTTATACAATTCGCTCCCTGGTACAGCTGTTACCTGGGTAAAAGTTGAGACGGTCCAACATGAATATTCAACAATCGAAAATGTTAAGGAAGAAGTACAAGAAATTCTATTAAATATTAAGGATGTCAGGATAAGATCTGAGTCGACATCGGACACGCCTGGCAAACTTAGACTTGAGGCAAAGGGTCCAGGCTTGGTGACAGCGGCCGACATAATGGCATCTGCTGACTACATGGTGGTTAACCCTGAGCAGCCCATTGCAACACTGGATTCAGAAAACTCTGAGCTCGTACTGGAATTGAACGTTGGATACGGTACTGGATATAAAGTTGCGGATAGTAGTGAAGGGCTCTCTATCGGTACTATTCCTATTGATGCTGTGTTCACTCCTGTTCGTAAAGTCAACTACACTATTGAACAGGTTAGTGTGGGGCATCGGACGGACTATGAAAATCTTATACTTGAGGTTTGGACTGATGGCTCTACTCACCCTGTAGAAGCTGTTGAGCAGGCTGCCAATATTTTGGTGAATCAATTTTTCTTGTTTACCAACGCTTCGAAGGCCGCCGAAGAAGGTTCGGGCGGAGTATCGCTCGCCATTCCGGCAGAGCACTACAATATGACGGTCGAGGAGTTAGACCTCTCCTCCAGAACTCTCAACTGCTTGAAAAGAGCTGGACTTAATAAAGTCGGTGAAGTGATGGAAAAAACAAAGGACGAATTGTTAGACATCAGAAATTTTGGGGAAAAGTCTTTTTCGGAGCTTTATGACAAGTTTAGAGATATGGATATTCTTCCCGACCACCTTGATCCTAACAAGGTTCAGTCAGAAGATGATGAAGCTACGGATGAGGGAGAGGAATAATTTGAGACATCACATTTCTGCTAGAAAACTTAATAGGCCTACTGCACACAGGATGTTGATGCTGCGGACAATGGCGACAGATTTTTTACGTCACGAGTCGATTAAGACTACTGACAGTAAGGCTAAGGAAGTCAGGAGGATGGCAGAAAAGATCATTACCCTCGGCAAAAAAGGGACCCTTCACCATAGGAGGCAAGCATCGGCTCTTCTAACAGATGAATATGTAGTTAAGAAGGTGTTTGAGGTTCTTGCTCCGAGATTTGAGGCGAGAGAAAAGGGCGGATATACCAGGCTAACTAAGCTTGGACCAAGGAAAGGTGACGCTGCTGAAATGGCTGTTCTTGAGTTTGTGGAGTAGGGTTGATGTTTGGAGGGAGTCTTCTATTTGACATTTGTGCCAGGGAGACCCGTGATGAAAGTTGCATCTATTGTTGAATATGAGGGAACGAAATATCACGGCTTCCAATATCAGACGGAGGTATCAACTGTACAAGGAGAACTTGAAAAGTCCATTCAAAAATTAACCGGTGAAAAAATTCGAGTGAGTGGCGCTGGTAGGACGGATGCTGGTGTGCATGCAGCTGGCCAGGTGATTTCATTCGAGTTGTCACCTTCAACGGATTTTAAATCTGTAGGCAGTGGGATCAATCACTATTTGCCTGACGATATTGCTCTAAAAAGTGTTTATGAAGTGGGAGAACTGTTTGATCCACGCAGGGATGCTGTTTCTCGAGTCTATAAATACAAGGTTTGGAATTCGCCTGTTCGAACACCTTTAATGAGAAGAATGACGACACAGATTAGTGGGAAATTAGATTTGACAGCTATGAATGAAGGGGCGTCTATTTATTTAGGGACGCATGATTTTGAAAAATTCTCAGCTCCATTGAACGTAGAAGGAGCAACTACCGTCAGGAGGATTATTAAGTCTGAGATATGTCAAGAAGGTCATGTCATAAGTTACACAGTGGAGGGAAATGCATTTCTACCGCATCAGGTGAGGCGTATGATGGGTGCTCTTGTTGATGTTGGGAGGAAAATCATCTCAATGGATGACTTAGATCGTATGGTTGGGTGTAATAGTGATAAAATAGCTCACTCTCTACCCCCGCAAGGATTGAGTTTGGAGGAAGTACGATATGATGGATTTCCTCCTTCAAAACGGAAATATAGCTGTTAAGGATAGGATTTGGTAATGGCAATCAGACAAAAAATGTATCATCCAAAAAATGCAGAGTTAAAACCTGAGTGGAGAGTAGTGAACGCCGATGGTAAGACCCTTGGAAGACTCAGTTCTGAAATAGCTACTCTCTTGCAGGGTAAACATCGTGTTGGATATGTACCCTACCTCAACACTGGGGACTATGTGGTTGTTGTAAATGCTGAAAAAATAAGAGTCACAGGAAGTAAGTTGGAACAGAAGAAATATTACAGGCATAGCGGATACCATGGGGGACTCAAAGAAACTACTTTGCAGGAACTGTTGGTCACCT
>CAYWYV010000137.1:0-3184 GCA_964462705.1 uncultured Dehalococcoidia bacterium
ATTGAGTGGAGCAGGTACTGTGGTTCTTACCTACACCATAGTCGCCTTGCCGTCCCAGTTTCTTTCAGGTTATTTTGCGGACCGCCTTCCCAAAACCCTTATGATCGCCATATTTTTGGCTATCCAGGGAATCGCTTTAACAATAATTGCGTTTGCGGACACTGTACTCTTAGCTTACATTTTTGCCTTACTGTATGGGGTAGGATTCGGTGGTCGTAACCCATTAACCACAGCTATTCGTGGAGAATATTTCGGGCGAAAGGCCTTCGCGACAATCATGGGCATATCCCAGTTCCCAATGAATATAGGGATGATTGGAGCACCCCTATTTGCTGGCTATATGTTTGATACTACAAATTCTTATGTAATCCCATTTTCCGTGTTCGCGATCTTGACCTTTTTCGGTGCCTTCCTGATGTTGTTTGTCAAAAAACCTCGAAACTTAACACAGCAACCATAATTATGTTCTGAGTCACTGTTTTCACAGATTTTTTATTCCCAAAATTGAAAAGTCTTCGCAGACTGGTAAAAATATAGGCGTTAACTCTTACGGTACCTGGTCTTTAAAAAAACTTTTAAGGTTTATGTTGTATCTGGGCAGATTCGGGTTTACCATGGCGAAGATTTTCCCACCAAGACACTGATAATACTGAGACACAGGAGAGAACTATGACCGAGGCTAAAACACTCAGGCAGCGCGTCCGGGACGGAGAGGTGCTGGTTGCATTGCGTGGATCGCTGGACACGACTAAGAGTCAGTTGGCCGATATTTGGGCAACTGACCGCTACGACTATATCTGGATCGATGGTCAGCATACGGCGTTTAGCGAAGAGTCATTGGTAGCTTATTGTACCGCTGCTGAAGAGTTGGGGATTGACGTGCAGCTGCGTATTCCTCACACGCGACACGCCTACTTGGTGGGTCGATACCTGGACCTGGGATGCAGTGCGGTTTTGGTACCTGAAGTGATGGAAGAAGAAACAGTGGATGACGCCCTTGCCTACACATACTACCCGCAGATCGGAAGGCGAAGTTGGGGTGGAGAGGCACGTCGAGGTGTGCGTGGCGTGGCGCAAGGTATGGATCGGCTAGCGTATGCAGAGTGGTGGAACGACTACGTGATCTTGAGCATTCAGGTGGAGTCGGTCGAGGCGGTGACCAATATTAGAAAATTGGCGAAAGAAGGAGTGAGCGTAGTGACATTTGGGCCCAATGATCTCTCCTTTAACATGGAGGGTCATGTGGGGTATCCATTGCCGAGCGTGGATGATTGCATGCGCAATGTAGCGGCACAATTAGATGGCACTGGTATCAGGCTCGCTATGGGCACCGGCACCATACCCGAAGAACGGGATAAGTATCTGGAAATGGGGATCACGATGTTTCAAGAAGACCCGCCAGCTTAGGGGTTATGTGCACTTCCATGGGAGCTTAGAAATGGTTTTACGTTTTGCACCGTGCTGAGAATGACTAATGGCTCTAAAACCACTTGAGTACTACAGTTGCTTTTAGTAGTTAAGGGTCGTTGCTGGAAACTACGGTAAGGTTCCGTGAAAATATCTAAAATTGTGATGGCAACCTGTGAGAAAACTTGTCTTTATTATGCCTAAAACTGTTATATTGAAGTGGTTCAGACAGTATGGCAAATTTCCCGATCAGAGGCCAATGGGTTCGAGTCCCATCTGCTCCTCCACTGAGTTGTGTTACTGAAATTCCCTAGATGTGAAGATTTATTTGAAAGTAGGTGGTTGCTATCCAAATTCCTAATTTTGGTTTGAATCGACACGACACCAGTTCAGTTTCAGCGTATGCGAAAGATGTCAAACGAGCAGAGTCTTTAGGTTGGGATGCTGCTTTTCTGCCGGACTCACAACTCCGTAGAAGAGATACCTACGTTCTACTTGCTGCCGCAGCCAATTGCACTAACAAGATAAAAATTGGTCCGCTTCTTGCTAACCCAGTAACAAGGCATCCGACAGTGACGGCTTCAAGCATATCAACCATCGGTGAACTTGCACCCGATAGAACAATTTTAACGTTAGGAATAGGTGATACCGCCGTAAGGTTGGCTGGTTTGAAACCTGCGACGGTTAGAGAACTTGGATCTTCCGTGCGAACTATACGGACATTGCTATCCGGATTCCCTGTTGATGTTGGCTCATCTAAACCAGCTATTCTTCCTTTTGCGCACAAAGTTCCTGTATGGGTAGCTGCTGGCGGACCAAGGACTTTGGAGATGGCAGGTTCTTTCGCGGACGGGGTTTTTATACGAGTTGGAACCGATATCAGAAATATAAAATTATCCGTTGATAAAATTAGGCAAGGTGCCGCAAGTGTTGGTCGTGACCCTTTTGCCGTTCGACTAGGCGCGGTCTTCCATACCGTTTTTGTCGATGACCCCGAAAAGGCTCTGATTATGGGTAAATCTATGGCCGCGGGTTACTTCGAATATTCTCCAATGTTGATGGATAATCTTGGGATGGATTGGAGAGGAGCTTCGCCAGATGAGATAAAGGAAAAGTTTGGCGTTTGGCCTGACTTTCATCATGCTGAGGACCTGGTCTCTAGTGGTACCGCTGTTAACTTTCTTTCGGATGAACAGGCTTTAGCATTTTCTCTACTTGGGAATTCTGAGATGATTACCGGGCAGATCCTTAATCTTATGCGAGCTGCAAACGACTTATCAATTAACTTCGACTATGTCGTATTGCATCCCATTCCCAATCCACCGTCTCCAGACTTGGGACCAGAATCTTATTTGGAACGGGTTCCGGCAGAAGTAATTGGAAACGTAAAAAAATTAATGAGCTAATTCTTAGTAAAGAATGATGACTGTGACGGGAGATTTATAAAAATGGGCGAACACAAAATAAGAAATGTCCGGGTAATTTTAACGGAGCCTGATGGTATCCGGCTAGTGATTGTAAAAGTGGAAACCGACGAGCCGGAACTCTATGGAGTCGGGTGTGCTACTTTCACGCAGAGACCTACTTCTGTAGTTGCGGCTGTTGAGGATTATCTGGCTCCATTTTTAATCGGGAAAAACCCTGCTGACATTGAGGACATATGGCAATCTTCTTACGTCTCTTCTTACTGGAGAAATGGGCCAGTCTTGAATAATGCATTGAGTGGTGTTGATCAAGCACTCTGGGATATAAAAGGCAAAATCGCTTCGATGCCTGT
>CAYWYV010000138.1:0-3182 GCA_964462705.1 uncultured Dehalococcoidia bacterium
CCTCGACCAGCCTAAAAACATCGTCCCTCTCATTACTATATTTTGATATCTGTTCGCTTATGGGGCCTCCACCATTTAAACTTATTCCACTTTCTACCTTTTGTATTTTTTCATCTAACTCGTTGATTTTATTTTGCAACGACTGAATCGCGCCAAATTCCTCCTCCAACCAATTTACATAACCCTGAGCTTCTTCTAATGTGAAATAGATCTTCGCCATACCTAATTCTCCTTTCCGAAGGCTCCCTGCCGAAAATGCATAACTAAAGTTAAGACAAGTGAACCAGCATATATGTCAACAACTAAGACATTCGCTGGTTAAACGATCTCCCCTATTAGGTATTCACCGTCATTCCACTTCGGCTCTGAAACAAGGTGCTCCATCATTCTGACAAAAGATTCATGCTGTTCTGGACGATTCGCATTTGCTATGTGGGCTTCTTTATTTTCGAAAACAGCCACCCCTATCATCTGCCCATCATTGGAATTTGCTTTCATTAAGAACCACGCCACCATGCCGTCAGGTGGATCTTGATCTTCCAACAGATCTAAAAGCGCTTTTTCATGACCAGTTTTTACCTGCATGTTAAATATCGTGCCATACATATGTTAATCCTTTAATTAAATAACTTTTATACGTTTTCATAATTGTGAAAATATCTAAAACAGAACTATTTAACACCCAACAAAATCTATCCCCCAAAAACACTTACCGAGCTATGTGACATAGCCTTATACCAAACGTCGCCTGAATTGAAAGACCAGTAAAAGTACAAGAATTATCAGCAACACTGAGCTGGATTGGTATAACAAACTCAGATATCTAGTGGAAACCAGTGATAAGCCTACCAATGGTCCTAGAGCAGAACCAAAATCCTGGAAGGTATTGTAAACGGAGAAGACTCCAGACCTAGAATGTTGCTCCGCTACTACACTAACCAACGGAAGCAACTGCATCATAAGTAGTACCCCTGCTGCAAAAATGAGAGCTAGCATAATTGTGGTGAATAGAATATCGTCAGTAGCACCTACTAAAAGTAAACCGACCGATGAAAGTACAACTGATATAACCAGTACTTTCAATCTACCGTACCGATCAGAAATATAGCCGCCAAATGGTCCCACAAATACTTCCGAAAAACTCCTAAATCCAAGCATTATGCCCGTATAAGCGGTGACAGTAAATGAAATAAACAACAAGCTGAAGTCTGTTCCAAAACTAGAACGAATAAAGTGTCCCAAGCTCGCAGACATAAGGCCGGATATAACGAGCCCTATTGCTAAACCGCTCATACCTATCAGGAGAATATCTAAATTTTTAAGTAACGCGAGAAAGTTATGACGCTCCCCTTTTAGATGCTCTCCAATAGGTTTGTTCCGGTAGGAAGAAGCGTTCCTCCATACTAACCAAGACAAAATTGTTAATGCTCCGAAAATACTAAAAGTCAGTTTATAGCCGATGAAATCCGAAAGAATCCCTCCAAATAACGCTCCACCTATTGATCCAATTCTTATTAGGGAAGCATTGCTTGCCAGGTTAAAGCCAACATTTGTCTCGTCACTTTGATCGGAAGCTATCCATTGAGAGACCAGCCTGAGAGTGGACCAACAAGCTCCCCAGGCCAGACGGGCTAACAGCAATAACGTAAAACTCGAGGTAAAGGCATAGGCTACCAACACACTTAAAGAGGCCAACAATGACCATTGGAACGGTTGGTAGACGCCGAAGCGGGCGACTATGTAAGAACTCGCTGGATTGGTAAAAAGCCTGACCAACCGATTCGCCGATAATAATATGCCGACTTGAAAGATACTTATATACCAGAGCTCTGGCCTTGATGGCATGACGACATACAGCATCGCATCCCCCAGAAGGGCCGCTGCAACCGCAAGGCTTGTGATAGTGATAGGAAAGGGCGGGAACCTTAATTTCGTGCTAAATATCATACTATTTAAAAATCAAACTACTTTACTGAGTAAGCGACAATTTTAATAATCTTCTGCCCAAAGTGAATTCACCCAAAATAATTACAAACGTTCAATATACTCAAGTTCTTCATGTAACTCTTCTTTGGTGTAAAAATGCTCTAAGAGAATGGTTGCTTCTAAAGCTTTGACCCTGCGATGAAAATCTGTAGGTATTGAACCTTTGCCCACAGACAGATGGGAATCATTTCTCCCTCTAACGTCATAGAGATAATTGTCACTCCAATGTACATGGGTAATGAGGTCCGGACGATTGAGAAAAGCCTCAATTTTTCCCGCACGCTCCTCTTCTGGAAATCTGTGCGCATAGGTCGACACATGGCTGGTATCGAGACAAAGTTGGACATTGTCTCGATCAACATCCAGGCACATCTGAATCCATTCCTCCGGATTCATGCCAAAGGCCTCGTTGGAATTATCCCAGTTAACCTGAGCGAAATCAGTATCATCCGAAATATTATTGAGCGCCCAATAGCAAATCAAATTCTCCAAAACAATTTCAATTCCTGAGGTTCTCGCGTAGTCCGAAAGAGTCCTTATCGATTCAATGTGTGTCTCATAATCCCCTATTTGGCCACGTGGCTGCGTCTCAGAAACCCAGTTCTTAAAACCAAAATGCATGTTAAGTTGCCCAATATTTGGAAACATTGCACAGCGATCAATATAATCTTTAAAAACCGAAATACACTCGTTTCTAAAATCTCTATCCGTTGCTGCAATATTCAATCGTTCTTCACCTATGGTAGTTGGAGCGTGAGCACTATAAAGAACATCGGCATATTCTCGAAAATCATTGACATTGTCTCGAAGTGAAGTCTCAGCCCTAAGTTCAAATAGATTTATAGCCTTTAAACCTGCCTTAACTGGAACAGCAAGCGGATATTTCAATCGGGGCATAATTTTCTCCATTCGTTTAACTTTGACTTGGGACCATTACTGGTCCGGATATTACTTGAGCCTTACCGGGAACTAAATCTCCTAAATGTTTAGATATCCACTCCTGGGCCAAATTATTCGATTTAACACTGGTTTCTTCATCCTCAAATATACTTACAGCGGTGACCAGACCATCACCGGAGTCGACGACATAATAGGCTATGTATCCCGGCTCCTTACTAATGATGGGCATGAACCCGTCATCAATTGTTTTCATAAGGCTATTAACAGAACCAGAAACCATTTTTCTGCTTCGAATC
>CAYWYV010000139.1:0-3166 GCA_964462705.1 uncultured Dehalococcoidia bacterium
CATCAAGCTGAAGTTATGACGAAACCTGTGGGGAATGAAGGGATAAGGGTGTGGAGGCGTGATAGAAGAGTGATAGAAGATTATGAGAGACCTGATTTGTGGGAAGAATGGGCTTCTATAGCTGTACCTACGGTAATAATAAGGGGAAGGCAGAGCGATCTCCTGACTCATCAGACGGCGGTGCAAATGCGTGAAAAATTATCAGGATCTCTCTTGGCTGAACTGGAAGGTGGTGGGCATTGGTTTTATCAAGAATCGCCAGGTGCATTTGAGAGCACGGTCAGATGGTTTCTTTCAACCTTGAGAAATTAGCGACCTATGAAATTGGGAGATCTCTTCTCGACGAAAGATTTGATGCCCTCCTTGTGATCATGGCTCCTGCGGGCTAAATTTTGTGCTGGTCCCGCCAGTCTAAGGCTTTCAGCTAGGTCTGTGTCTAAGGATCTGTAGATCAGTTTTTTAATCAATGACATGGAATAGGTTGCACCTTGAGCAATCGTTTGAGCAAAACTCAATGTCGACTCTATAAGTTCGTCATGTGGGAATGTTTTGCTGACTATATTAAGCTTTTCGGCGGCATCAGATTCCAGAATATCCCCAGTGTATTGAAGCATAAATGTATTTCCTAAACCGATCATTCTAGGAAGTTGCCAGCATGACCCATCTGCAGGGATAAGTCCCCTCCGGACAAACATTTCAGAAAATTGCGCCTTCTGAGATGCAAATCTTATATCACAGGATAGAGCTATTCCCATTCCTAAACCTATTGCTGGGCCATTCACAGCTGCTATAGACGGTTTCTGGAGGTTGTGTAGCTTCAATGGAAAAGCTCTAACCCCTTCAATTTCATCCTGTGGTCTTCTTGTCCGTGTCGCTTGTAGATCCCATTGTTCTTGGAGAACGTCCCATGGTGATCTATCTTTTGGAAGGGGTTGGTTTCCTGATGATTCGTTCTCTCTACCCATACTTTTCACATTTGCCCCGGAGCAAAAAGCTGGATCAGTTCCTGTGAGAACCACTACTCTTAAAGCAGGATCAGATTCAAGGCGATCAAGCTCATCGTTTAACTCTCCCATCATTTCTTCACCAATAGCATTTCTGGTCTTGGGATCATTCATTGTCAAAATCATGACCCCTCCCTCAGTTTCAGTATTTATGAAATTTCCCTTCATCTAATACCTCTTTTTTCACTCTTTCAGGTAATTTCCTGACTAATAATTATGTGTTTTCCACTTTATCTGTAAGGCATCCAAAAAATTGATTCATTAACATTTTCGACGCTCCGCCTAGTATCCTTTGGCCCACTCTAGCCACTATACCGCTAACTCTCGCTTCTCCCTCAACATCCACAGCAGTGACACCTTCACTTTCAGTGAAATGTAAAATTCCAGTTGCCTTAACGGTACCGCCTGAGCCTTTTCCTTCGACTTCCATCGTATATTGGTCGGGGAATGAAATATCTTTTATCGATACTTTTCCACTGTATTTGCCAGTTACAGAGGCAACCTTTACTCTCATAGACAGAAGATAGGAATTTTCACCCTCGGGATCGAACTTTTCACACCCCGGAATACAGTTGGAAAGGACTTCAGGAGATTGGAGAGCATTCCAAACTTTTTCAAGAGGGGCCTCAAATTTATAAGTGCCTTGTACTTTCATTTATTTATTCCTTAACCAGCAAAATTTAGCAGAACCTTGTCAACAACAATATTTCTATTGAGACAATATTCTTGCCAGTTCGTCTCTGGAGAAATTTGGTATCTCCCCTAATGTTTTTCCTTGGACCAAATTCAATCCGTGACTTTGATCCTGCATAAATCCTATTATTGAGGCTGATATACCTTCTGAGGCTAGTGAGTCGATAATATTTTGGTCATCTTTCGGATTCGAAGTGATGAGTAGGCTGCCAGAGGCAATTAAGCCAAGAGGATCTATCTCTAAAGCTGAACAGAATTGGCTTGTGACATTATTTATCGGTATATCTTCCGCTTTCACATTCATTCCAAGAGCAGCAGCTTGTGCCAGTTCCCTCAGTCCTCCAGCTAACCCTCCTTCTGTGGGATCGTGCATAGAGGTCACTCTTCCAGAGGCCATCGCTATTTCTGCATCTCGAACGATACTTATCCCTGGGTTATTTAAAAAGTTTTTTCCTTTATCAATGTCTTCATTTCTCACTCCATATGATCTTAGCTTCGACTCGCATTCCAAAGCTAGGATTGAGCATCCCTCGATCGCGATTGACTTGGTCAGGATTATACTGTCACCTGGACGCGCACCAGATGATCTTATTTCCTTACCTTTTTCCACTTCTCCCAACTTTACCCCCGTTATTAAAGGCCTGGAAAGGTCATATGTGATCTCTGTATGTCCTCCTATGATCGTTATATCCAGACTGTTACAAGCCTGATCGAGTTGGGAAAAAATTTGTTCTATAGTGTTTTCGGACGTACCTTCAGGTAATAGAATTGTTGCCATCATCCATTTGGGTTTGGCGCCCATTACAGCTATGTCGTTTGCGTTAACTTGGACTGCGTACCAGCCTATCCTGTTGGTGGCAAAAGTAATTGGGTCTGTTTTGGCAACAAGATAACTTTCCCCCATATCGATTAAAGCAGCGTCTTCCCCTGGAGCGGGGCCGAGAACGACCCTTGGATCTCTTGAAGTGAATTTCTGCAAGACTTTCGATAGTTGTTCTATAGGTAATTTTCCTGCTTGCATATTCTCCTCTTTACTGATTCAGAGATGCCAGCCCTGATATTATATCTTCGACATGATTAAAGCAGTGTTTTTTGACCTATATGGGACCCTAGCTGGATTTAGTCCCTCCAGATACGAGATTCAGTCGGCTGCCTGCGGGCAGTTCGGTATTGAATTAACGGAGCAGGGAACACTCAGAGGTTATGGAGAGGCAGATGCCTTTATGACTCGTCAAAATGCCACATTCCCACTCAGAGATATGGATGAGGACGAGATTTATGAATTTTTTAAAGAATATGAAAGAAAAGTGATATTTGGGTCAGGGGTTGATGTAGATCTTGAAACAGCGGGGCAAATATGGAAAGCAGTCAGGGCTATTCCATATGACATGGTGATACTGGATGATGTGGTCCCAAACTTGGTAAATCTTAAAAATAGGGGCCTCATATTGGGGTTAATATCCAATATG
>CAYWYV010000140.1:0-3099 GCA_964462705.1 uncultured Dehalococcoidia bacterium
GAAGAGGCTGCCCGAGCTGTGTTCTTCGGTATTTATGCCTTGCAGCACAGGGGACAAGAGAGTGCTGGTATAGCTACCAGTGATGGCAGATCTATACGAGCTCATACAGAAATGGGTCTAGTCGGTCAGGCTTTTCAAGAATATGACTTGTCTAGATTGCCAGGTTACCTGTCCATAGGGCATACACGATACTCTACTACTGGGTCGAGTAATATCAGTAATGCCCAACCCATTATTTCGAAGGGTACAGGTGTGGAGATAGCTCTTGGTCATAATGGTAATGTGATTAATGCCTTGGAACTAAGAGAGGAGTTATTTGATTGGGGCCTCTCATTTGAATCCACGGCAGATTCCGAAATAATTGCCCATTTAATATCTAATGCTCCTGCGGATAATTGGTCTGATCGAGCAGCATATGCGATGCGTAGACTTCAAGGAGCATATTCGCTAGTTATTATGACTGTTGACAAGCTTGTGGGAATGAGAGATCCATTAGGAGTAAGACCCTTATGTATAGGGCGGTTAAACGGGGGTTGGGTGTTGGCTTCCGAATCTTGTGCCCTCGATCATATCGGGGCAGAGTATGTACGGGAAGTGGAGCCTGGAGAAGCTGTAGTCATCGATGATGATGGTCTCAAGTCTGTGTACAAAAAGTCATCAAAAGGATCTTTTGGTAATTGCGTTTTCGAGCAAATTTACTTTTCTAGACCTGACAGCATTTTGGACGGGACGCTTGTGTATTCAAATAGGATGGCGATGGGTGCAGAACTGGCGAAAGAATTTCCAGTGGATGCCGATGTTGTTATTGGCGTTCCAGACTCGGCTACTGCTGCAGCCGTAGGGTATTCTCAAGAGTCTGGAATTCAGTTCACCGAAGGTCTTGTGAAGAATAGGTATGTAGGACGCACTTTTATATTACCTGATCAACGACTCCGTGAATTGGGTGTTAGACGTAAGCTTAACTACTTACCCCAGATTTTAGAGGGGAAGAAAGTTGTAGTCGTTGACGACAGTATTGTTCGAGGAACAACGACACCTCACGTCGTCAAACTATTGAGAAAAGGAGGGGCAAAAGAAATCCACTTGCGCATTTGTGCCCCTCCCATCATATCCCCATGTCATTTTGGAGTTGATCTGGCCAGTAAGGATGAACTCTTGGCCGCAAACATGTCAGTGGATGAAATTTGTGATTTTATAGAGGCCGATTCGTTGGGGTTTTTGAGCCCAGAGGGCCTGATGAAATCGGTTTCTGGGAACAAAAGCCAGTACTGCATGGGATGTTTTACGGGAGAATATCCAATTCCTGTTCAACTTGAAATGGATAAGTTGGTCTTAGAAGCCTGAGCCTTTAGGATTTAGCACAATTGCCAGATTTTTCTCAGGGGCCTATAAATTTAGGGATAATGGCATCTCATGGAGGAACAAATCTTCAAGCCATAATGGATGCCTGTGCCACCGGAGATATTTATGGAAAAGTGGGAGTTGTTGTCAGTAATAACTCCAGATCAAAGGCTCTTAAGAGAGCTGAACGCGCGAATATACCTTCCTATCATATAAGTTCTCTTACTCATTCTAATCCCGCAGATCTTGAGCAATTCATAAAGTGTGTTATGAATACTCACAATGTAGACTTGGTCGTATTAGCCGGCTATATGAAGAAAATAGGACTCCCACTAATTGAACATTTTCCCAACAGAATAGTTAATAGTCATCCTGCTTTGTTACCCGACTATGGGGGTGAAGGGATGTATGGGGATTTAGTACATTCTGCTGTCATTAGAGCTGGTGAAACAGAAAGTGGTGTAACTATACATATAGTGGACCATCTTTATGATCATGGTCCTATCATTGCTCAAGCGAGGGTGCCTATCGATCCCCAAGAGTCAGTGTACTCATTGAGGGAGAAAATTCAAAAAAGAGAGCATTCGTTTTGGGTCGAAACTATAGAAAAAATCCGTGTTGGTGAAATAGATCTTGATTGCATAACAGACTAAAGTTCTTCTATGTAAGAAAATCTGCGAAAATTTAGATCCATAGGCGTTAAGTAATTTAATGGGGCAAATAAATGAGTTCTCCACAATCTGGGGCTACATATGAATCTGCAGGAGTTAACCTTGAAGCTTCCCAAAGAGTAAAAGAACGCATAAAGGAAGTTGCAAAGAAAACGTATGGGCCGAATGTGTTGGGAGGTGTGGGTGGTTTCGGAGCGATGTATAAGGTTGATGGATACCAAAATCCTGTACTTGTTTCGAGTACAGATCCAGTAGGAACCAAGCTTATGGTCGCTGTGATCGCTAATAACTTTGATCAAATAGGTGTCGATTTAGTGAATGCATGTGTAAATGATCTAATAGTCATAGGTGCAGACCCTTTGTTTTTCCTAGATTACGTTGCAACTTCTAGCATGGACCCTGACGTTGTTGAAACTGTTGTGGTAGGTATAGCAAATGCCTGCCATGATGTTGGATGTGCTCTGATAGGTGGGGAGACCTCTGAGATGCCGGGTGTTTTTTCAGGTAATAACTTTGATCTTTCTGGGTTTGTTGTCGGAGCTGTAGAATCTGAACAGATGCTCAGACCGATGGAAAATATAAAAGTGGGAGATTCACTAATAGGAGTTCCATCAAATGGGCTTCATACCAACGGATATTCTCTAGTGAGGCATGTGTTTGGACTATCTGACAATCCAGAGAGGCTTTCAGAATATTTACCTGAGCTGGGTGAGACATTGGGAGAAGCGCTCCTTCGCCCACATCCTTCCTACTACAAAATATTGAAACCTGTTTTTCCAATCTCAAAGGGCATCGCCCATATTACGGGTGGTGGTTTATATGAAAATATGCCTCGAATGCTACCGCCTGGACTGGCGGGACGATTTGATGCTTCTTTATGGGAGTCCCCCGGTGTGTTTGACATTATCCAAAGGGAAGGCGGCATAGACATAGAGGAAATGTATCGTGTCTACAACATGGGTCTAGGTATGGTGGTTGTGTGTGATCCAAAAGAAACGACTACTATCCTCGCCAATGTAGAAGGGTCCGTGCTTGTCGGTGACGTGATAAAAGAAATGGAGAGCGGTCGTGTATTGATCGAAAATAA
>CAYWYV010000141.1:0-3096 GCA_964462705.1 uncultured Dehalococcoidia bacterium
GATTCGATTTAGCAGAAAACGCGGCACTATTGGAAACCCTTCAGAAACTGGTTATCGGTGCCCTAACGTCTTGATCTACCAGATACCAAAACCTAGAGGATTCCAATCGAACAGACCGGAATCCTCTTATGCTAAGCCTTAAACTGATACCTTACTTCCGTTTGAAGATGTAGCTTTATCTGACTGAAGGGTATCAATCCCTCTTCTCACCTGGCCAAGAACATCTGCTAGCTTTTCTTCAAGTCCTGAGAGGACTTCACGTGAATACCTATCGGCTCCTTCTCTCTGAAAAGATGCTGAATTCTCAGCTTCATTTATGATCGCATAGGCCTTCCGCTGAGCATCTTGGATTATGCTCTGAGCTTCAGTGGCAGCGCTGTTAGTGATTACATCTCCTCTATTGCTAGCTTCTTTCATTATTTCAGAATCAGCAACCTTAAGATCATGCGTTTCCATGGCAGTGCTTCTAACAGTGTCAGCAGCATTTTCCGCTTCTTCTTTCACTCTTTTTGCCTCAAGATTAGCCTGGCTTATTATGCTGTCTCTCTGCATAATAATCGCCTGAGCTTCCTCTATGTCAGCAGGCATACCAGACTCAATCGCTAGAGCGAGTTGAGCGAGCTTATCTGACTCGATCATAACCTTGCCCCTAAATCCTGGAACTTTGGTTCCTGAATTTCTCAGGGACTCTAATTCGCTCAAAATCTGTTTTGTGTCCATCGAAACTGCCCTCCCATGGCTATGCATCAAATATGTCTAATCGAGCCGCTCCAAAATCGCAGCGTTTATATGCTTTGGTACAAGGTTATCTATTCGCCCACCTAATCGTGCTACTTCTTTGATCCTACTTGAGTAGATGAATTGGTGTTCCAAGGCGCTCATCATGCAAATGACGTCTATATCCGGAGAAAGATTTCTCCACATAAGCGACATTTCAAATTCTTGCTCGAAATCGTAGGCTGCTCTCAAGCCTCTCAGAATTACGTCCGCTCCCACCTCTTTGGCCACGCCCGGGGCCAATCCAGTAAATGGAGTCACCACCACATTAGCAATCCCATCTAAAGCCTTTTTAAATAATTCAACTCTTTCATCGGTATCAAACATCAATGTTTTAGGTGGAGCGTCATATACACCTACAATAACTTCGTCAAAAAGTTTTGAAGCCCTCGTAGCAACGTCTATATGACCATTATGAGCTGGATCGAAACTACCTGGATAGAAAGCTTTAGCCACTTGCAACCTCGTAAAAAGAAACCTTTGAATCTCCGTATCGTTTCTCCGAAAACCTATTAATTACACCATATGACTGGGCTAAAGCAGTGGGCGCCTTATGCTCTGCGACCACAACACCACCCTGAGCAATAAATCTTTCACGTCCAACAGAATTCAATAACTTATCCCAATTAGTTTCATCAAAGGGTGGGTCCAGAAAAACTAACTCAAAATTTCCTCTTCCTCTCTCAAGAAACTTTAAGCAATCGGATTTTTCCACTCTTCCAAGGTCACTGATACCTAATTTCTGAAGATTATCTTTAATCAAAATGCAGTTCCTTTGTGCCCTTTCGACGAAATACGCACTTTGCGCTCCTCTGCTTATCGCTTCTATGCCCAAAGCCCCTGTACAGGCAAATAAATCCAGCACTTTTTTCCCTTGGACAGCTTCACTCCCCAATATGGAGAATATAGCAAGCTTTACCCTGTCAGTAGTTGGTCTAATTCCCGGTCCACCTCTCGGTGACCCAATTTGTCTGCCCCTATGAATTCCACCCGTAACTCGAATAGCCAAAACTGAATAATCAACCACCCATCAGATAGGATTAAGCAATCCTTCATAGCGATACTAACAACAAGATCAAGCCAGTCAAAGAAGATTTTGGTCACTTTTCGGAGCAATATTAAAGTAGATCTAACGCCATGCGTGAATCATCACCGTAGATTAGACTGAAGTGATCAATCTGCACCAATCCCGTTTTACAAGGTTCCAAGTCGAATATAAGATATTTCACATGCTACCTTGGGCAATAGTTAGGATAAAATGAAGTCTATATTGTGACTCTCCCAAAGGTTTCAATTCTCAATATCAGGTTCATATGCCAATAAACCTGGACAGACATGGGGGACAAGTTGAGCCAATCTGAAAGTGAATTTTTCAGGGTGCGCCTTGAAAAGGTAAAAAAACTCCGCGATATGGGAATAGATCCGTATCCGGCCAGATTCGATAGAACCCATACCAGCGCCGAAGCTATATCTGAATTCGAAAAATCGGCCGAACCACCTGAAGATATCAAAGTCTCATTGGCTGGGCGTGTTATCGCAAGGCGAGGTATGGGGAAAGCTACCTTTCTGGATATTTTGGATGTTGACGGAACAATTCAAATTCTCCTTCGGCAGAACCAGATGGGAGAACAATACGACATCTTAGAACAGCTGGATATCGGGGACTGGATCGGTGTCAATGGAACAATGTTTCGAACGCGAACGGGCCAAATATCTGCACAGGCCTCAAAATTTCACATCATTTGCAAAGCCTTACGTCCCCTTCCAGAAAAGTGGCATGGACTTACAGATACTGAAACAAGATATAGGCAAAGATATCTGGACTTAATTGCAAGCGAATCTGCTATGAAGTCCGCCAAATCCAGAAGCAAACTGGTATCTTCCATAAGGCGTTTTATGGATGAGAAGGGATTTATCGAAGTAGAAACTCCTATGCTTGTTCCCATAGCCGCAGGAGGTATGGCAACACCATTTTCCACTCATCATAATTCACTGAACAGAAATTTATACCTGAGGATTGCTACTGAGCTCCATCTGAAAAGACTTATAGTAGGCGGCTTTGAAAAAGTATATGAAATAGGACGTGTATTTAGGAACGAAGGAATAGATCAACAACATAACCCAGAATTCACCACTATGGAGAGTTACGAGGCTTTTGCTGACTACAACGATGTTATGGCAATGGTGGAAAATATGGTTTCACACTGTGCTAAAGAGATAACCGGTTCAGCAAAAGTTAAATTTGGAGAAGAAGAACTGGACTTCACTCCTCCCTGGCCAAGAATCGACCTCCATCAAAAAATATTAGAAACGAGCGGT
>CAYWYV010000142.1:0-2965 GCA_964462705.1 uncultured Dehalococcoidia bacterium
GAATATCTTGATGGTCCAGTGGCACGGTTGGCTGGTCCTGAAATTCCAGCAATGCCATTTGCTCCTCCACTTGAGGACATGTACATGATTGACTCGGAAAAAATCGCAAATTCTATCCGGCAACTAGCGGAGTATTAAAGTTGAAAATAGAACTTCCCCAAGTTGGAGAATCCGTGACCGAGGGCATCATAGGAAAATGGCTAGTAGCGGTCGGAGACAAGGTTGAAAAATACGATCCCATCGTGGAGGTGGTGACCGATAAGGTAGCTATGGAGCTCCCATCACCAGTGTCTGGAACACTACGGGAGATAATAGCCTTAGAAGGCGAAACGATCCCAATGGGAGGCATAATAGCAGATATAGAATCAGAAAATGAGGAAGCCACCCCGATCAACGCAAAAGAAAATCAACCTGATCTAGAGAGCCATTCGGAGCCAGGGAAAGAGATAGGGACTACCGGTATTTTGCTCAAGGATGTAGCCCCCGTTGGCCCAACTGGATCTGGAGGCATAATAGATTCAACCTCATCGCAGGGAGATAGAGACAGAAGAAGCAGGATTATCTATTCTCCAGCTGTCATGCGCCTTGCAAAGATACACAATGTCAACTTAGAAATGGTCACCGGTACTGGCAGAAATGGGAGAGTCACAAAAAAGGATCTCCAAAACTTTATAGACTCAGAAAAAACCCCTGTCGATAGCAAAAACATCGACCGGGACGATAAAAAGAGCGCCAACACTAATTCAGGACCAACAGAAGGTACATGCCCTAACGTCCTTGGAAACAATGAAGAGAAAATCACCCTATCGCCGGTTCGAAAAATAATCGCATCGAACATGGTAAAAAGTGCAACACTGATACCGCAGGCCTGGAGCCTGGTAGAAGTAGACGTTAATGGCCTTGTGGAATTGCGAAATAAGGTAAAAAACGATTTCCAAAAAAGAGAAAAAGTTAACCTTACCTATCTCCCTTTTGTTTTAAAAGCAGTCTCAGAATCACTTAAGGAAATCCCGCTGCTCAACTCCTCATGGAACGAGGACTCCATTATCCTCAAACGCCAGATCAACTTGGGAATTGCAGTTGCAGCACCAGACGGGCTAGTAGTACCAGTCATTGAAAACGCCGATGCCCTAAGTATATCGGGTTTAGCACATAAATTAGATGACCTAACCACAAGAGCCCGAGAAGGAAAATTAACTGTGTCCGACGTCCAATACGGCACATTCACCGTTAATAACACCGGAGCACTAGGCTCAATAGCTTCACAGCCTTTAGTCAATTATCCTCAGGCCGGAATAATAACAACTGAAGCAATAGTAAAACGTCCAGTGGTAGTCAATGACGCAATAGCCATACGTTCAGTGATGAATATATGTCTTTCTTTTGATCATAGAATTATTGATGGCGAGCAGGCTAGTGGATTCAACAGGTCCGTTAAGGACCGACTAGAGTCTATAAATTTAAACACCCAAATTTATTAATCAGCATGTCTTATGACCGAATTACTGACAAAATATCACGGGTTAGTTAGTTACCAAGAAGGATTGCAACTTCAGCGTGAGGCTCACAAATCCGTATCAAAAAAGGGCATTGACCAGCTTATATTGCTGCAGCACCCTCACGTCTATACGCTAGGGCGACGTGGAAAAAATGAGGATATACTCACTGACAGCACCAAGCTTGCCAAAATTGGTGCCGAAGTTCACCACACGGATAGGGGCGGTGAGGTCACCTATCATGGTCCAGGTCAGCTTGTCGGATACCCAATAATAAATCTAAAAAGAGCCAATAACCTGGGTCCTCTGGCCTATGTAAATAGCTTGGAAAAATCTATATCTAATTTACTTGTTGAATTCGGGATCTCGACGGATATTGCAAATCATCCAACCGGCGTATGGGTAAATGGAGCAAAAATAGCCTCCATAGGAATACGGATCAGTGCAGGTACCTCTACCCATGGGTTCGCACTAAACTCCAACATAAATCTTTCATATTTTGAACATATCGTAGCTTGTGGAATGCCCGACGTTAAAGCAACTTCAATCACTCACGAGACAGGACAAGCTACTGAAGTGATAGATATCTTTGCACCAATGACTGAGTCACTCGCTTCTTTTTTAGAGATGAAAGTGATTTGGCAATAACACTTCCGAAGACACCCCAATAATTACCTCGGATACTCTATTTTCGTCTCACCAGTGACAAGATATATGACTCTTTCAGCGATGTTGGTCGTTCTGTCAGCGACTCTTTCCAAATCATGTGCAACCCATAAAAGGTAGGTCGCCCTTTGAATCGTGGAGGGATCAGCCATCATGTAGGTCAAAAGTTCTCTATAGACCTGCTCATAAATATCATCCACTTCATCATCAGCTAGAAGCACCGCCGTCGCAGATTCAACATCCCGATTTACAAATGCCTGTGTACTGCGACGTAGCATATCAACCGACTTGCCAGCCATTCTGGGAATATCAATCAAGGGCTTCAAAGGAGGAAGATTACCCATAGAAACACTGATCTTTGCTATGCCCTCTGCATAATCGCCCATACGCTCCAGTTCATTGGCTACCATCATAGCTGCAATTAATACCCTGAGGTCTCCCGCCATGGGTGACTCTAGGGCTATCAAATCTATACAGCGATCTTCAATCGCCTGCTGTTTTTCATCTATAACGTCATCGTCGTCAACTACCTTCTGTGAAGCATTTATATCGCGTTCCTTTAATGCTTCTATAGACTTGAAGATAGCCTTTTCTACCATGCTAGAGAGCTGAACGACATCATCTTCTACATCTTTAAGGTTTCTTTCAAAGTCTTCTCTCGGCATTATGCACCTCCCCTTTAGCTAAACCGACCTGTTATGTATTCCTCAGTCCGCGGGTTTGTAGGATTGGTAAAAATCTTCTGAGTATCATCATGCTCTACTAAATATCCGGATCGATTTTCTCCCACCATAAAGAATGCG
>CAYWYV010000143.1:0-2910 GCA_964462705.1 uncultured Dehalococcoidia bacterium
GATAGAGTCGACCAATGCGGCGTCCTCGGCTACTCGAAGTGGATGCTGAAAGGGTAGGAGCACCACAGCAGTGCCTATTCGCATTGTTTGAGTTCTCTGTGACACTGCCGCTGCAAAAGTGAGTGGGTTTCCCATCATTGCATAATTGGAAAAATGGTGTTCTGGGAGCCATACAGAGTCAAATCCAAGAGACTCGGCATATGCAATTTCATCCAGAACTTCACTGTAAATTTGTGATTGCTCGAGATTACCAAAATCAGAAAACAGATAAAAGAGACCGAATTTCATATCGTGTCACCCCTCTCTTCATCTCGTCAGCATAGTGGTACAAGTGGCTCGAATTTCTTAATTCACCTTCGAGCCGACGGAGAATAAAATCCCGTTCTTACAAGGATTCCAGAAGAAGAGGAGGCAGGTATGAGGCATTGATGACACAAATGTGAGAACTTTGTGAATAGTTGCACAATATCGAAATTCAAAGTGTGCTTGATATTAGCTGATTAGTCTGTATCCAATGCCAGGCTGAGTTAGAATTTGCTCAGGTCGAGAGGGATCATTTTCAAGCTTTCTTCTCAATTGCTTGATAAAGGTTCTCAGATATTCTGTTTCTCCTCCGTATTCAGGTCCCCACACCTCTTTCAAGATTTCGCTATGCGATAGGATCTTGTTTTTATTGATTGATAGCGTCTTAAGTAACTCATACTCTGTTCTGGTGAGCCTGACTTCATCACCGTCTCTGTATACAAGCTTTGCTGATAAATCTATTGTGATATGTCCTATTTCTAACTTGCTCTCATGATTTAACGCTGTATCAATCAAGTTCGCCCGACGAAATAGGGTGCGAACTCTCGCAAGAAGTTCCCCAATTCCAAATGGCTTAGTTAAGTAGTCATCAGCTCCGGCATCAAGAGCATCTACCTTTTCAGACTCTTCGTTTGTTGCCGAAAGAATCATGATAGGTCCGTCATACCATTCTCTCAGTCTTCTTAGTGCCCAGGTCCCGTTGACAATTGGCATAGAAAGATCAAGGATTATCAATCCCGGTTGAATTAAGGCAGCTTTCTCTACCGCTTGGGCTCCATCTGTAGCTGTATCAGTTGTATATCCATTTTGTTTCAAATGGCTCGAAACGAAGGCAAGAATTTTCGGATCATCATCGACAATTAACACATCTTTTTTATTCATCTCTATCCATTTTCCATAGGCAGGTAGAAGCTGAAAGTTGAGCCCTTACCTACCTTGCTTTCAACAGTTAAATCGCCCTTGTGCTCTCGAACTATCGCCCTACAGATTGCGAGCCCTAATCCCGCTCCTGGCCGATCAGCCGGACCACCGGATGAAAGACGATAAAATTTAGTAAAAATGTTTTCTATTTCCATAACTGGAATTCCAACTCCTTGATCCGCGACTTCGATAATTAAACAGTCGGATCTGTTGCCATCACCTTTGAACACTCTGATTTCTATAGAAGTACCTATTGGGGAGTATTTGGCCGCATTGCTCACCAGGTTGTTCAAGACCCTGGCGATCTGAGAATGGTCCGCATATACAGGAGGAACGCTTTGTTCCATGGATATATTTAACTGGTAAGTTTCTGAAAACCTGCTTCTTTTGAAGGCACGCATGCAATCATCCACGATGTCAATTAGATGACACATCTCAGGCACGTAGGGTATAGAACCACTTTCGATCCTTGCCATATCAAGAAGGTTATCTACGAGTTCTTCCATTCTGTCGGATTCTTCCGAGACTGATTTGATCATCGGAATAAATTCACACTGACTAGTACCGCCGTCAACAAGAGACCTAACAAGGCCTTGAATGGTGGATAGGGGACCGCGCAAGTCGTGGGTGATCATGGAAAGAAATTCAGATTTCAAAGATTCTATTTCTTGAAATTGTGTCATGTCTTTAATGACGGTTGCAAAGGCTATTATTATCTGCGCCTCATTCCTTATTGGTACGACATCAATGACAACAGATCTCACTGATAAATCTGCGTACTCTACAACAAGTTCCAGATCTTTAACTTCATTATTTGAGTAATAGGCTTGCGCAAGCGGGTTCTCCTCGGCCGACAACAGAGCACCAGTGGGCGACCTAAGCTTAATAACATCGGTATATATTTCAAGGATGTTTCCCTCTTCAAATGTACAGCCCAGTAATTCTGCTGATCTAGGGTTAGCTAGTACTATTGCCCCATCCGCTCCATCCATTACTATGACACCCGTTGGAAGACTATCAATCGTTGCTTGCAACCGAGTTCTTTCCTCGTGAGCATCGTTGTATAAACTGGAATTCTCTAGCGCTATTGCTACGTACTCGGCCATAGCTTCGACAATCTGTTGATCCTTTTCAGTGAATTCTGAGGCCCCTATTTTATTCGTAAGATAGAGGTTCCCCATGTTAAGCCCAGATCTAATTATGGGAACCCCCAGAAACGAGATCATGACTGGATGGTGTTTTGGGAACCCAACAGAATCCGGATGATCAGAAAGCCGTGCTAGTCGCAAACTTTGGCTTCCCTGGCGTAGAGTGCCAAGAAGCCCTTGGCCCTGTGGCATAGAGCCCATTTTGCTGACCTGCTTCTCTCCGATCCCAGAGTGATAGAAATGCGTTATCGTTCCAGATATATCCATGATCGCCAGAGCAGCGTACTGAGCATCGACGAGGTTCTGAACTTTAACTGGAAAATCCTTCAACAAGTTTTCAACCTGTGCCGTAATGCTAGTCATTGCTCAATTCCTTTAGAAATGATTTCTTCATTAACAAAATACCAGCAAACGTTACCAAAAGCTGAGTAGTGTCTCGCAACTAAGCACATACTCATGAATTTCTCACATCGAAATCAATAGAAAATACGAGTATTTCATTGTGAGCCAGTGCAAGGCCCGCTATTGTATGAGAAAG
>CAYWYV010000144.1:0-2906 GCA_964462705.1 uncultured Dehalococcoidia bacterium
CTTTTATGTACCTGACCATACCCGCACTCTCAAGTTGAAAAACTCCTATGGTTTCCCCTCTAGACAAAAGGTCAAAAGTGTTTTGGTCATCAAGAGGAATTTCCTGTAGCTTAATGTTCACCCCATGATTTTCCCCGACCATAACCAATGCATTTGCCAAAACTGACAAATTCGTCAGACCCAAGAAATCCATTTTAAGCAATCCCAAGGCAGCCACTGGATCCATTGCATATTGGGTCATAACCGCCCCAGCCTCATCCCCTCTAGATGTGAATTCTAGAGGCACAACAGTATCTAATGGTTCTTTGGATATAACCACACCAGCAGCATGTACACTTTTATGACGAGTTACACCTTCAAGTTGTTTAGCTGTTTCTATTAAACGCTTTGTCTCGTTATGGGAGTCATATACAACTTTCAGCTCTTCACTTTCAACCAATGATGTATCTATATCTATATTCAATTTTTCTGGAATCATTCTTGCCACTCGGTCCACGCTATCGAGTGTCATCCCCAACGCTCTTCCAGCGTCTCTCACAGACTGCCTAGCACCAAAAGTTCCAAAAGTGATTATGTGTGCTACGTGCTCTCGCCCGTAATGTGATGAACAATAGTTGATAACCTCTTGTCTTCTGTCATCTTGAAAATCCATATCAATATCTGGCATTTCTTTTCTTTCCAGGTTAAGAAATCTCTCGAATACCAAATTGAACGGCATTGGATCCACATCAGTTACTCCAAGGCAATACAGGACCAGACTGGCTGCCGCACTGCCCCGCACAGTAAAAAATATATTGTTTTTCCTAACAAATTTCGCTATATCCCAAACTACAAGAAAATAATCAGGAAACTGGGTTTGCTTAATTACTTCCAATTCGTAATCAAGTCTTTGCTTATATTCCTCTGGGGCATCGGGCAACAAGCGACGAAACCCTTCGATGCAAATTTTCCTGAGATATTCATCTGAAGACAATGAATCTGGAACAGGGAATTCCGGAAGACGTGCTTGGGTGAAATCCAGCTCAAGGTTGCACATCTCTGCAACCATATCTGTGTTATAAACCGCTTCAGGAATCTCAGAAAATGCGGCGATCATCTGATCATGAGACCTTAGATGATAAGTAGCTTCTCCAAATTGCATCCTTTTGGGGTCATCCATGTTTGTGTTGGTTTGGATACAAAGTAAAACTTCATGATTATGGGCATGTTCCTCAAGGACATAGTGTGAATCATTGGTCGCTACTAAAGGAATATTCAATTCTTTGTTGATATGAATTAGTCCCTTATTGATTTCTGGGAGTTCTGGAACGTTACCGTGCTCCATGACCTCCAGAAAATATGAGCCAAATACTTCACGATACCAATTTGCTCTATCTTTAGCGTCTTCTATTCTACCGTCGGCGATCAGGGAAGGAACCTCGCCACTAGGGCAACCAGAAAGTACAGCGAGGCCTCCACTATACTGCTCTAACAATTCGTGATCCACTCGAGGTTTTTTATAGTAACCTTCCAAGTGGGACATCGTCACAAGCTTTACAAGATTTTTATACCCTTCTATGTTTTTAGCCAGCACTGTCAAATGATGAATTCGATCAGAAGGGTCCTTATCATGCCTACTTTTTGTTGTGACATACATTTCACAACCTATGATCGGCTTGACTCCTGAACCCTTAGCCGATCTGTAGAAGTCTATTGCACCATATAATCCACCATGGTCAGTTATGGCCAAACTTTTCATCCCTAACTCTGAGGCCCGATTAATCAGTGGATCAAGACGTGCGAGACCGTCCAACATACTGTATTCAGTGTGTACATGAAGATGACTTACCAAATTTACCTGCCCGATCGGTAATTTCCCTTTATTCCTTGGACTGCCCAGCCCGAAAAAAGGGATGAACTGATTATAGGGCTTAGTATTGGCCATCGCGCAAGGTAACAGAGCAGTAAATAATTAGATCTTTTCGATCAGTAAAAGTTTTCGGTTGGAATTTCAACTATTTGGTCTAGCAAAACTAAACTGGTTACAAAAAAAAGGTCCCGTGCCAAGTAGGCACGGGACCTTTTCAGTTCAAGATTACTGAATCTAGTAATCCATAGGAGGCATAGGCGGGGCTGCTGCCTCAGGCTGAGGTATATCACTGATCAAGGACTCCGTAGTGAGGACCATTGCTGCAACGCTGGAGGCGTTTTCAATAGCAGCTCTTGTCACCTTAGCCGGGTCCATAATTCCTATCTCAAGTAGATTACCGTATTGCCCGGTTTCAGCATCATATCCGTAGTCGCCTTCACCTTTAAGTGTGCCATCAAGAATGACTTCCCCAGACACACCGGTGTTCTCTGATATCAACATAAGAGGCTTCGTAAGAGCTGCCCTGAGTATGTTTACCCCTGTCTGCTCATCACCATTCAGAGATACTGTCTCAAGAGCTTGTCTAGCTCTTATCAAGGCGAGTCCTCCACCTGGTACTATTCCCTCTTCCACGGCGGCCCGTGTTGCCGACAACGCATCTTCAACCCTGTTCTTCTTTTCCTTGAGCTCAACCTCCGTTGCAGCTCCCACCTTGATGATGGCAACCCCTCCGGATAGTTTTGCTAGCCTTTCCTGGAGTTTCTCTCTATCGAAGTCAGAGGTTGTCTCCTCGATCTGAGCCCTAATCTGGTTGATCCTGCCGGAAATTTGGCTTTCATCACCATGGCCCTCAACAAATGTTGTCTCTTCTTTGCTCGAAACAACTCTGCGAGCTCTGCCAAGGTCTTCAACCGTAACGGAGTCCAATTTCCTGCCAACCTCTTCACTGATGACAATTCCACCAGTTAGTATTGCCATGTCTTCTAGCATAGCTTTTCTTCTATCACCAAATCCTGGAGCCTTTACAGCCAACACATTAAGGGTTCCGCGGAGCTTG
>CAYWYV010000145.1:0-2810 GCA_964462705.1 uncultured Dehalococcoidia bacterium
GGATAGAGCACTGGTCTTCGGAACCAGGTGTCGGGGGTTCGAATCCCTCCAGGCGCGCCAATTTTATAATTTTAACGACTTGAACGTACGAAAGATATGACACATCAACGTGGCCTTTCCGAGACGGTACATTTCAATTCGATATGGCAGCATTTCATAGAAAATAGTAGTGACAACTTGAGGCATATGCAAATATGAAGTTTCGGAGAATACTAATAGCTAATAGAGGCGAAATTGCTATACGAATCGCTAAGGCTGCCAATGCTCTAGGGATAGAAACTTTGGCCATATATTCCCAAGATGATATTAATTCTCTTCACATTAAAATTGCCGATGAGGCTCATATGTTGGATGGTATAGGTGTTCCGGCTTATCTCAATGCAGAGAACATTTTGGAGATTGCAAATTCTAATAATTGTGACGCAGTTCATCCTGGTTACGGATTTTTAGCTGAAAACGCCCGATTTGCACAAATTTGTCAAAATGAGGGGATAACTTTTATTGGTCCAAATATCGAACACTTGGAATTATTTGGGAATAAGAATGTAGCTAAACAAGCAGCGATAGATGCTGGTGTTCCTGTCATACAGGGGATAGATCGAGGGGCTACTTTCGAGGAGGCTCTCGACTTCTTTGATTCTCTTCCAGAAAACAGAGGTGTTATGCTCAAGGCCGTGGCCGGCGGTGGCGGCCGTGGTTCTAGGGCAGTGTTGAAAAGAGAAGAATTGGAGAGGTCTTTTCGAAGATGTAAGTCAGAGGCTAAAAGATCTTTTGTTGACGATGATATTTATGTAGAAGAATTTTTGCCACGGACTCGACACATCGAGGTCCAGATTGTTGGTGACAGCGATGGGGAAATTGTCCACTTGTGGGACAGGGAATGCAGCGTACAGCGAAGATTTCAGAAGTTGGTGGAAATAGCCCCGGCTCCCAACCTTTCAGAGGAATTACGAACACAGATAATTAATTCCGCTATGCGCCTTGCTGAAAGCGTTGGGTATTCGAATATTGGAACATTTGAATTTTTAGTTCCTTCTGATAGATCTACTGAGGGAAACCCCTTTGTTTTCATTGAGGCTAATGCAAGGTTGCAGGTCGAGCATACTGTCACAGAGGAAGTAACAGGTATAGACATCGTTCAAACTCAGATTCAGATTGCTGAAGGAGCATCTATTTCTGATCTTGGTATAAGGAATAGCTCGACACAACCACCAGTTGGGTTTGCTATTCAAACTCGCGTCAATATGGAAACTTTGACTTCAGCTGGTAATGTTAGACCATCAAATGGAGAATTAGAGGTTTATGAGCCACCCATGGGTACTGGGGTGCGAATAGATGGATGTGGATACGCCACCTACACGACCAATACTTCTTTTGATTCACTCTTGGCAAAACTCATTGTTCATTCAGACTCTGATCAATTCTCAAATGTTATAAAAAAATCCCTACATGCCTTATCGGCATTCAGAATAGAAGGCATCCTAACAAACATATCTTTCCTGAGAAATGTTCTTTTGCATGAAGATTTTTATAACGGGAGAATTCACACTACGTGGGTAGATGAAAACATGGCTGGCTTAGCGGACTCATCTAATAATTCATAGGACAGTGGGGGAGTGCTGCTAAAACTAATCGTTGGTATTCAGTAGTATTTTTGTTGTTAAGGCTGGAGTCGAAAAAAGCTTAAATGTCAGAACGGCGTGAGTAGATATTTTCTATCATGGATTTTGGCTTTTAAGAGTAATGCGGGGATATAGATTCGTGGTGGTTCTACCGGTCAGAAAGAACAACGAGTGTTTCTGAGGCTTCTTTTTCTAGTACCTCTATGTCATCGCCGCTGAAAATAATGTGTCCCATTTTTCTACCCGGGCGTACGCTTTCTTTCCCATACATGTAAATTCTGGCCCTACCTGTTTTTAGAATTAGATCAGTCGTTTCCACACGTGACAGTCTTGTAGCTTCGTCACCTAACACATTAAGTAATACGGTACTACCAATGCGAAGAGGTTGTGATATGGAAAGGCCGCATAAGGCCCTGACTTGATGCTCGTATTGGGAGATGGAGAAGGAATCAATGGTGTGGTGACCAGAGTTATGTGGTCTTGGGGCAATTTCATTTACGAGGATTTGATCCGGGTTCACTAGGAATAGTTCTACACAAAATACTCCAGGATCTCCTATTGATTTTATGACTTCTTTCGCCAGGTTTTGAGCAGCCAATTCAGTTGATGGATCAATTCTTGCTGGGCACATACTCATACGTAGGATCCCATTTTCATGTTTATTTTCGGTAGCAGGATATGTAATACAGGTTCCATCTGCACCCTGTACCACCACGACGGATAGTTCCATCTCAAAAGGAACCACCCTTTCGGCCACCCAGGGTCCTTCCCCAGTGATTTTTGAACTCATATGATCTCTTTCCTGCTCCGTGTTTATACGCCATTGTCCATGACCGTCGTAGCCCATTGTGGCTGTTTTTACAATCCAGGGTAGTTCTTGGGCCACTTTTACGAGATCACTAGGGCGACTAATCACTTGATACTCAGATAGAGGAAATCCATTGTCCCGAAGGAATTGTTTCTCTTTGATTCTATTTTGTGCCAGGCCTAAGCTTTTACTGCTTGGCCTTGTGGGTTTATGAGATTGGATAGCTTCAACTAGTTCAACGGGAATGTTTTCCCATTCAAGAGAAACAGCGTCCACAGTAGAAACGAATTCATTCAGAGTATTTGCATCACTGAAAGGGGTATTGAATTTATGTGTGGCGAACCTCTTTGCAGGGGCGGGTTCAGATGGGTCCCATACCG
>CAYWYV010000146.1:0-2807 GCA_964462705.1 uncultured Dehalococcoidia bacterium
GAAGGCCCTTGTAAACCAAGGATCTATGCCAGTTCTTCTTGAAAGTTTTTCCGGGCTGGCATTTCTTCTCAAAGCCGATAAAACTGCCCAGAGTCTTTCGTCATTGGGACCTATTGGTAGTGTGCTGAGCATAGGTTGGTCGTCAGTTATCCAGTTGGGGTCCTCCCATAAAATTGATCTGTTAGTTATTTCTAATGATCTAACGGCTTTCTGAAAAGCAGCTTCAAAAGTTCTATCTATGGCCATTACTTCACCGGTAGCTTTCATCTGAGTACCGAGTGTCCTGTCACCGGTGGGGAATTTGTCAAATGGCCACCTAGGTATTTTTACAACACAGTAATCCAGAGCTGGCTCAAACGCTGCTACAGTTTTTTCCGTGACTGCGTTAGGAATTTCGTCTAAGGTACGGCCAACAGCTATTTTTGCGGCTACACGAGCTATAGGGTATCCAGTAGCCTTACTTGCTAGGGCGGAGCTACGGCTTACCCGCGGATTGACTTCAATAACGTAGTAACCGTCGCCTTCAGTCCCTTTATCTGGAAGAGTTTCACCTACAATTTCCCCTGGCGCCAATGCAAACTGCACGTTGCAGCCCCCCTCGATCCCTAGTTCTCTGATAATTTTCAGGCTCGCGCTGCGCAATTTTTGATAATCGTTGTCAGATAGCGTCTGACTTGGGGCGACTACTATGCTGTCCCCGGTGTGTACACCCATCGGATCAATGTTCTCCATGTTGCATATTGTGATGCAGTTGTCTGCACTATCTCGCATCACCTCATATTCGAGTTCTTTCCAGCCAACAATGGACTTCTCTATGAGTACCTGATTTATGGGACTTGCTGCTAGTCCTCCTCTAACGATCTCCTCAAACTCATCTTCGTTAGTTGCTATTCCTCCTCCGGTGCCACCGAGTGTATAAGCTGGTCGAATAACGAGTGGAAGGCCGATTTCTAATTTTGCGGAAACGGCTTCTTCCATGTTGTTTACTGTTGAACTTGGAGGTACGGGTTCCCCAATTTTAGCGAGCATTTTTCGGAACAAGTCTCTATCCTCAGCACTTTTTATCGTATCAATTCGACTGCCAAGTAATAGCACATCGTGTTTTTCCAGCACTCCTGCTTCATGGAGTTCCATCGCAAGATTGAGACCAGTTTGCCCTCCTAAAGTTGGGAGCACCCCGTCCGGTTTTTCACGTTCCATGATTCTATCCAACACAGGGACTGTTAATGGTTCTACGTAAACTCGGTCCGCGACATCAGTGTCTGTCATGATGGTAGCTGGATTGGAATTTACAAGAATGGTCTCAATTCCTTCTTCACGAAGTGATTTACAAGCTTGTGTTCCTGCATAGTCAAATTCCGCTGCTTGGCCAATCACAATTGGACCAGATCCAATAACTAATATTTTCTGTAATTTTTTAGTCAATTAAGTAACCGTTCTCCGATAAATAATCTCTTAGTTTGTCTGGGAAATTGATGGTCATTCCATCGACACCACATTTAATGGCCTTTATCATCAGGTCTTCATCAAATACTCCATGACATCTAACTTCTAGCCCTCTATTTTTAATTTTATTTACCAGAGTCGGAGTGATTAGTTCCGCCCTGGGACATAGTTGGTTGAATTCGGCCTCAACAGCTTCATCCACTAGCCGGTCATTCCATTGGCTTCCTGGTCCCAATGGTACTAACCAACCAGTTTTTATTTCAGGGGCATATGACTTAGACTCTTCAACCCATTCTTTCCAAAATGAAGTGATAACAACATCATTTTCAATTCCATATTTTTTAACCATATCGCAGGTTTCACTAGCCAAGCCTGGTACATTTCGAGCTTTGACCTCTATGTGAAAATTTAGGTGACCACAGTATTTATCTAATGTTTCTGTGAGAGTACTGATTCGTTGATCTGCAAAATCTTTGCCAAACCAAGAGCCTGCATCAAGTTTTTTAAGTTGATCTAAAGTCATTTCTGATACATAGCCGATCCCATTAGTGGTTCGGTTGACAGTGTCGTCATGGATTACCACGATGTGATGATCTTTGGTGAAATGAACATCTAACTCGATATCATTTACTCCGATATCGAGAGCTAGATCAAAGGCAGAAAAAGTGTTCTCTGGAGCGTATGAAGAGGCTCCTCGATGGGCTATATTTGTGATGCGCTTGCTGCTCAAAGCTTAGCCTCTCTAACCATATCCAAGAAGCGATTAAATATGTATTCGTTATCTTTTGGCCCTGGGGAAGCTTCAGAGTGATATTGGATACTCATTGCAGGTAAAGATCTATGTCGTATGCCTTCGACTGTTTGGTCATTCATACTGACATGACTGATTTCTACCTCTGACGGCAATGAGTCTGGGTCAATGGAGTAGCCATGATTTTGTGCGGTTATATATACCCGCCCTGTAGAAACATCTTGTACAGGATGATTTGCTCCGCGATGCCCAAATTTGAGTTTATACGTTTTTCCACCTAGAGCTTGTGCTAGTACCTGATTACCTAGGCATATCCCCATTATTGGGACTCGTCCTAGTAAATCCTTAACAGTTTTCACCGTATATCCAAGTAGTTCAGGGTCACCGGGACCTGGTGACAGCATTATGCCATCAGGGTTTTGTTCCAGAAGTTCTTCAGCCGTTGTGTCAGAGGGGAATACCTCCACAGTGCACCCGTTGGACCTCAGTATTCTGAGTATGTTGTATTTAAGCCCAAAATCCGACACGAGAATTTTAAGGTCCGGAGTTTTTGAGGGTATATTTTTTAGGGATTGAGTCCAGTTGTACGACTTGCTGGCACTTACCTGAT
>CAYWYV010000147.1:0-2787 GCA_964462705.1 uncultured Dehalococcoidia bacterium
AGCAATAACTCTTTCCGGTCTCGTCATAATCCCGACTTTACAATCTATTCCAAGGCCTTCAGACCTAGCTCTCAAATAACTAACCATTACAGAACCTATGAAGGCAGAATAAGCAAGAAGAGGGCCAATAGAACAAGTATCAAACCCACGCAGAAGGGAATCACATGGTCCCGTCAGAAAATATATCAGTACTCCAAAAAACACCAATGCCTCTTGAAGCCGATCTATAACAGAGTCTAGTAGGGCACCAAAGTTACTGACTTTACCCAGTCTCCTTGCCAAACCGCCATCAATTAAGTCTAAAGCGCTCCCTAAAAGCATCACAATACCGCCCACAAGAAGCATACCTAGCGAAATAAATATTGCCGCAATAAAAGTGACTATGAGGCCCAATATTGTCACACCGTTTGGAGAGAACCCCAACTTATCAAAACCTGCTGAAACTGGAGATTCGTAGTATTGTTTTAGCAAGTCTCTCAGTGAGTCTCTATTCCACATACTTTTTAATTACCCATTCTGATAATAAATGTCATGATTTTAAGCCGTAATCCCATTGAATTTCCCGTCGTCATGAGTCACTGTACCTAGCTGTTCGTAATAGTTGATAACTTCGGATGCTACAGTGTCCCATTTGTATCTCCCAACATCCTTCCGAGCAGTTTCAGCCAGAGATTGTCTTAACTTTGGATTAAGTATTAACTGACCAAGCACGCCCCTCAAGTTCTCGACGTTTTTAGGGGTAAACATCATGGAGTTCTTATGGTCCTCGATCACATTGGAAAACCCATCAATCCTGCTCGCTGCAATAGTTGCCCCTGCGGCCATAGCCTCCAGAAGAACAATGCCAAAACTTTCTTGCCCAGTAGCAGGGGCGCAAAATATATCTGCAGTGCTATAGTATCGAGCCTTGTCAGACTCAGATACCTCCCCAGCAAGGACGATATCAGAAGGATTACGAGATCCAATAATCCTCTGAGATTCAGCATCCATATCCCCACCACCCACAATAATCAGCCTTATATTTGGAAAGTCCCACTTCAGGTCACTGTATGCAGACAACAAATATTGAAGTCCTTTCCGTTTTTCAAGCCTGCTCAAAAAGAGAATATTAATTTTCCCGTCCTTAAGCTCCAAAAATGGTTCAGCTTCCCTAAATCGGTCAATGAAAATACCATTTGGGATAATTCTGTAGTCGCTGGGAATAAACTCCTCAACAAAATGTTTTGAGCTTTCAGATACCGCAATACTTCCATTTAATTTAGAGGCATAACGGCGAAGGATTTTCTTAGCCATTACTCTATAAAAATGGCTACCTTTATACGTATGGAATGTGGCAACTCTTGTCATAAAACTTGGAATGTCTGCTGCAAGTGCTCCGAACGTGATAAGGCTGGCGAAAGGTTCGTGTATATGAATAACATCAAAAGATTCTTTCCTTATCAAGTGAGCGACTTGCCGATAAATCCATGGTGATAAATTAATTCTCGCGATAGATCCGCCCGAGGGAACAGCAACCGGCTTGCCCATTGGGACGAACGAAGTATCTAAAGTATTTGGGTACTTTAGAGAGGAGACAGTATCAGAATATGGAGCAATTACCTTGGATTCAAATCCCCTCTCTCTAAACTCTCTATGAAGATTTGAAATATGCTCATTTACACCACCAGGTACAGCGAAGTCATATGGCGAAAATTGACCAATCTTCATAGTAGAAACTACTGCCTTAACAAGGTGATTACTCTTTAAAAACTTTCGCTATAGGCGCTCTTATCCCTGAGCCGACTCCTCCCCTGCAACAAAGTCCTCCACTAACTGCCGTGCTTCATCATCTGTGTATTGAATGAGTGGAGACTTCATAAAATAAGAGGAAGGTGCCGTTATAGGACCACTTAGTCCCCTATCTTTAGCAATTTTGGCACATCTAACCGCGTCTATTACGACCCCTGCAGAATTTGGGCTGTCCCAAACCTCCATTTTTAATTCAATGTTTAGCGGTACATCACCAAAGCTCTTACCTTCCATCCTGATGTAACACCATTTTCGATCTGTCAGCCAGGGCACGTAGTCGCTAGGACCTACATGAACATCTCTGTCAGGTATAAATTCATCAACTTGAGAAGTTACAGCCTGTGTTTTGGAAATTTTTTTTGAAACCAGCCGATCTCGATCCAACATATTCATGAAATCGGTATTACCGCCAAAATTAAGTTGGTAAGTCCTGAGTAACTCCACCCCCCTGTCCATAAATAAACGAGTTAGCACTCGATGTGTAATGGTGGCCCCAACCTGCGACTTAATATCATCACCAATGATAGGTGCACCAGCTTCTCTGAAACGTTTTTGCCAGTAATCATTTTCCCCACTCGCAATGAAGACAGGTATGCAATTAATAAACCCGCATCCTGCCTGTAATACCTGTTCTGTATACCATTTAGTAGCTTCCTCTGAACCAACAGGGAGGTAATTGATAACAACATCTACCTCTCTGTCCTTAAGAATCTGGGCCACATCATCTGTCCCGCCAGGAGCCTTAGTTATGAGTTCAGATGTGTATCTCCCGACGCCGTCATGAGTCATCCCTCTCTGCACAGCAACACCTTGGTCAGGCACATCTTGAAATTTCATGGTGTTGTTGGGTTCAGAAAAAATCGCCTCAGACAAGTCCTTACCAACTTTGTTGGCATCAACATCGAATGCTGCCACCACCTTGATGTCGCCGATCCCATACTCTCCCATAACTGGGTGCATAAGCCCTGGAATGGTCTCGTCTGGACCAGCATCTGCATA
>CAYWYV010000148.1:0-2720 GCA_964462705.1 uncultured Dehalococcoidia bacterium
GATGCCTAATGTTTTTATATGCCGAATCGTACCTAGAAATACTACTTTGAAGGAATATTAATACCGGCTCTACCTTCTAGTATCAGCCTGTGCCGGGCATTTGGTCGGCAAAATGTCGGCAGAAATGAACCGGTTGGAGTGGGCGGTACCTTTATATGTGTGTGTGGTGGTTCAGACTATTTTTTTAGAAGCAGATAGGGAATAAACTAATGGGACACCCCATTTATGATCTGGAACTCTCCATTTTCCATCTTCATCTCTTCGTAGGTAACCGACAAATCCCCCGTCTGTGGCATACGGATACTCAGCAAAATTATCTATATTAAGACCTGCGTCAATTAGTGCTGTTATGACTTCACCTATAGAGTGGCTCCATTCATAAGTGGACGCTTTGGTGGAGCTCTCTGAAGTAGCATAAGACCCTTCATTCTCAAAAATTTCAACACCCTCATTAAAATAGGAATTTCTGAGCACGACATTCTTTTCTGAACCAGAATCAAGAGCCATCATAAGGGGATGATATTCCACGAGATAAAATTTCCCTCCGGTTTTCATGCAATGTACGATTTGCTCTGCCCATTTCGTAAGATCAGGAAGCCAACAAAGTACGCCATAGGAAGTAAACACTATGTCATATTTTTCGTCTAAACTGCTGGAAATATTGTATACGTCCGATTCTACAAATCTCGCATGCAGCCCCGAATTTTTCGACAGTTTCCTTGCGATAGTAATGGCGGTAGGAGAAAAATCAACTCCCGTAGCAATGGCACCTAATCTCACCCAAGATAGGGTAGAAAGTCCAAAATGGCATTGCAGATGCAATAAGGTTAGCCCACTAACATCTCCCACCTGATTTGTCTCCACAGAGTCAAGGGTTGTTTTCCCTGAGAGAAAACCAGGAACATCATAGAACTCTGATTGCACATGTTCTTCAACAATGGAATCCCAGAATTTCAGATTCGAATCCTTGTAGTCCTGCACTTTAAATGCTCCATTTTATTTACAACTTAAAAGTCCATTCTAAGGGATATATCACTATACGAAAAACATGATAAGCATGTGATTCTGACTACCATATGGTGCGAATGGAAATAGTACTGGGGAGAGAAGATAATGGCGGTAGGTAGAGATGGGTGTCAGGTAGCATTCTCGCTGGTGTGAGCCGTAGACGGGGTAGCGCCTCTATATAGTTTTAGGTACAGTCTCCGACCAATGAATAGCTATAATGCGTATATGAGTATGTGGTGGCTCAGACTATTTCTCTGCTGATTAGCAGAAGTTCCCTGGCTTGTTTCAACCTATGCCTACATTAGCGCTTCACAAGAGCTCTTTTACTGACTAATTTGGACAGAAATACTACTATACTGTTCGTCAAGCGATTTTTTTCTAAATTCACCAAACGAGATATAAAACTCCTGCAGGCTCATTCCAACATTTCGCCTGAAAGATTCCTCATAGCCATGGTTCTCTAAGTCATCCCAATAATCGATCATTATCGCGTCATGAGATGAGATACTAATTGCATAAGCCACCGCCCAGGTCGCAAGTTCATAACTAAGTACATGCCCCAAATTTGCAGACTCTTGGTCATTGATTTCTTTCTGTTCTGGAGTCGTGTGGTCATCAATAGACTTATTTGGATAAGCGGCGAGAGTATCCTTCGCAACATTCATCCGTTCTTTCATCTGAGTTTCCCAATTCATCCATCCTTCCAGTGACGATACCCTTACCGCTGCATATTCAGCAGATCCTTCCATCAACCAAACCGGTCCCGTTTTGGGAACTATATACGGTGGAGGCGGTGAACCAAGTATTCGAACCCCATGAGCAGATTGATATGAATGAAAATATTCGTGTGCCGTAACTTTCCTAGGGTCGCTAAACAATGATCTTGCAGGTGCTGTTGAACTCTGTAAAGCACTTTTATACAACGCAGTGCCGCTGTGGATAACATATCCATTATGACGAAGTTCAGCGCTCCCTTGGTTTGCACCTCCACTAGCTGTGCTTTCCAAAGAACCAGAGACTCTCGATAAACATATCTCTCTCTCCAGCTTGACATACAAACCATCAGAAACAGACCTAAACATGCATAAGTCGTCAAATATTTCATCTTTAGATGAAGTTTCAGGATCCCATATGACATAGCCGAGATAGCTCTGAAGACCACCAGTGGGTCCAAAGTCTGGCCACGTTACTGTCAACTCAGATTTAGATACAGTGTATCTACCCACTATGGCTAATAATCCATCTACAGCCTTCTGGACATGATCATTAGATACTCCCTCGTATACCAATAGCTCTACACAGAATGCCGTAGCTGAAAAACGCTGATCACATGAGTTAGTTCCAGCTACAGTTTTTGCAGGAATTTGATCCCCATTCACATGAGTATAGTCAGGGGTAGGAGTAGGACTCGGGGTAGGAGTCATTGTGGGAGTAGGAGTAGGAGTGTGCGGTATTAGTGAAGCGTCTATTTTGATGGAATTCAGGATTCCATCAAAAACAGGATCGTAATCTTCCAGGTAATCTGGATTAGCTCCAAAAGTAAAAATACTAATCTCGTTGGCCGCATTTTCTATGAAGACAAACTGGCGATATGCCCTTCCCACAGAGCCTGTAACTATTTTTACATTATTTTGTTCCGTTCTATTTATTTCAACAAACAAGGGTTTATTACTAAACCAGTTCTCCACAAAAGAGTCCAAATCCTGATGGGA
>CAYWYV010000149.1:0-2697 GCA_964462705.1 uncultured Dehalococcoidia bacterium
GTGCTGATAGCTCGTCGGGGGCTATTCTTTTTGGGGTTTATCTCGCCGAGTGGCATTGAAATGGGGAGCAGCCCGCCCCCGCCGCTTGGATGCGACTGGGGCTTTTCGTAGATTGTCGGCAAATCTTGTGTTTCATTACCTCAACAGGAGTCCACAACAATGCTCTGGTCGGTCGTCTGGGAGAGAATCAAGCTAAAGTACATCATCACAGAGTTCGTGATTGTCACGTTCAGCGTATTTGTAGCCCTCGCTGGCGACAAATAACTGGCGCACAAAACAATATTGGAACAAGAGCGCGATGCGCTTCTGCAAATACACTCGGGTCTCAAAAAAGACCATAAGAGCCTCCATATAACCGCCGAAACTATAACAGCTGAAAACAAAGTTATCGATGAGCTATTGAGACATGTGGCTTCGGATACAACTCTGAATGACTCTACGATCAATGCAGCTTTCCAAGACTTAGTCTTCTTCAGTTATCTCACAAGGGATAATGCGAATAGCATCTCTTATAACTCTTCAATCAAGGGGGCAGGCACAGTTCAATCGGATAGTATCCGCGAAAAAATAGCCAAATGTCGAGCTAAATGTTCCAGTCTGAGTGATTAGCTTAAAGGTGTGTAAAATGAAACCGACACAAATTCGACGATTCCTGTCGGCACTAATACTCTTACTACTATGGGACTTGCCTATTCCGAGAGAGATAGATGGTTTGATTTCAGTCGGATCGGGAAGGATCGGGAAAGTAGGACCTGGTACTCATGAGGGATTGTTTTGGACTTTAAGAGTCGAAGACGGTCTCCCATCCAATGTAGTAGTCTCTATACTGGAAGACCGGGAAGGTCGTCTGTGGTTTGGTACGAAAGGAGGAGTAAGTCGGTTTGATGGCGTGCAGTTCTCAACTTTCACTACCAAAGAAGGATTGGCATATAATATCATATGGTCCATTTACGAGGATCAAGAGGAGAATATATGGTTTGGAACCGGGAGCCTGATAGGAAACACCGGAGGGATAAGTCGATACGACGGGAAACAGTTTACCACTTTTACTACCCAAGCAGGTATAGCGCATAATTCAGTATTTTCCATAATAGAGGATAGAGGAAATTATCTATGGTTCGGTACGCCGGGTGGGGTTAGTCGATACGATGGGAAACAGTTTACCACTTTTACTACGGAGAATGGTTTAGTAAATAGGCAGGTAATTTCCATCGTAGAAGATCGAACTGGTAATCTATGGTTTGGTACTGGAAACCTTTGGATGGACCGTCTGGGGAGTGGGGTCAGTCGCTATGATGGGGAGGAGTTCGTAACCTTCACTGAGCAAGAGGGTCTGGTCAATAACAGTGTATTGTCAATCATTGAGGATCGCAACGGCCATTTGTGGTTCGGCACATGGAGTGGCATAAGCCGATACGATGGGCGGAATTTTGAAAATTACGCTGTCAAAGATGGGGTAATAAACAATAGCATAATGTCGATAAAAGAGGATCTGGAGGGCAATATTTGGTTTGGCACATGGGGAGGAGGTGTAAGCCGATACGATGGGATACAGTTCAGAAATTTTACTACAGAAGATGGGATGTTGAGCAATTGGGTCACTACTATCGAAACAGATGCTGAGGGGCAACTATATTTTGGAACCTTTGGTGGAGTGTCCCGCTTTGATGGCACGGTGTTTCAGTCGCTTACCAGGCAGAACGGGCTAGTCCACAACGCCGTTCAGGGACTGCTGCAAGATCGCAGTGGGAATATATGGATCGCTACTGAAGGTGGCGTTACACGTTATCGACCCTTACGAATCGCGCCAACAGTGCACATCGCAAATGTGACAGCAGATAAAAATTATGGATCAGTCAACGAGATTGATCTGCCCACGACACAAGATTACCTGCTTGTTGAATTCCAGGGAGTGAGTCTCCAGACAAGTTTAAAAAACATAGTCTATGTATATAGGCTGCAAGGCTATGATAGAGAATGGAGGGAGACGGCTACTAATAGAATAGAATATATAAACTTACCCTTAGGTAATTATGTATTTCAAGTTCAGGCCATAGACAGAGATATAAACTATTCAATTGAACCGGCGGAGATACGAATCACTATTCACCCTCCATACAGATCCATCGCATTGGCAGGGGGATTGGGTTTTGCTTTAATAGGATTAATCGCCGTTACGAGATATGCCGTGAGGAAACGACGAGACCTACGCCGTGCCGAACGCGCTCTTATGCAGGAACTAGAGGAAGAACTACAGGTAGCCCACAAGATGCAAATGGGCCTGATGCCTGAGAAATCTCCGCAGATTTCAGGATTTGATATAACTGGCCGATGTCTCACCGCCAATCACGTCGGAGGCGACTTCTTTCAGTATCTGAATATGTCGCAGGAAAGATATGCCATTGCTTTGGCTGATGTCACAGGTCATGCCATGGAAGCAGCCATACCTGCATTGTTGTTTGATGGAATTCTGGAGAGTCAAATCGGATTGGATGAGGAAATTGATAAACTCTTTCGCAATTTGAATCGGATATTACATAAGAAACTGAACAACCGTACTTTCGTGTGTTTCGTGATGGGCAAATTAGATCCTTCCAAGGGAATTATTGAGATTACTAATGGTGGTTGCCCTTATCCGTTTCATTTTCGGCATTCTACAGGCGATATTATCGAATTACAAATAGATGCATATCCACT
>CAYWYV010000150.1:0-2663 GCA_964462705.1 uncultured Dehalococcoidia bacterium
TGTGGGGACATTTTGTACCAGAGAGAAGATGATAAACCTGATGTGGTGAGAAACAGACTTCATGTTTACATAAGGGAAACAGAACCGGTTGTAGACTATTTTGAAAAGGCGGGTAATTTGCACCGTATTGACGCCTCTCTGGCAATCAATAAGGTTAGAGAATCTTTAGAAGAAGTAGTGAGATGATAGGAAGGTGGCATTCATTGTATAATGTATGTTCTGTTTATGAGTATAGCGCTTCTTTTTGAGAGTATTTTATGAATGATGTTATGGGAAGTGCTAACGGAATAACCATAAAGTCGCCGCGTGAGTTGGATCTCATGAGAGAGGCTGGCAGGATCGTCGCGGAGGCTAAAGCCGCCGTTAAGGAAGCGATTAAACCAGGTGCCACAAGTGCCGAAATGGATGCTTTGGCGGAAGAGGTAATACGGAGCAATGGAGCTATCCCATCCTTTAAGGGATATAAGCCCACTCCAAGTATGCCCTTCCCCGCGACTATATGTTTTTCCTTCAATGAGGAACTTGTTCATGGGATTCCAGGAAATAGGAAAGTAGAGGAAGGGGATATTGTCAGTGTGGACTTCGGGGCAATAGTTGAAGGGTTTCACGGAGATAGCGCATTTACGGTTGGTGTAGGTGAGATTAGTGAAGAGGCTCAAAGGCTTATAGACGTGACAAGTCAATCACTTTACGAAGGTATAAAAAAGGCGGTTGTGGGGGGAAGGCTGACAGATATATCTCATGCGGTTCAGGAATATGCTGAAGACCGTAGTTTTAGTGTTGTGAGGGAATATGTAGGTCATGGTATTGGTAGATCTCTCCATGAAGAGCCCCAGGTTCCTAATTACGGAAGCCCTGGGCGGGGACCACTTCTGAAATCTGGCATGGCGTTAGCGATAGAGCCTATGTTAAACGTAGGAAGAAGAGAGACAAGGGTTCTCAAAGATGGTTGGACGGTCGTGACGTCGGATGGGAAGTTGTGCGCTCATTTTGAACACACTATAGCTATCACTGAAGAAGGTCCAGAGATTCTGACATGAAGCGAAGTGAGATCTAGGAGATTTATGCCGAAGGAAGACGAATCAATAGAGGTGGAAGGTACCGTAAAAGAGGCACTTCCAAATGCCTCTTTTAAAGTGGAGTTGGCTAATGGTCATGAGGTGCTTGCGTATATTTCAGGAAGATTGAGAGTTAATTATATTCGTGTTTTGCCTGGTGACAGGGTTTTGGTTGATTTGTCACCCTATGATCTGACCAGAGGAAGGATAACCTATCGATTTCGATAAACTGATATTGAGTTTTATGATTTTTAATTTGATTGTGACATATGGAGAGGCAACATGAAGGTTAGTGCTTCTATAAAGGTTAGGTGTGCTAAATGTAGAGTCATTCGTCGTAAAGGTAGGGCAATGATTATCTGCGAGAATCCGAAACACAAACAAAGACAGGGTTAGTTAGGCGACGAGGGAGTTTCTAAATGGCGATAGTTTCAGGAGTTAATATACCCGATAACAAGAGAGTTGAAACTGCATTGACAAGTGTTTACGGTATTGGACCATTCCAAGCCAAATCTATATTGGAAAAAGCAGGAGTGTTTGATAACCCACGGGTTAGGGACATGGAAGATTCTGATTTGAATCGTGTAAGAGAGATTATAGATCGAGAGAATGTTGTTGAAGGCGATCTTAGACGAGAGGTAAACCAAAATATACGAAGGCTTATCGATATTGGAAGCTATCGAGGTACCCGGCACAGACGGGCTTTGCCTGCGAGGGGTCAGAGGACGAAGACAAATGCCCGATCTAAAAGAGGTCGGAGGATTGCAGTTGCTCGTAGAAACACGACAGAGTAGATAAAGAGTAAGAGGTATACACAGACTATGGCAAGACGACCAAGGACACGAAGGCGTGACAGAGGACCTGTTCCTATTGGAAAAGCCTACATACAGTCCACGTTTAATAACACTATAGTGACGTTGACCGATCCGACTGGAAACGCTGTGGCTTGGGGCAGTTCAGGCACAGCTGGTTTCAGGGGATCTAGAAAATCAACCGCATTTGCCGCTCAGAGGGCTGGGGAAGACGCTGCAAAAAAAGCTATGGATCAGGGAATGAGACAAGTCGATGTCTATGTGAGGGGTCCTGGTGCAGGTCGAGAGGCGGCTATTAGAGCTATACAGAGCACGGGGATATCTGTTAGCAGTATCAGAGACGTTACTCCAATTCCACATAACGGGTGTAGACCCCCAAAGCGCAGAAGAGTCTAACGGTTATTTTGGAAAATCTGTTATGAAAGAAAGAAGTCTTGGAGACATACTCAACGAAACTTTTGTTATTTATGGCAAAGGTCTAAGAGGGTTTTTAGTAATTGCATTTATCATCTTTGGACCCGTAAATGTCCTAACGTTTGTCGGACCCAAGCTGAGCTTACAAGAATATTTAACTACGGGGAGTATTTCTGGATCGGCTGTAGTGTTTTATGTCATAGCGGCGAATTTGACTTTAGTTGGTACAAATACAGTATTTTCTGAAGCGTCGGCGGGCGTAGGACAACTTGTCGCATTCGGTCGTATTGATGTTGGTGCCTGCTTTTTAAGAGTTGGCTGGAGGATTTATTCGCTGTTATTCGTTTCTTTCATACTTACTACTGTTTTGGTGGTTGGT
>CAYWYV010000151.1:0-2626 GCA_964462705.1 uncultured Dehalococcoidia bacterium
GGAGGAATGGTTGCGGGGGGAACGTCCGAAATACAGAGAAACGTAGTGGCGCAAAGAGGCCTAGGCCTCCCAAGAGGCTAGATACTTTCGACACAAATAACGTTTGACTTTAACGAACCAAAAGGGAAATAAATGATATGGATCTAGGACTAAATGAAGCTCAACAAATGCTAAAGAACTCGGCACAGGAATTCCTGGAGGCTGAGTGCCCTGACACGTATGTAAGAGAGATGGAAGAAGATGAGAATGGATTCACGACAGAAATGTGGCAAAAGCTCGCAGAGCAGGGCTGGTTAGGACTAATAATCCCTGAAGAATATGGGGGAGTGGAATTAGAATTCCAAGATCTGACCATACTATTAGAGGAAATGGGACGCTACATGCTGCCAGGCCCTTATTTCTCTAACGTGGTCCTTGGTGGAATGTCCATTATGGACTCTGGAACAGAAGAACAAAAACAAGAATATTTGCCTCGCATTGCAGAAGGACAAATAATTGTCACCTTAGCGCTGAATGAACCAAGTGGGCGCTGGGATGCTGAGGGAATCCAGCTTACTGCTGACGGGACTGGAGATAAATATACTCTCAACGGAACGAAATTATTCGTACCTAATGCCCACATATCTGACTATATTGTTGTGGCAGCACGGACTGGAAATGACGAAAATGACATCAGTCTATTCATCGTCCCATCCCAATCCGCAGGGGTCAAACAAACCTTACTAAAAACAATCGCATCTGACAGGCAGTCAGAAGTAACTTTTGACAACGCCGAAGTCTCATCATCATCCCTTTTGGGGGAAAAAAACCGTGGTTGGGAAACGATCGAGAAGGTCCTCAAGTGGGGAGCAATAGGTAAATGCGCGGAGATGTCTGGCGGAGGGCAATCCGTTCTTGATATGACCGTAGAGTATGCAAAACAGAGGACACAATTCGGCAGGCCTATTGGGACGTTCCAAGCCATTCAGCATCACTGTGCAAACATGGCAACTGATGTGGAAGGGGCTAAGTTCATAACTTATCAAGCCGCCTGGATGCTGTCTGAAGGACTTCCAGCTGACCGCGAGGTAGCTATGGCGAAAGCCTGGGTAAGTGACGCGTATAAGAGAGTATGTGCATTAGGACATCAGTCCCACGGTGCTATTGGATTTACAAAAGAACACAATATGCAACTATATTCAAGAAGGGCCAAAGCCGCAGAACTAGCCTTCGGCGATTCTGATCTACACCTCGATAAAGTAGCCGAAATAATTGGACTATAACCCTGTAAAAACGTCTGAGATATGCCAATAAGAAAGATACAGTCGGACCATTCGGTATCTTTCTTATTGGCATATTCAAAGAAAAAGATATTGTGACCGATTTGACATGTTTACCTTGGAGTTCCGTGTGAGGCAAAGATAGTTTGAACACCTCAAGGGGTTTTCACATCATATGTGAAGATCTTTTCAAGATTTATAAAGTGGCAGATCTCGAAGTAGTTGCTTTAAGAGGTCTTGATCTTAAAGTTCAGCATGGCGAAGTAGTGGCTATTGTTGGAGCCAGTGGAAGCGGAAAAAGCACACTCCTGAACATACTTGCGGGATACGACAATCCTTCCGCTGGGAATATATTCGTTGGGACTCGAAATTTATTACAGATGAACCCCAAAGATGTTGAAGAATACCGTCGATCAGAAATTGGGTTTATATGGCAACAAACTAACAGAAATCTCTTTCCATATCTGACTGCACTTGAAAATGTTACTTTGCCAATGATGTTGATCGATGGCACCCAAGCCAACAAAGAAAAGAAAGGCTCTGAACTACTGGATATGGTTGGGTTATCCCACAGGTCCAAACATACTCCGGATAAACTTTCTGGTGGTGAGCGACAGCGAGTTGCTATCGCGGTAGCCCTGTCAAATAGTCCCAAACTACTATTGGCTGATGAACCAACGGGGGAGTTGGATGACAGAACGGCCTCCGAAATCCTAGACTTATTCGGCGTTGTAAATAGGGAATTGGGAACCACAATACTCATAGTTACCCATGACCCTGACATAGCCTACACAGTGGGGCGGGTCGTACTTATACGTGATGGCAAGACATCCATAGAGATACAACGGAGGAGACGATACAGCGGTATTACAGGAGTAGCAGAGACTGAGCAGGAATTAGAAGAATTTGTATTAGTCGATGGTAACGGAAGAATACAAATTCCGGAAGAATTATTGAATCATGTAGGTATCGAAGAAAGAGCTAAGATAAAATTATCACCTGATGGCATTACCATCACCACTGACGACTAAAGGCATATAACAAGACGTTGCTGTAGAGAACTTATGTATACCAACCAGACTCCACTGATTGAAGCCACAGATATTTCCAAATCATATCTGGTTGGGTCTCAGACTGTGAAAGTCTTACAGTCCGTCACCATACAAATAAACCCGGGTGAATTCATGGCAATAGTGGGTAGATCCGGGTCTGGAAAAACAACACTCCTTAACTTACTCGCAGGGTTAGACCAGCCTAATACAGGAAAGGTTTTGGTTAGAGGTGTAGATATCGCTGATATGTCGGATAATCAGCTCACTGACATGAGGAGAGGCATGATTGGATTCATTTTTCAATCTTTTGGTCTT
>CAYWYV010000152.1:0-2617 GCA_964462705.1 uncultured Dehalococcoidia bacterium
ACTTCATAGCTACAAATAGCTAGTTATTTGTTCAGGGCTGGGTAGGAAGATGTTTAAGAACTGATTCCGCCCAGGCCGTGAGGTTTTCATCAAGGTCCTCCCCACAGTGAGGGCATTCGTAATCTCCTGTGCTCCACCGCATCCCGCAGCCCCCGCATGGGGGTATCTGGTCCAGGCTGTTAATAAGGAATTGTACATTTTCCTGTACATTCATATTTAGGAATCTCCGTTAGCTTAAATTTCTAACCTTGTCATACACTTCATCTCGGTAAGGCATTGGACCAAGTGCCCCTCTTCCAGTAATGGTTATTCCGGCACATACGTTGCCTATCAGAGCTGACTCCAACATGGACTTTCCTTCAAGGAATCCATGAATAAATCCACCTTTGAAGGAATCTCCTGCCCCGGTTGTGTCGATAACGGGCCCTGCTGGCAGAGGATCCAGTCGCAGTACCTCATTTTCGGTTCCTATTAACGCACCATCTTCCCCAAGAGTCACTACAACAGTTTTGACTCCCCTAAGATTTGCTTCGTGAATGACCTGTTGAGGGTTATCGGTCTCGAACAGTACTTCAGCATCAGCAGGTGCGCTTGGCAAAAATATGTCGACGTATGGCATTAGCTCTTCCATAGCCTCTCTTGCTTCAGAAGGATTCCAAAGTTGATGCCTGTAGTTTGGATCGTAGGAGACGAGCACTCCGTTTAAATGGGCAATTTGTGCGGCAGCGAGGACTGTCGCACGTGAGCTTGGTGAAATAGCCTGAGCGATTCCACTGCAATGCATAACCTTTGCGGCGCGTATATATTCAGGATTTAGTTCTTTCGGTTTTATAGTTGATGGGGCACTTCCGCTTCTGTAGTAAACAAACTCCCTGTCTCCGTCTGGCATAACAGTGACAAAATGTGCCGCATTAAATCCATCGCTAGATAAAACATGCGTTGTATCTATTCCTTCCGATGTGAAAGTATCCAGTAGATAGGCTTCAAAAGGGTCATTACCCAGCTTGGTTATATACCCAGTGCTAGTTCCTAACCTACTTGCAGCAACGATAATGTTAAGGCTGTCACCTGCCACAGACCTAGTGAAAGTTTCGGCTCTGTCCATGGGCTCTTCTGAGAAAAGCTCTATCATGGATTCACCTATGCTTAACATGTCTGGCATTATTTTAAATTTTTTCTCACTTTGACAGGAGAGCAGGCTTTCATCACATCGAGAGTCCCTTCTACCGTTCCTGGTCTTGACGATACAACCCGCACTATAGCGTTATCGAGGCCCTCAGAAAGCCTGGCAAACTCAGAGGCAGCATTTGCTGCTTTTCCAAAATACGCAACAGACCGTAATATATTTTCAGGGAATGCGTTTGCTACCTCGTCGCTTGAGGCGCCCTTTTTCCTCATTTCATCGAGTTCGGCGAGCTCTGAAGTAAATCCCATTCTTTCAAAGTGCGCTCTGTAACCAAAAGTTCTTTCTCGGTCGGTTGGGACGACAGGTCCCAGAGCATAATGCATCGTAGCTTTTGCAAGGGCTATTCGTGCTTTTTCTTCGTCTTCGTCAACGCAGATGCGGATGTATTCTGCAACCTTCACTGAGCCTTTCTGTCGACCCGATTTGGTTTCCCCAATCTCTATTTTTTTCCGACTCCACGCGATTTGGTCCGGGGCACACCAGTTTAAAGATGCACCATCGGCGAGTTCTCCGGCTAATTCCAACATTTTTGGACCAAGAGCTCCCAGGTAGACAGGAGTTTTAGGAGAAGGTCTGATTCCGAGCCTTGAGTTAATAAGAGTCTCGACATCTCCTTCGTACTTAACCTTTTCTCCCCGGACAAGTTGAGTAATTATTTCAAGGTAATCCCTCATCATGCCTAGCGCTGAGACGTTGGGCATATTTATAGATTTTCTTACGTCTGGACGGTAAGCACCGCCGGCCCCAATACCCATTATGAACTTACCATTGGTCATCTCACTCACAGTGCCCCCTGTCATTGCGAATGCCATAGGGCTTCGCCACATAACTGGGGATACGGCAATCCCTGTTTCAATGCCGCCTTCTATCACGTCGCATGTAGCCGCCCATCTCATCAGACACATATGGTATGAATCTTCCCCTGTTCCCTCCGGTGTCCATATACTTTGAAACCCGAGTCTTGCAGATTCTCTTGAAAGTTCGAATTGCTGTTCTAAGTCAAGGCCTAGAGTTGGATCTAACCCAACACCAATATCCATATGATTCTCCTGTCACAAGTTGGTTATAATTACTTATTTTCTATCCGTAGGTTTGGGGAAATAATGAATTCAAATCGAGTTGGACGATTGTGTTAATTAAGCGGACGTGCCCGATGTAATTTTTCCATCTCTACCGCGAACCAGATAGCCATTGAACCGCCCCTGTCATCGTATCCATATTCGGCAGCCCTATATAGATAATCTGACCGATTGGCCTGAAAACCCGTGCCTGTGCAGACATCCACAAGATCTCCATTATTAGATATTCGCCTATTTGTCGCGTGCCAGGCTTTTTCTACAGGATCTCTGAATGAATCATTGAGCCAACCTTTCCGTATGCCCCTGGCTAACGCGTAACCTATCATGCATGTTGCTGATAATTCCTGGTATG
>CAYWYV010000153.1:0-1334 GCA_964462705.1 uncultured Dehalococcoidia bacterium
CAAGAAGACGATAAATGGACCAAGTTGGGAACAACAACTTCGTGGAATTGGCAGCAGGGATGTATGCTCCAGTGGGTTCCGGGAACGACTTCACAGGTCATTTGGAACGAACGTGGTGAAAACGGTTATATGTGCCGTGTATTGGATATAGAAACTAATGTGTCGAAAACATTTCCTTGGCCTATATATGCGTTAGGTCCAGATGGTACCTGGGGAGTGAGCACGGACTTTAGACGATTGAATGATACCCGACCAGGCTATGGGTATAACGGGATAGAAGACCCTTTTAAAAGTGATATTGCGCCGGAGGATACGGGAATTTGGCGTGTAGATTTTACGAATGGTCAAATTAATTTGCTTTTTTCAGTGGCTGATGCGGCTCGGCTCACTGGAAAGCTGATAGGGAGTAACCAAAATAAACAATGGTTTAATCACTTGGTTGTTTCACCGGAGGGTAATCGCATTTCCTTTCTTCATAGGTATCGAGAACCGATTACAGAAAGTACCTCCACAAGAATGATTACAATTAACAATGATGGATCTGACCCGTTTGTCGTAATTCCATCAGCTCACACATCCCATTACATATGGAGAGATGAAGAACATCTGTTGGCTTGGACTAACAAACCTAAAGAGGGATATGGGTTCTATATTTTCAAAGATAAGGGTTCACTAGTTTCTAGTGTTGGGTCGGGTATTTTGCTTGAGGACGGTCACTGCACTTATTTATCCGATAAAAGATGGATTCTCAATGACACATATCCAGATGGTGAAAGATATCAACATGTACATCTATTTGACACGGTTACAGGGACTAAAATACCTTTAGCTGATCTTCATTCACCGTTTCCATACACGGGTGAATGGAGATGTGACACCCATCCCAGATCCAGTGCGGATGGCACAAAAATAGTTGTTGATTCTCCACATGGCGGTGATGGTAGGCAACTTCACATGATAGATATTGGGGAATATATTTCCTAATCGGTCTATGAGGTCAATTGTCCGCACCCAATTAACAATAGATATGTAAATTTGGAATCATATGATTCCCTTCTACTTTCTGTATCCTCGTGCGCATTCTTTTTTACATTTCAGAGGTTGTTTATCTGGGTTTATTCTTCGTTAAATGGAATTATCAATCTAGCATTTTGTCGGTAGTTAGTAATTCGTTTATTTCCAACCGATTGTCAATGGTAAGTTCAGATATTTCCCTTCCTACCTGCAAGGCTCCTTCTGGAATATCATTACTTTTCCTGTAGATTGATTGAATACTGGCATCTGTCCACTCTAGAACAACTGAATCCTTCTCAGCGGGAGTAGTGCCACCGTTA
>CAYWYV010000153.1:1344-2612 GCA_964462705.1 uncultured Dehalococcoidia bacterium
GAAATCAGTTCTTTGGCCTGCATCTTTAAATATTTGTGCTTCCTGATAGGCAAGTGTAGCAACCTTACGAGCCATGCCAGGTTTTGTTTTAAATATCCTTCTTAAATGAAACATAAATTCCTCCTAATAGGAACACTATTTTTAATGTGTACGTAAATTCAATATGTCTTACTTTATAACAGGCAGTAAGGGGCGATTAATAAATTAAAGAGCGTGGTGGACAGATACCGGCTTTCATCATATTTCCACCACCCGTATCATGGTTATGAAAATAACACGCGGAGAACAATGAATGCATAAAATGACCGGTCGCCCCGCGGATGATACTCAGTTGATTTTGAGAAACGTAAGTGAGATAGCATGTGACTTCGCATCTCAACGCGCCGAAAGACAGAGACGACGGGAACTAATGAAAGAAGATTTCGACAGGCTCCGTGAATCCGGTTATCTAATGGTGGCTGTGCCCACCGAGTTTGGAGGAATCTGGGATGGCGAGAGTAATGGCACAAGAGTTGTCTGCGAAATTCTTAAAACTCTCGCACAGGGCGATTCCTCGATAGCCCTTGTGGCGGCGATGCATCCTGCTGTGATTGGATCTACCGGTTGGGTATCGATTTCGACGGCTCCAGAACCGTATACCGCGGTCTGGAACGACCAACGTCAATGGGCTTTTCAAACTGTGCGTGATGGACATTTTTGGGGAACAATAATGTCTGAACCGGGCAGCGGAGGAGACAATACTCAATCCAACTCTAAAGCAACACTAAAAGGTAATGACAATCAATATCTAGTCAGTGGTCAGAAGCATTTTGGGAGTGGTTCTGGTATAGCTTCCTATATGGTTACCCACGCGATGCCGGATGGCGAGTTTAAGCCAGACACCTTTATTCTAGACATGCGTGACTTGATTTGGGACGGATCTTCAGGAGTTGAACTTATTGCACCGTGGGATGGACACGGTATGACTGCCACCCAAAGCCATGGGATGGCTTTTAAGAATTTCCCCGCTACAAGATTGGCATTTCCCGGAGATGAGCGACGGGCCATTCTCGCAGGAATGGATCGACCACAGGGTGCTTTGTTCGTAGCTGTTATTACAGGTATTGTGGAAATCGCTGTTACAACTGCCCGCCAACAGTTGGAGTCTAAACGTAAGAGTATGCGGTCTTTTGAACAGGTAGAGTGGGCGAGAGTAGAAATGGAGTCGTGGTTAGTCCGCCCTGCGGACGAGGGGATGGGCCCTGGAGTTGAAACGGGGGGGAGCCGCG
>CAYWYV010000154.1:0-2607 GCA_964462705.1 uncultured Dehalococcoidia bacterium
AATACCTCTCCACCCAACCCACATCCAACTGATGTTGTAACACCCTCAACAGCCGCCATAGCAACTATTGCATCAAATGCATTTCCCCCACTGGACAAAACACCTGTACCTACACTGGCTGCCTGGGGTGAAATAGAACAAACTACTCCCCGTGTTGAGTAAACAGGCTCACGACCCGGTTTGATATTAGTTTTCTGTCTAAGATTATCTTCCAAATTACTATCCAAATATGGAACGGGCGACCCCTCTGAATCCAATATTCTTAGGACGAACACTCCCCGAAACATCAGGCATTATGGAATCGGAAGCAACTAACAAGGAAGCTAGAGGTCTTCTAAGTTTGCTATAGGTCACTCTTTCCAGAGGAGCCACGTTAATTGAGTCACTCAACTCCTCCCATACATCATCTCCAGGCAATAGTCTCTCCCCTATAGAAAGGCTTTTTGGCGTTCTTACCGAACATCCCGATTCTTCCAATAGGACAAGAGCCGCTGCAACATCCCATAAATGAGCTCCTGAAATTACAGCGTATTGAGTTATGCCCAGAGCAACCATAGCCAATTCGTATGCGATGCTACCAGACATTCGTAATTCACCCATTCTTGCTGGAAAATCCTTGGAATTTTCGAATCGTCCAGAAAATGATCCAGGAAGGGTTAAAAGACCGGAAGGTTTCAAGTTTGAAAGTGACTTATATTTAGTCTTTACACCATCTATCTTGACACCATTTCCTCTGGAAGCATGAATAACGATTCCACCAGATTCATTCCCAGCTCCTGGCCATGGAATAAATAAGGCCCCCGCTACAGGAATTCCTTTATGAATCACCCCAACTGAACAGGCAAAAGAAGGCAATCCATTCAAAAAATTCTTTGTTCCGTCCAGCGGGTCCAATACCCATAGGACATCTGGACATTCTCCTTCGTTTTTATCTCCTTCTTCTCCAAGAATTCCATGGGAGGGAAACTGTTTTTCGATTTGCTTAACGAGGTAATCCTGTGTTTCAGTATCCGCCAAGGTCACTGGATCAGAATTACTAGAATCCTTGAATTCTATATTCAGGTTCTGATTATAGGACCATGGGGTAGGGAAATAGCGAAAAAGTATATTTCCAGCTTCTTTCGCGATACTTAACGCAAAGTTTTCTATATCCAGATGATCTAAACCGTCATCGGACTGAGGTTTCTGATTCATATGTAGCAGTTTAGGGTCAGAACCAGAGAGGGTCAATAAAATAATAGAAATTCCTATAAGGTTCGTAGGACGTTAACAGTTTCGATAGCAGTAAGTGCGCAACTATGTCCTGCATTCCCTTTTCTGCCACCAGATCGTTCGAGAGCATGTTGCATATTATGTGTGGTCAAAACACCAAATATAACTGGAATCCCAGATGATATGGATGCCTCAGCTATCCCTCTGGTTGCCTCCCCAGCCACAAACTCATAATGATCCGTATCACCTTTTATCACAGCACCGAGACATATGACCGCGTCATAATTACCGGAATGAGCCATCTTAGAAGCCACCACTGGTATTTCAAAGGAGCCCGGAACATACGCAATAGTTACATCTGTACCATCCACGCCATTTTCGGAAAGTCCTTCTTCAGCTCCCTCAACCAACTTGGTGGTTATAAACTCATTGAACTTGGCTGCTACTATTCCAATCTTTAGGCCAGATCCATCCAGTGAGCCTTCTATAAAATTACTCAATCTGACTCTCCATCAGCTAGCTCATTTCTGGATTCCAGAGGATCCAGCACATGACCCATTCGAGTTCTCTTGGTCTCCATATAATCGACATTATCTTCCCTGTATTCAGCAACGATTGGAACTCTATCCACGACTTCCAGACCGAAACTCTCCAAACCTACTCTCTTCGTAGGATTATTCGTGAGAAGGCGCATTTTTTTCACTCCGAGATCCTCTAAAATTTGAGCTCCCACGCCATACTGTCTGGGATCTGGAGCAAATCCAAGCATTATATTCGCATCCACAGTATCGAATCCTTCATCCTGCAAAGCATATGCTTTCAATTTATTATGAATACCAATCCCTCTACCTTCCTGCCTCATATAAAGGAGTATTCCACTACCTTCTTTTTCAATGGCTGCCAAAGCCAAAGGAATCTGATCACCGCAATCACAGCGAGTGCTTCCAAAAACATCGCCTGTAAGGCATTCACTATGAACTCTTACCAAGACAGCTTCATCAGAGGAAATATCCCCCTTAACAAAAGCAACATGCTCATAAACATCAACCAAACTACTGTAAGATACAGCCCTAAATTCGCCATATTCAGTGGGAACACGAGCTTCAGCAGCTCTTTCAATTAATCTCTCGTGCTGTCGTCGGTAAGTTATAAGGTCTGCAACAGACACAACTTTAAGATCGTGTTCCTCGGAAAACCTTTCTAGGTCTGGCATTCGTGCCATATTTCCATCATCAGCCATAATTTCGCAGATTACTGCAGCCTCACTAAGCCCAGCTATTCGACACATATCGATCGAAGCTTCCGTCTGGCCTGTTCGCTTCAACACCCCTCCCTCAACATACTGAAGGGGAAATATATGACCTGGTCTTCCTAAATCAGATGAAATTGTTGATG
>CAYWYV010000155.1:0-2606 GCA_964462705.1 uncultured Dehalococcoidia bacterium
CAACATCCAACCAAAAAAGGATCGGAGCACAGATAATTTTCTCACAACACTAGATCTAGAATACCCAATGTCTATAAGCCACGATAAGTATGAACTAAGGTCTTCCCTGGCAAACTCATGCGTGGGGTTTATTCCACTGAAGTCAAGATACTCACCCAAAGAACGCAGATCGCTTGTATATGTTCGGATCGTAAAAGGAGACAGTCCTCTTGTGTACAAGAGGGCTTCTGAGTACTGACGTGTTAATTGTTCAAATAACTTCGCAGCCATGCTTTCACACTACTAGCGTTCACTACTTAATTACCAGCATATGTTCGTTCGGATATAGAGCAACTCAAACAGGCTCAGGCTCAGGCTCTCTAGTAGCCGTTTCGTCAACCGGAGCCGGGCCCCTGTATCCACATTCTTTAGAGGCACATCTCGCATTTTGCCCTCTGGCAGGAAGCAGAAGTCCTTTGCAATCCGGGCAAGGCTGGCCCAAAGGCATCATGTTAACTGCAAACTTACAATCTGGATAATTAGTACACCCGTAGAAAACACCTCTTTTACTTTTTCTCTCGGCAAGACCTCCCGGGTCGCATTCCGGGCACTTCACACCTACCAGTAAAGGTTTTGTATTCCTACAATCGGGAAACCCAGTACAAGCTATAAATCGCCCATTTCGCCCACCCCTTATAACCATAGGGCTCTCACATTGCTCACAAACTTGATCAGTCTCTTCATCAAGTTTGCTTCGCTCAACTCTCTGGGCCTTCTCTTTTGCTACACCTATAGAAGTATCAAATGGTACGTAAAAGCTGAGAAGCATTGGATTCCATTGCTCATCTCCTTCTGCAATATCATCTAGCTTCTTCTCCATTTCGGCTGTAAAACCGATGTCCATTATATTTTCGAAATATTCCTGCAGAAATTCAGTCACAACTATACCCAACTTTGTGGGTACAAATCTTCCCACGTCCTTTCTGACATAATCTCTGTCTTGTATTGTTCCAATTATCGAAGCGTATGTACTGGGACGGCCTATTCCTTCTTTTTCCAAACTTCTTATCAGTGTCGGCTCTGTATAGCGGGGAGGGGGTTGTGTAAATTTCTGTTCCCCAGATAAAGACTTGCAATCAAGTTCGTCATCCTCTTTAAGAATCGGTAGTCCGCGTTCATCTTCCTCGCTAGCATCCACATCATCCCTTCCCTCTGTGTAAAGAATGCGGAATCCGTCAAATTTTGGCACCAATCCTGTGGCTCTAAACCCATATTCACTCCCGGAATGTGCTCCCGAAGCAGTCACATCTATTACAGTCCTGTCGTACAAAGCATCCGTCATTTGACTGGCAACCATCCTCTTCCATATGAGGTCATAGAGACGAAACTGATCACCATTCAAACTGGATCTAAGAGAATCGGGCGTCCGAAATATTGAAGTAGGCCTTATAGCTTCGTGGGCTTCTTGCGCCCCTCTAACTCTCTTAGAATAAACACGTGGGTTCTCGGGAATATAGTTGGCCCCATATTTATCTTTTATGTAGGTGGCTGTTTCAGACAATGCAGATGCAGCTACATTCGTTGAGTCAGTTCTCATATAGGTGATAAGGCCAGTTTGATCTGCACCCAGGCTCTCTATGCCCTCATAAAGCTGCTGAGCCAATGTCATTGTCCGAGAAGCTGAATATCTCAAGCGCCTTGAGGCTTCTTGCTGAAGTGTACTCGTGATAAATGGTGCTGCTGGACGTCTTCTAGATTCCTTTGTCTCGTAGGCTGAGACAGAGAAATCTGCGTCAGCCAGATCTCGAATTATTTCGTCGGAGACCGACTTGGTTGATATATCAGGTTTTTTTCCATCAACTAAGAACAAAGAAGCCGTAAAAGATCCATTTTCCTGTTTAGAAAAAGCTGCTTCCATCGTCCAATATTCCCTGGGATTGAATATCCCTATCTCGTTCTCCCTGTCCACAACCATTCTTACCGCGACAGATTGCACCCTTCCGGCTGATGTCCCTTTCTTAACTTTGCTCCAAAGAACAGGACTGAGTTCATAGCCCACCAGGCGATCAAGTATCCGGCGAGCCTGCTGAGCATTCACTAGATTTGTGTCAAGATTGCGAGGGTTAGAAAATGCCTCCTCTATCGCTGACTCAGTTATCTCATGAAACACAACCCGGCGGGCTTTGTCTAAGTCTATTTTGGCAGCTTCAAGCAAATGCCAGGCTATAGCCTCTCCCTCCCTATCAGGGTCAGTGGCCAAATAAACAATTTCAGCATCAGCCGCTGCTTTCTTCAACTCAGATACGATTTTTCTTTTATCTCCACTCACCGTATAGGTAGGAACAAATGAGTCTTCATTAATCTCGACTCCCAATTTGCTTTTGGGCAAGTCTCTGACATGACCCATAGATGCCTTTACAGAGAATTTCTTCCCCAAAAACCTTCCAACCGTCCTTGCTTTCGCAGGAGATTCAACTATTACTAAATCCGCCATATTATTTTCCCTGTTACTCCCACCAGACCAAGCTTATCGGCTGGAGGCTTTAGAAAGGCCAAATTTTTGAATCCAGCCGCTTACTGTGCTGAATTTATCTGATTCCGACTCTTAAATTTATAAATTAGATCTA
>CAYWYV010000156.1:0-2583 GCA_964462705.1 uncultured Dehalococcoidia bacterium
TTGATCGGTATCTTTGGCAATATCACTGCCAAATCTTCATATAAGTGGTTGGTTTATTCCTCCATAGGTATGGCTGCCTTTGTAACTGTTTCAGATCAGACAGGGACGACGCTTGCCTTGCCTAGAATTGGTCATGAATTCAATGCTGATATACCAACAGTCCAATGGTTGTACCTCGTTTACACTCTCTTTATTAGCGCTCTTTTATTACCCATGGGTAAGCTATCGGACACGTTGGGCAGGAGACGAATTTATATATCGGGGCTCACTGTGTTTTCGCTTGGTGCTGTTATGGCCTATTTTGGTCAGGAGTTTGATCTTCTTTTGGTTGCCAAGGCTATTCAGGGGATTGGTGCGGCTATGATTCAGGCCAACGGCCTGGCACTCATGGCGGAAGCTTTTCCGAAGAGACAACGTGCCAGTGCGATTGGCCTGTACATGGCTGCTATTGGGACCGGTGCAGTGATGGGACCGGTGCTAGGTGGACTTATGATTGATGCTTGGGGTTGGAGGTCCATGTACCTTGGTATCGCAGTTATCGGTGGGATGGAGATACTTTTATCCGTCTATGTAATACGAGACTTAACTGGATTTACGAAGCAAAATGGTGAATCCAGAGGTATTAGGTCGTTTGATTGGCTTGGTGCAGTTCTATCGGCAGGGGTTTTAAGTCTGCTTCTCATTTCACTTACCTACTCGTACAGACTTGGGTGGACCAACCCGATAGTTCTTGCTGGTTTTTGTGTCTCCTTGTTGCTTTTAGTGGGATTTGTACTGAGAGAACTTCAGTGTGACGATCCAATGATTGATCTAACGCTCTTTAAGATTCCGGTCTTCTCATTAGGTATTGTGGCTAGATTTTTAGCATTTATGTCGGGATCTCCTGCATATTTTCTTATGCCTTTTTATCTGGTTCAAGTTTTAGGGATTACTGAGTCAAAAGCAGCCTTGTTTCTGGCACCTGCCTCGGTAATGATGGCTGTGGCTAGTCCCCTTAGTGGAAAACTTTCCGACAGATGGGGAACAAAATGGTTAGCTGTAATAGGTCTTTTGTATTGGACACTCGGCGTCATAATATTTACAAGACTTGAAGTGAATTCAAGTCCTATTCTAGTCTCTGTAGGAATGATTTTGCTTGGGGCTGGAAATGGTACATTTGGAGCCCCCAATACGTCTGCTGTCATGAATGTGGCTGGCCAGCATCGATACGGTGTTGTCTCCGCACTAGTAAATATGGTTAGAACTTCAGGAAACTTAAGTGGTATAGCAGTAGGAACTACAATGGTTGTGGCTAGCATGACTTCCATGGGATTTGACCCGGATCTCTCTGTTCTGATGAGTTTGGATGCGACAAATACACTTCCCCAGGAAAAAGTGGCACTAATGGGTTCATTTGTTGAGGGAATCAAGAGAGCTTTCACTTTAGGAGCATGTTTGGTGGGGTTTGCGGCGGTCATAACGATTTTTCGCCCAGATTTGCCAGTGGAAAGCTAATATGCTGATGTACATCCAGAAGTATGGATGTTGATGTGAGACGTTCATAATGCGTGCTTATAGGGAATTATGTGATATATAATGCATTAATAGTTAGGTTTCACCAAGGGCTATAAGGTGGAGCATTTGGGGCAAGCATTATGACTGGTAGTGAATTTACGTTCGCGACTTTTTCAAAAAATGAGTTTTATTCCTCTCTCAATGCGCGTCTGGTAGACATGGCTGATGTGGCTTCAGACAGAAGGATTGTTGATCTTGCCTGTGGTGCCGGCGGGGTTACCAGATTGATTCTTGAACGAATTAACCGCACTAGAGACACTGCAGTAATAGCCCTAGATCATTCTGCCATTGCACTAAAGATAGCTATGGAGGAGTTGAAAGACATCTCAAACAATGCCGTAAAGTACGTTCAACTTGGTGTTGAGAATGTTTCAGAGGTTGTAAAAGACTCTGTAGATACAGTGGTCTTTTGCAATGCTATCCACTATGTTCCTGATAAAGATGCTGTTGTTTCAGACATTGCGAACTCGCTTAGGACTGGAGGAAAATTCGCTTTCAATACTTCATTTTATGATGGAGGCCAGCATGAAGACTCATTAGCTTTCTACAGTAAATGGATGTTCAAGGCAATGCGAATACTAAGAAGAGAATATGGTCTTAAACCCCAGAGGTCAGATAAGGTTCAGTCTAGGAGACAGTTGACCCCTGAGGATTACAGTGGCCTTATGGAAAAGCATGGGTTGACCATAATAAAACAAGAGATAGACACTGTACTTGTACCCATAGAAGGCTGGCTGGATATTAGCGGATTTTCAGATTTCATTGAAGGTACTATGCCCGGAGTTCCAATGAAGGAGGCATCTGCCTCGTTGCAAAAGGGTGTTAGGCAGACGTATGAAGAGATGGGAATAACACATGTTCCCCGCAACTGGCTGGATGTAATCGCTGTTAAGAAATAGACATTTGATTTTCCAAGCCTGAAAATTATTGCAGTCATAAATTTATACCCATTGAGATATATGTTTGGCTTTAGTCAGGTGATAGTCCTGGTTTATTAGCTTCCTTTGTACCTAGTATGGCAATGAACAT
>CAYWYV010000157.1:0-2538 GCA_964462705.1 uncultured Dehalococcoidia bacterium
ATTACATTGGGATATGGTGCTGGAATGATGTCATTGCCAGTATCTGTCCCCAAAACTGCAATGCCCCTCTGATGTAGCAGTGGCAAGCAGCTTGCGTGGCACGCAGTCGAACCTTTCTCCCTAAAGTCTACAGGGCCCTCTATTTCCCTTCGATACAGCTGGCCAGTCCTTACCAACAGTACATCTCCTTCTGTGATTTCAAAGCCCATCTGGCTTTCAGCTGCCTCTATATCAGAGGGCAAAACCCCTTCTCCTCTTTCAAGCCAATCAACTCCTCTAATCCTAGGGACATCTACCAAAATCCCCCTTGTAACGATGCCTTCAGCCGCTACCTCAATAGATTCCACAGTGGCTCCCAAATTAGTAGATACTAGATGTGACGGACGTCCGTTATACATCTTTCCTTCCCAGAAAAAATGCGCCAAGCTGTCTATATGAGTAACTGTGTATCCGTGAAACACCATGCCAATATAGTCTGTAGCGGCTTGAGAAAGCCTGCTAGTGACTTTCTGTTCGGTCCCCCAGCCCTCGCCACTTTCAACCATGTAATGAACCGCAGGAGCAGTGGCGTCTGGCGTAGGGTCAAATACCACGGGACGGGCACAAGATACAGTCATTCCATCAACTACAAGTGAAACCGACTGTTGAACTTTCTGTGGTGTCAAAAAATTCAGAGTACCCAACTGATCATCATCTCCCCATCGGCCCCAATTACTCAATTTTTGAAAATAACTAAGAATCTCTTTTTCTTCTGGTAATGGGCTGTTAGCCATTTGTTTTACTCCTAATAATTGACTGTGTCATACTCACTATGAGAGTGAAGATGCATATACTCTTCAAGGGCCTATAATAGCCTGTAACTTTAAATATGTTTTGGCGGTACTTTTGTTACTGAATCCTACTAACAACCGATTTTTGTCAGCATTGCAGTTTAGAGACTTTCGCGTTTTGTGGATTGGAAGCATAGCCGCAGGCGCAGCCGCTTGGGCTCTCATAGTTGCAAGAGGATGGCTAGTGTGGGACATGTCCCACTCATCACTAGATGTCGCTATTGTGACTTTTCTTGCAATGATTCCCAGAGTTATTATTCCTCCTTTCAGTGGCTATCTGGCTGATAGATTTGAAAGACGAAAGGTAATGGCTGGATTATTCAGCTTAAACCTTGGGCACAACTTAATTCTTGCGATGCTTATCTTTGCCGGTGACATCCAGATGTGGCACTTGATGACGATGGCGTTTATTGACGGGTCCGCTAGGTCTGCGCAAATGCCCGTAGGTCAAGCCTTAGTTCCCAACCTTGTCCCTCGAGATCGTCTATTGAACGCAGTAGCGCTCAATCAGGCAACTATGCATGGGTCTAGGCTAATAGGGCCATTGGCAATTCTCCCTTTACTAATTCTTGGGATCGAATGGGCTTTTTTACTATGTTCGGGTTTCTATCTCATCAGCTTAATTCAATCATTGAGAATACAAAGCACATCAACCGGAAATATGGACAAAAAAAGAGGTTTCTTATCTAACCTGGTTGAAGGCGTTCCCTATGTTTATCGAGACGCAAGGCTAAGGGTCATAGTTTTAATGGCGTTCCTTCATTGCGGATTTACTATGTCTTTTGAATCTATTTTGCCAGTTCTTTCGGTAAAGAAATTTGGCGCTGTCGAAGGCAGCGATTTCAGTTTGATGATGATGTCAATAGGAGCCGGGGCATTGATAAGTGTCATAGCTCTTTCAGGTGTCAGGCAGGAATCAACTAAGGGGAAAATGTTTCTGAATTTGGGACTCCTTAGTGGTTTGGCCCCAATAATCCTAGCCCTATCTATAAATATGCCTATGGCAATTGGTGCTGCGATTCTAATGGGGGCTGCTCAAGCTGGTTATATGACTCTTACTCACACGATGATCCAATTGGTAACAGAGGACAATGTACGAGGAAGAGTAGGTGCCGTTTATTCAGTTCATATTGGTGGAATCATGGCATCTATGAACCTAGCTAACGGTGCCTTAGCAGAAATATCTTTCTTGGAACTCAGTTTTTGGGATGGCTTACGGAATGTCATGCCGGCAGACACTATGCTGACTGCTGGCGGTCTGCTGTTCGTTTTTTCAGTCTTCGCAAGTTGGTCTTTTGCAACTTTGCGAACCATTTACCAGACCGGTATTCCAATTACCAGAGGCGCGGAAGCCGACTAACTTTATGACTGGAAAATAGCAACAGAATACCCTCAATTAGATTGTGTCTTTCCCAGAAATCCTTAAGCCTAAATGGCCGTCACTGTTAGGGTCCTGAACACTTTATCAACATCATTAATATCAGGAAGATCAGTACCAACTTCTTCACAGCTAAGAGAAGAAATTGCTACTCCAAACTTAACACTTTCTATCGGACTCATATTCTTCATATGACCTGACAGAAATGCAGACGAATAAATTGCTCCCGCTCCATTAGAATCAGTTAGTGTTATATCAGGAGCAGTGATCCCAAATCGTTTATCTTCAGAATAGTAATGAACACCCATGGGTCCCCCAGTGACCATAACT
>CAYWYV010000158.1:0-2493 GCA_964462705.1 uncultured Dehalococcoidia bacterium
GCGAAACCACATATGTGACTTCCGCAGAAGAGCGGAAGTCCATGGCCTCGAATACGATCAAGGAAATGGAAAATATTTGGGTGAAATCAGAAAATGATGGAATCCCGGTTACTGACAATCTAGCGGGAGGATCATGGTCTTTCTTTTACTATGCAAATCATCCAAGAATCCGTCCTACACCTGGTACTTGGGTTTATTGGGACACACGTAATGCCGAGATGAGTGAACTGCCGTTTGAGATAGCAAGTCTCATTCTAGGCCAAGTAGTCGACCGAGACCCGGAAAAGGATACTGTCACAGTAGACATAGGTTCTAAAGCTTGTTCCTCAGACCAACCACTAGAACATAGATTTCGGATTATTGGCCACGACAAGGCAGTCCTGGTTCTACAGAGTGAAGAGCATGGTGTGGTCAAGCTTAACGGCGAAAAAATGGAGGTCGGCGACTTCGTGTTGGCTGCTCCTGGTCATGCATGCACTATGACTGTTAAGTTCCCATCCACGAATATAGTTGATCAAGAAGGAAACATACACGGACAATTCATTCATTCAGCACGAGACAGATAAATTTATTTCGCTGAGTTTGCTGAAGTTGAATTTTGGGAACCTTTAGAAAATCCAAGTCAATGACTGAAAAAATAATCTCAACTGGTTTTATACTCGCCTTACTAACCATCATCGCCTGTAGTAGCGAGGAGGGAAATGTACTCCCCCTGAAATCTTCTGAGTTACAACCTCGCACAAACGTATCATTAACCTCCGAACCCATATTAACCACAAATGCCACTGAATCTATCAAATCCGTTTCTACGAATACCCCCACACCAGTCACAACCTACCAAGCGACAATAAAAACAGACCCTGTTTCGACCAGAACTACCAACCAGACCCAAAAGTTCCCAGTTTCAACCAAAGACAAAACTCCGGAAACAGTCCCCCCCACCCAGACACCAACTCCAATAGTAAATACGCGCACATCAAAAAAAGAACTTGTGGAACCCAAATTGCCGAACCCCACACCAAATCCGTTCAAAATAATTTCACAAATTTGTAACGATGAAAGTGGTCCAGTTTGTTCCGAACTGAGATTAGGTGACGATTATTTCACTACCACTAGTCCTCAGAAAGGCTACCTGTATTCATGTAATGCAAAAAACCCGAACGCACCAGGTTCCAATACTGACAGGCTTACCTGGGTTAATTTTAATATGAGAACTTGGAATTTTTTCGAAAAACTGTGGCTGCCAAAAGGGTCATTTGAGGCAACTCCAGGCAGTTATGAGGAGACAATTATTGACAATACCCGCACTATTAAAACAAATAATCTTCCCGTAGACGGGAAGATCGGAGATTGGCCGATGACTGACTACCCGATCCTGACCGAGATAGACCGTAATCCTGGAATCCCTACATCGGGAGAATTCTCAGCATCATATTCCACCGATCCTTCAGAAGCAGATAGCCCCTCATGTGTTTCACTAGGACCAATCGGAATCACGAAAAATGGGGTGGTCATTTACAACGCCTCTGATGCTAGAGGTGAAGATGCAGTCGCCAAAGAAATAGTGGATATTTTTGGCGGTCACCCAGCAATGACTGATTATCATTACCATTTCATACCTGAGAGGCTAGACAATAAATTCCTAGATGATGGGCATTCAGATATTGTGGGTTACATAAATGATGGGTTTCCAATACACGGTTACAAAGGGTCTATGGGAATTGAAATGACTAATAAAGACCTAGACATGTGTCATGGCCACAACCATGGGGCTTTGGGCTATCACTATCATGCAACAATTGAATATCCATATACCGTGGGCTGTTACTTTGGAATTCCAGCACCTAGTGACCACGTACCCCGACAGCCAAATATGGATGTAATAAACGCGCCACCAAACAGAAATCCTGATCTTTCCAGAGCAGCGTCAATACTTGGTGTTCCTGAAGAATCTCTGCGGCGTGCCCTAGGGGCTCCCCCTCCAAACCTAGCAGAATCAGCGATAATTTTGGGAATTGATGAAGAAATGTTAAGAGCAGCACTTGGGTTGAGCAGGTAGAAAATATTCCATACTTCGGCCAGATATTTGAATGCTAGTCAGACCCAGACACTAATATGAAAAGTGGGTGTAGACAGAATTCTAATCATCTAAAACTTTCTATCACTTCTTCTGACAACCAATCCATCTTCTCAATAAATTGTTGCAGATTGGATGATCGAGTATCCAATATAATGTGGCTTACACCTGTATTTTCATACTCGATAATATCTTCAATGATCTGGTCAGAATCCCCTGAAAATCTCCTCCGACCACCATCACCCACAACTTCCACATCGTATATTGGAGCTTTTATGGCAATAGATAATTCAGAAGGATCTCTTTCATATCTCTCGCACACTGAATGCATATAGTCGACTTCAATAGCCAATTCCTTGGGTTCCAATGGTGAGGCAGGATTAGCACCTACTGGGTGCCATGCATCACCTAGCCTA
>CAYWYV010000159.1:0-2471 GCA_964462705.1 uncultured Dehalococcoidia bacterium
TCCATTCCCAGCCATCAGGAAGGGGAGCCCATCCTGGAACACTTTCATAAACATACTCGCCATAACTTACTCTCAGCGGTGTATCAGACATATTTCCTTCTCATACTTTCTTCGTTTACACGATTGATTACATGTCGTTGTTGAGGGAGCCTATTCTAGACTTTTTCTTAATTTAAGTTAAGTGACTACTTTGATGTCGAAAAATGTACCGTAATCAAATCAGGAAACTTCAGAATCTTGCCGTCAGATCTGCCCTTACTTGCTTCAGTCAGTTCATAGATTGATTGAAATATATGATTCTCAATTCTTCTATTCTGCTAATATCCAATTAAACACTATTCACTCTGCTCAGAGGAGTCCGTTTCTTGAAAAAACAGGAAAGATATCTATCAAACGAAGAAGCATTGCAATTGCATCAGGAAGCCCTGGTAATTGACAGCAAGCAACCTCCTGCAACTTCAGGATTCCTATTTACTGAAAGAATGAAGTTGGATCTGCTGGATATGGATAGGGCTGGATACACCAGAGCGCAGGCATCCACTCAATTGGCCAAAATAGCTGTAGAAGAAATCCGTAATTCTGAAGCTGCCAGAGAGCAATACTTGTCTCTATGGCATCGCTCAGGAGTGAACGTTGCTAGTGGAACATACAGCGCCGGAATTGAAATAGAGAGAGCTTACGAGAGTGCCACAGAGGGCATAGCTCAAGCTAGAAGTTATATTGATGCGCTCGAAGGTGAATTAAAATTAATCCTCAAAGCTGATGATATTGAAGATGTTTATAAGTCAGGCAAACACGGGCTAATTTTAGACTTTCAAGATACCTTACCGTTCGGGACAGATCTTTCCAAAATTGAGTATTTCTACAATTTGGGACTCAGGGTAGTTCAACTTACTTACAACCTGCGTAATCTGGTAGGCGACGGTTGTACGGAAAGATACAAAACCGGTTTAACTTATTTTGGTCAAACGGTGGTAGAAAAACTAAATGAGATGAATATGGCGGTTGATGTAAGTCATTGTAGCCAGCAGGTTGGCTGGGACGCCCTCGAAATATCCTCAGCTCCAATAATAGTTACTCATTCTTCAAGTAATGAGATCTGCTTCCACGACAGAGGCAAAGACGATGATTTAGCGAAAGCGGTGGCTGAAAAAGGTGGTTTTTTTGGAGTAGTGATAGTGCCAGGATTCATACAGAATAACGGTAGCATTGCCACACTAGATGACTTCGCGGACCACGTAACTCATCTTGTGAATGTAATGGGAATCGACCATGTTGGAATAGGTACTGATATTTGTGCCAATGGACCTGAAACCGGACTTATTTATGATGAGGAATTTCCCGAAAGTATGCCCGGCCAAATTGAATACTTCAAGAAAAACCCAGATAAATTTAACTGGGGTGGTTTTAGACCCGAGCACAGGCTTACCCCGGACTACAGGATTGACGGATATTCCAATTTTGGCGACTGGCCAAATCTCACTGTAAAACTGGCAGAGAAAGGTTTTACTGAGGATGAACTGAAGAAACTGTTAGGTCTTAATTATCTTCGATACTTTAGGGAAGTAATCGGATAGTGTGCCTCCTGCTGATCTTAGAAATGTGATCAGGTGGTTGTGATAGCCCTCTGCTACATGCATATATAACGTGGGTTCCATTTTAATTGATTGATGTTGGAGGGGTATTGTGGCAATAGAAATTACAGAAGAGATGAAAACCCTAGTCAATCAGGCTTTAGCAGATAAATACCCATGTATTTTAGGGACTGCATCTCTAAACGGACATCCCAACCTTTCTTACAAGGGGAGCGTCATGGCTTTCTCCACTGATAAGCTCGCATTTTGGGAGCGTGCTCGCAAGGAGGGATTTGCCCAATTAACTGAGAATCCTAATGTTGTTGTCCTGTATCGAAATGTTTCTCTTCGCAAAGCATGGCGTTTCTATGGTCAGGCGTCAGTTCATGAATCGGGAGAGATTCGAGAAAAAGTCATGAAAAGAACCGTGAAGGATGAACTTGATCGGGACCCAGACCGACTAGGGGCCGCTGTTGTGATTACCATCAGCCGGATCACTACTTTGGGAGGGGAAGTTTTGCAAGAGACAGATCTGTAGCATAAAACGTGGTTTTGTCACTGGGACTCTCTTTCTTCCACACCGCCGGGATATTTTAAAGATTCAGGAATTAGCAGTACTATTCATTTATGAAACACGTCACAGTTTATAGAAAGCCTGGGGATTATGCGGGTTGGCCTGCAAATTATGGAATTTGGAACTGGGGTAATGAGATAGTTACCGGATTCACATTGGGATCTCATAGTACTGATGGAGGCTTTCATTATAGAGATAAGGATCAGCCTTTTAACACCATGCAGGCCCGAAGCATCGACGGAGGACTCACATGGGAGACTAATCAGGCTCCATTAGCTGCACCTGGAAATGTTGCAATAAGTGCTGACGAACATATGAACCTT
>CAYWYV010000160.1:0-2386 GCA_964462705.1 uncultured Dehalococcoidia bacterium
AATGATCCATCTGGAATTAGACATGTCCAAGTGCATGGTGGTTTTCTAACCCATGAATATTCAGCTCTAACTAGCTAACAGTGATGGGTTAACCAATTTAAGTATGGTTCGCAATTGAAATAGTGTCTCTGAATTATTCCTTAGAAAAATTTCCCGCGATAACGGTAGCATTGGATATAAGTACCTTATTATTTGGTTGCCGCTGAAGACGCAATCGTGTCCCAAATAAGCAGTTTAAGCGTCCGTTATATCTAAATATCTGACCCTTGGTGCACGCTTGAGTAAAGGGTCCATAAAATCTGATGTTCCATCAGTTTCACGGAAGGCTACATAATTTTGATGATGTTCCTTTGAATCCCACTCTTCCACCATAACCAGACTATTTTCATTCTCCTTGTCAACTGACAAAAAAACATATTTGCATCCGTCGTATGCACGGGTCACGGGATAATTTCTTCGACACATATCTATGAACTCTTCACTGTGACCTTGCTTGCAGAGAAACTCAACAATAACTAGACATGACATTACGTAAACTTCCTCGGGAAATTGATGCTTTATTGAATAAAAAATGTGGTATTGCTGTAACGAGAACAATACCCATTCACTTTTATGAAGCGAAAAGAGTTATCAGATATCTAACCCCTTTGCTTTCCGATAAAGCGCTTAGCGACTCTGTATAGAAAATAGGACACTGCCGCAACAACACCAATTACAGGAGAGAAAATTAATACTCCTATGAAAAAATCTGCTATGTGCTTGGAGAATGAAACCAGATTGCGGAATGAATCGCTAACAGATTTTTGTACGTCCCATCGATCACCCGTCAAAGGAACAGATTCAACCATACGAAGATTTAGCACAGAGTTATCTGTCGTCTTAACAAAGTAATTCATACGTCCCTGAAGACTATCAATTTCACTGCGAATTCTCATCAGTTCATTTTCTACTTTTATAGCGTCATCTATATTTCTAGTATCCTCAAGAAGCTTAGAGAATCTATTCTCCGTATCTTTCATGACACTTAATCTTGCGCCCGTGTCTATATATTCTTCGGTGACATCATTGGAGTATATGTTTTCATTTGAAACCGAAGCAGAAATCTTTTTGATCTCGTCAATTATTGGATAAAATTTGGAACTAGGTACCAGCAGGGTGATATTGGCGTAGCGTTGTTCAAAACTACCTGTATCGGAATTAGTAATCCTGCCATCGTGCAGTAAAACTAGTTCCCGTACCGTCTTCGAGGCTTTCTCAACGTCTTCGACTTCGATAGATAAAGATCCATTCACTTGTATTTTTGAAACGGAATCGTGAGAACTCAGGACTTCTGCCTGCATTCTTGAAGAACTACCAGAACTCGACGAAAAGGCCGGTGCGGCATCCATCATAAATCCCATTTCGGAATTACTTATTTCCGAGTCTGATGAACAAGAAAAAAACATCAATAAGAGCGGCACTAGCAAACCAAAACTAAAAATCTTCATACCGACGGGCTTCCTATACAAATTAATATTAAGATCCTCACTACTCATACTATTAACAGCAATCTCACATGCAAAGACGAATTAAGTCGTATTTAAGTATGATTTATAGCAAACACTTGGCCAGGCATCTCCAAATAGATAAGTATTTCCGAGGTGAGCGTTTACTTCAAAACAATATTCACTGTTTATCAACAAATTCAAAGGAATCGTCACCAGGGTTCCATCCCAGGACATCTTTTGTATGAGAATTATCCCGCCACCTAAGTTTATTGTTTGAAACAGCCTCAAAAATGTCATATTTGACCGAATCTGGGGCACTGAGGCATAGATCAATTAGTTGGACACAGTCTGAGTGACTCAAATATACAGGGTATTGGCGGGAAACCTTGGGACGATCTGTGTCAATAACGGCTCCCAGCCTCAGGTTTAATATTGCCTCTCCAAAAATTTTGCTCACTCCATAGAGACTAGCGGGGCGAAGTGGGGAAGTATGATCAATCATTGGCCAAGTCTCTGGTAAGTTTTCATAATTTCCATCTACCAGATCCTTATATTCTGGATCCTTTTCATAACCTTGAATAGTTCCACCGGAACTAGCAAAAATGACTCGCCTCACACCGTTAATACGACTGGCCTCATAAACATTGAATGTGCCATTTATGTTCGTGGAAGCGATTCCTTCCCAATTATTAGTCAATCCCGGAGTAGCCAAAGCTCCCAAGTGTAAAACAGTATCTATCCCATAGAAGGCCGACTGAATAGATTCAAAGTTTGATATATCTGCTTGTAGAAAAGGGATGCCTTCGATTGGACGTCTGTTCAGAGCACTAAATTCATATTTATTGCCTAAGTTTTTAATCACAAGTCCGCCAATTAGCCCACTTGCTCCAGTCACTAAA
>CAYWYV010000161.1:0-2386 GCA_964462705.1 uncultured Dehalococcoidia bacterium
GGAAGAATCCGCTCTTTTATATCTTTTATATTGACTTCGAACAATATGTTTTTCCCTGCGAGATTTTCATCCGGAAAATCCTCCGGAATATCGAGGTCAAACGATGAACCGGAATCAGTCTCCAATCCTACTAGTTTGTCGGAAAAACCTGGGAATGGGCGTCCAATATCTTCATTCACAAGGTAGACTGCGTCATTCTCGTCCAGAACTACCTCGTCGTCTAAAATGCCCTTTATTTGTGTGGAGACCATATCGCCCGTCTGTACAGACCTATCAACCGGCTCCCAAGAGGCTACACTCAGCCTCAACTGTTCTATTCGTTCGTCAATAGCGTCTTCTGGGAGAGATGGAGTTTCTCGTTCCACCCTAATATCTTTATATTCTCCTAGGTCTATGTCTGGTTTCATGGGAACCACAGCTGAAAACTTGAAGGGATCCAAACCCTCAAGGTCTATGCTGGGCATGCCAACTGCTTCGATCTCTTCTTCAGTTATCGCCTTACCAGTCAATTCAGGAAGCATAGAATCAAGTATTTCATTTAGTAGGGATTCACGGCCATAGTACTGCTCGATGATACTTCTTGGAGCCTTACCTTTCCTAAAGCCTGGTATATTGATTCTTTGCACAACGCGACTATAAGCACGTTGGAGATATGGATCTATGTCTTCATCATCCAGCTCTATGTGGAGAGTTGTTTGGCGTTCTACAACCTCATCCTGAGTTATTTTCACGGGAGGCTCCTAACGGTCAAAACTTTTATAAAACAGCCTTGCAATTATATCACTCAGCTTGGGAATATCCATTTTTAGCTCTTGGATGCTCTACATCGTTTGTTATTAAACAGTGAGAATTAGAAAACTTGAATAATAAAACCAACCCCAGTTATTATTTCGATAGTTAAAGTTTCATAGCGTTGACACTGGGTAGTTTCATAATTAGCATTAGTTGTTAAGTGATGCTAATTATGCCTGTGTTTCAGAAATTAGCTATTCACCGGTAAAGGTATAGAGATGTCCGATAAGTCTGAAAAATACGAAGACGAGATCGAGGAAATCTTGAAGGATTCTGGAGATCTTCCTGAACCACCGAAAGCGCTATCTCAGCCACAAAACCCTATATTGGAAGACCTTAAGATTTGGATTGTGCAAAGTTTAGGGCGAAGGTTTGGGCTTGTTTCCCCTTTAAAATTGATAATCGTATCTGCAGTAATGGGTATTTTGTATTTTGTCACGAAATTCCCGTTGTTTGCTTGGTTGGCACTAGGAGCATTTTTGGGAACATATCTTGTGTTTTTCCTGGGAAGGAAGTCACGATAGTATCCAAGTAACACGGATGGTTGTTCAAAAAAATCAGGCCTTTTTCTGGGCCTGATTTTTTTAGTTAAGTAGATCTAACAGTTGTTATACTGCGCATTCTCCTTCGCCACGCTCTAACTGGTACTTGACGGTTTTTGTCCAATCCATGTAGTACTGCAGTGAGTCTCGATTAAGCTCTGGAAGGTCTTTGAATTCTTCTAGAACGGGCTCAATAGACTCTGATCCCACTCTAGCAATGTATTCCTTAAATTCCTCGCCATCTTCTCTATTCGTTTTGTAGTGGGACAGTATTTTCCCTATAGCCTCGGGAACACGCTTTGCCGGTATTCTTGTCTTAACCCGTTGGCCTATACGGGTATCTCCACCGTCAAAACTTCCACCCAAAAACATTTCATACGCCGGAATTTGTCCCCCTGGGCCCTTTGCAGCGGCACCATGGAATCCGATGTCTCCTATGTGATGTTGGCCACATCCATTTGGGCAACCTGACATTTTTATGTGCATTTTGCGTATCAGTGGGTCACTGGTGTCTATTGATTCCGCCATTTCACTTATCGCGCTGCCCAGGCCCATTGAAGATGTAATTCCCAGCTTACAACTGTCGGTCCCTGGGCATGAAACTATATCTGTAATTTCATGCGCTCCTGGATCACCCAGACCAATCTCATTTAATGCTTCCCATACTTCGTAGAGAGCCTCACTAGGAACCCATCTAAATGCAAGATTTTGCTGGTGACTGAGACGCATCCTGCCTCCTGCATATTTTCGCGACATTTCAGCTATTTGGTGAAATTGTTTAGCATCCACGTCACCTAAAGGAAGTTTAACTGTGACGACTCTATAGCCTTCTTGCTTTTGTGCCCGGACGTTTGAGTCCACCCACCTGTCAAATTCTTTGCCAGCACCAGTTTTATAAGTGCCTGTTAGCGACGGAGCGTCCTTAGATTCATCCTCAATGAAAAGTAAAGGTGTTGGATCAAAGGATTTCTGTGCCCAAGCTCCCTTCAATTCCTCTTCCACTTGGTTCCTGAACTCATCCATTCCAATTCGGTCTATATAAAATTTAATCC
>CAYWYV010000162.1:0-2356 GCA_964462705.1 uncultured Dehalococcoidia bacterium
CTAACGACCAGACAATGTCAGTCATATTAATTGAAGATATTGTTGCGGTTAACAACCTTGATGAAATTCTGGAAGTTAACAATATAGACATCTTCTATGTCGCCCCTGGCGATCTGGCACAATCCATGGGCCTGACTGGTGGAGCAGGTAGTCCAAAAGTAAATGATGTTGTGGATGGTGCTCTAAAAAAGATCACGGCGGCAGGAAAGACCGCAGGCACCCTAGTTTCCGAAAATACTTTGCCCCACTATATTGATGTGGGTGCCCGCTTTTTCTCTTTTAGCTGGCTACCCTGGCTTTCCGACGGAGCAGAAGGAATCCTGGAAGCAGTTGAGGCTGCAAGTTAACTAAATATTAATTTCAACCTAGCGGCAACGAGTATACTAATGAACGGTGAAGTAATTCCACATTCTTTCGCCGAGAGATACGCTTGTTTCTATATCTGTTTCTAAGAGATATCGTTCTGACACAAGTACCTCGGCGGAAGCTCTAACTTTGGATAGATATTCATCACGACTCATGTACCTTGACTCTATAGATGGCCTTGGGTCTCCAGCAGTCAACCTAGCAGACTCAGTAGCAGGAAAAGGAATTGTGCCACCGGCAAACATAAGTAACTGACTCTCACCACCTATGTCTGCGTGTCTTAGCGTCCATCCGGTGTGAGCAGCAATCGGAACCGAAATTTCAGGGGCAATTATTCCCCCTATTTCATTTCCATCGGAATCTACCATTGGCACCAGGCCACCAAACGCACCTCCTATCTCTGGGGGCAATATCCTGGGATGTTCATCTCCTTCATCAGGTGAAAACTCCCGACGCCTGGGAATAGCATGCTTGTAAGGATAATGCGACCCGGGAATAGACGAGAAAATACCTATCAACTCCGACGCAGGTACTAGGGTGCCGTCATCAATTCGTGGGTGCTTTGACTCCGGTGGATCTATCCCCTCTGTAACCCACAAATCTAGATTTACGAGGCAGGCCCTGAGCAGTGGAGAATAATCTATAACACTCCTGATGTTTTGAGCTCTCTCCGCTCCTGAAACTATCACCCCATGATCAGTTGGGGGCCACACTCCAGTGCCGTGCTCTGTTCCAGCAAAATGGAACACCCTGACATTTTTCCCTTGCCTTATATCCCTCCGACCATCGGGGTCAGTATGGAGTAATGAAGCATCAGCTCTATGATATTCAGCCGAGCTGTTCGTATACATAACTTTCAACGAGCTCCCTCTCTCGTCCAGTTTTCGATGTAGGGATCCCGTCTCCTCTGTCTCAGGGTCAGTCTGCTCAATGGATGCAAATGGAAATAATTGGTGCATCATGTTGTTGCGGTCTTTTGAATTCTGGCCAAATCTTTGATTGAACTCTCCTCGCATGCCACCAGCCACATTTGCAATTATTCCGTCCATGGCCTCTCTGCCGAATTCATCAAGATTAAAATCATTGTGCACAAATGTCCTCAAAAACCTGCCAGTTTGGGACCTTCCATAAGCATAAGATTTCTGAATCCCTGGCACTGGGCTATCCAAAGATAAGGAACCATATTTAAACCACGAGACACAGTCACGAAGAGCAGCGAAACTAAGTCCAATTACTGGAGCACCGAGAGCTGTATACGTTACCTGGTAAAGACGGCCCTTCTTGAAACCTTCACTGGAACAGATATAGGCCGGGTCAGGATGGTACTCGCCGTTACTATCAATTCTCCCAAAGCGCCAGTCATCCCTCGGCATAGTCTCGGCAGGGCCATCCGGCATATCTCGGATTTCCACCAAAGCATTAGGCTCATTTAAGTCATAAGCCTTGTAAGGCTTATGACTTTTATCTGAGAGCAGAAAATTATGAGTATCCTCTGGGGATTGCAGTTGCATGTAGACCCTGTCCTTCAGTCTTGATCCACTTGGATCGAGAGCCTCGGGACCTCTCATAGTAATCAAAGCTTCATGAGGAGGAGCATCTAATTGCCATCCGCAAGCCACAACAACATATCCCATCTCCATAAGTAGACCATCGCCAAGGTCCACTTCCACATCCACAGGCGTGTCGCTATCTATAACTGGCCGAGTACCCATATTAAAGTTAGGAAGTGCGACTCGATTTCCTCTGTTAACGACATCAAGCAATAGCTTTCCAGATACTTTTGACAGATCCACCGGTCGTATAATCGAAATGTCTGAATCGAAAACTACCTTGCCCACCTCATTTCTCGGTGCTAAATCTACGTCTGTTATTCCTGTATTAGCGAGATTCAACGGGTCGATTTCAAAATTTAGTTTCCCTCGTATCTCTTCGTACTGACCGACACTTCCAAATCTTTTCCCGTCACTGAGTATCCTCTGAAAAATTTGTT
>CAYWYV010000163.1:0-2247 GCA_964462705.1 uncultured Dehalococcoidia bacterium
CATAGATTTAGTTCAGAAAATTCATTCAAAAGGACATGAAATCGGACATCATGGTTACATGCACGAACCACCAGCAACCTTAAGCAAGCTGGAGGAAGGAGACATTCTTGACCGAGGAACAAAAAGTATCGAAACTATAACTGGTGAAACGCCTAAAGGATATCGATCTCCTAGCTGGGAACTAAGCGAGCACTCCTTAGAGCTTCTTCAAGAAAGAAACTTTGAATACGATTCAAGTCTTATGGGAAACGATATCCCCTACAACGTTGCAGCAGGAACAGGAGAATTAGTTGAAATACCTGTCCACTGGGAGCTAGACGATCATCCATTTTTTAACTACTCACCGGCTTTGGGCAACACCACATTGATGGCAAGTCCTGACCACGTGTTCGAAACCTGGTCATCGGCCTTTGAGGGACTATACGAACTGAAACGAAGTTTCGTTTTAACGATGCATCCATGGATTATAGGAAGGCCTAGTCGTCTAAATATGCTCACAAAATTAATAGATCATATAAATGAATTTGAAGGGGTCAGCTTCATGACGGCATTGGACCTGGCTAAATTGCATTTAGAAATAAATCATAGTTCAACCATTGAATAGAATTCGAAACAAATGATAATATCAAGTGATGCGCTTTGCGCCTAACTCAGGCATAAACCAAACGCAGGAACTACTAAGTAAAAGGAGATGATATGGCCCTCCCAGAGAGAATGGATTTCGGTATATTCATGGCTCCTTTTCATTGGCTGGGAGATAACCCCACTCTTGCATTGGAACGGGATCTTGAAACTCTTGAATGGCTCGACTATCTCGGGTTTGACGAGGCATGGATCGGAGAACATCATAGTGCCGGTTGGGAAACCATCTCCTCACCAGAGGTCTTTATTGGTGTTGCTGCAGAACGGACGAAACATATTAAATTGGGTACTGGTGTGGCAAGCCTCCCCTACCATCATCCACTAATGACGGCAAACAGAATGGTTTTACTAGACCACTTAACTAGAGGAAGAGTTATGCTGGGAGTGGGACCTGGAGCATTAGTATCTGATGCTTATCAGCTAGGTATTGATCCTCCCACCCAGAGACCACGTATGGATGAAGCTATTGGAATAATAAAACGGCTTCTGACAGAAAATGAGCCTATTACATACGAATCGGACTGGTTCACGCTTAGAGAAGCAATGCTGCATCTAAAACCGTACACCAAGCCACATTTCCCCATTGCAGTTGCTGCTGCACAATCGCCATCAGGAATGGTAGCAGCAGGTAAACACGGGCTAGGAGTACTTTCAGTTAGTGTAGTTAGGGGTGGCAGCGTTTCAACCAACCTAGGTGACTTTTGGAAAATAGCTGAGGAGACGGCAGAGGAATATGGAAATACCATGGACAGGAAGGACTGGCGTGTAGTTCTAAACGTCCATCTGGCAGAAAGCAAGAAAGAAGCCATGGACCAAGTCAGAGAAAAATCGGCGGCCTTTCAATACGACTATTTCCACCAGACAATGGGCATGCCATTTGAATACGACGGTCCGAGAGACAAAATAGTCGACTACATGGTAGATAACGGAGCATGGTGTGTGGGGACTCCTGACGATTTAATATCCAAGATACATGAATTGAGCGAACAAACGGGTGGTTTTGGGGGCTTCATGGTTCAAGCTACAGAATGGGGTACGCGTGAAGAAGTAATGCATAGCTATGAACTACTCGCCAGATACGTAATGCCTCAATTCCAAGGGTCTCTTACAAACTTAAAAATTTCCCAGGAATGGTCAGAGGTACATAGAGATGAATTACAAGCTCTGAAAACTGTATCTATAGACAGTGCAATAGATCAATATAAAAATAGATGATAAAGAAATTATCATGGTTATGTTAATAAGAGGAGATCTCATATATGGCTAAAATGACAGGCGGAGAAGCCTTTGCCAAATCACTCTACAGGGAAGGAGTCCGAGTTATATTTGGCCTTCCTGGGGTACAACTTTATGGCCTTTTGGATGGACTCGCTAAAGAACCAGGTATAAGGTTCATCAATACACGACATGAACAAGCAACAACTTACATGGCTGATGGGTATGCAAGAGCTGGAGGCGATATAGGAACGGCTTTAGTTGTTCCTGGCCCAGGGCTACAAAACGCAAGCGCAGGAATAGGCACTGCATATTCTGCCTCTTCACCAGTTTTAGTCTTAGCTGGGCAAGTCGAGAGAGACCTCATTGGGGTTGAGCGCGGAATGCTCC
>CAYWYV010000164.1:0-2244 GCA_964462705.1 uncultured Dehalococcoidia bacterium
CATTTAAACCGGTGAGTCCCTCAAAATTTGTGCCGAATCCTAAACCGCTTGATATCACTATGCCGAGTATTCCGATGAATATGCCCATAGTTCCCAATCGGAATAGGGCTTCGTTATTCCCATTCTCTTTAATGTCGGTGTGTAGGACAGTTATTCCGTAAAAGAAGAATATCAACGAGATACCAGGGAATATCCACAGGAATCTCTCTAAAACCGACGGATCCGAGGTTACCGAGAAATCTGTCACCTCGCCGGATGCATCGCCAAGGACCAGAAATAGGAGTAAATAAAGGATTGTTGCCAATCCCGGTCCTATGATCAGACCTAATCCTCCCAGTCTAGAAGCTGAAATGTTGCCCATTTTATGTCCTTGTTAGCGATTTTCACGAATGAATATTTAAACGCGCCGGAAACCTTCCGACACTTAGGCGGAGGGTAATCTATAGGATTTCAGTTCGAAGTTCACGCAAAATAAGGAGTATTTTTTCATGAATTTTAAAGAATGATATAAAAATGTAGTAATTTAGCTCAGATGTAGTCTAGTATTTAGAGATAAATTGGCCTGATATTAGAAATATGATCATTTTTGAACCGCAAACTTTTACTGTCCTCTAAGGAAAGGACCAGAAGTTGGCTCTGTTCAGGTCACGACGGGCACAGGACTATATGAAAGCCCCTGCATCTGACATTTTCTTTATCAGTGGTGATGTCCAGCGGCCCTCTCAGGGGCTTTCAATCTTGCGAAGGCTAATACAACTGCTGCTAATATCATTAAGGCAGCTACATAGTAGAAGACCGAATTCATGGAATAAGTGTCATACAGGTACCCAGCGATAATGGGAGAAATAGCACTTAGCGCAAATCTTGCAAATGACAGAGCCCCCAAGGTTGTTGTTGCTACTCCACTTCCAACTATGTCTAGTGCCGAGGCCGTAAGTATCGGCTGGTCACTATAGAAAAAGGTTCCGAGTAATATTAGTAAAATCACCAGTGGAACACCTTCTCCGAAATTGGCCATGAGCAGAACTATGGCTGCTAGAAATACCATTCCGGGAACCAGTACTATTTTTCTACCAAACCTGTCGGATAGGTATCCCATAAACGGTGTGAACACAATCCCGACGGCCACAAGCAACCCAAAATATATTCCTCTCCGTAGGTCAGTAAGACCGAGATCGTTTGAAAAATAAGAAGGTAGGAATGTAATTAAGGCAATGAAAGCCATACCTCGAATTCCACCTGCAAAGGTGATTACCCAAATCAAAGGGTTTTTTAAAATTTCTCTTGTTTGGCCCATTCGGTTTTGGTCGGGAAGGGACTCTTCGCTGTTAGAGTCGCGAGCTCGGCCTATGTTTTTGAATGCCCAGTAAACGAGAAACGCAATAAATATGGGAACTACAGCATATATACTGAGGATATCTTGCCACGCCAAATAAGCTAAGAGAAATCCGGTCGCTACCGGACTGATCGCATCCCCAATATTTCCTCCAATACCATGGAAAGATAATGCGGTACCTCTCCTGTGCGAGTAATGATGAGAAAGTGAGGCCATGGCTGGTAGGTGCCAAAGCGAGGCGGCAGCGGCTACGATAGCAACTCCGAAAAGTAGTATTGGAAATACGGGTGCTTGTCCTACGATAAGCCAACCAATGCCAAACCCGCCCATACATAGGGCCAGAATTAGCCCCCAGTACTTTCTCAATACATCCGCAATGATTCCGCCGGGAAGTGTTATCAGCCCTGAAACCATTTCTCTTGTTGTTGATATAGAACCGACACCAACTTTAGACAGATTGAAGGTTGATTCCACCTCTGGTAGCAAGACGATGAATGATTGCAGGAACCAGTGAAAAACTCCATGTCCACTGGTTAGACCAGCAATAATAAAATTTCCACTTCCCCGGATGCCTGAAGGGCTGCCGGAACTAGGATGATCGTGATGATCGTGATGGTCTTGCTGTTCGGTCTTGTCTTCGTGGTGGTGATCTGCCATATATAACGTCCCCCATTTAAGTATCAGCCGATGGACGGATGATAAATTGCTAACCGGAAAGAAAAGTATTTCTAAAAGGATGAATAGGAATATATATCATCCAGGAATTGTTTGCTAAGACAGCTAGATCAGTTGGGCTGGGAAGATTGATCCAGGCCTGAAGAAAATATATTTTCCATTTTGTTGATGGGTTTGTTCAAAACAGTAGGGTTTATATTGATGAAAATGTTTTTTGACTTATCTGTATTTAC
>CAYWYV010000165.1:0-2039 GCA_964462705.1 uncultured Dehalococcoidia bacterium
TGCCTTTCTAAAGCTTCAATTTCCAATTTTAACTCTTTCACCAGCTTGATCGCCCCATATTTTATCAGGCCAAACATCAAACAAAAGACGGGGTTGTTTCTCAGTTAGCCACGTAGGTGGCGGAAATGGTTTGGGGTAAAGCAAAGATGTCTCCTCACCATTTACGGCAGACAGGGTTAGGATAAAAATTACAAAACAAACGGCCTTAACAGCCCACGACGGCAACCTACGCAGTGTTGACTTTCGGCTCATTTATACCACTCTGATGTCTTCATTATAAAATACCACTGGTAGTATGTTAGATTACAGTTTACTAGCTCTAGAAAATTGGACAATACTAAGAAAATATTGAATCTATCCCACAAAACTTAGAAAGCTATATATTCTATCCTAACAGCACCAAAACTCATGCCACTCAATGTATGTAGGCCTCCGTAAACAGTAGAGTCTTTGGTGTTCGAACCTCTTGACTAATAATACCAATCATTCTAACACACCCAGATTCCGATAGACAGCTCCCAAACTGATTTGTGGGGATGCAACGGCACACCGCTGCATCCCCACTACTTTTTATCTTCTCCCTTCGGGATGATTGGTAACCTCCCTTACAATTTCACAAGCGTCAGTGAGTCTCTGTTCCATTTGACCTGTCAAACGGTTGGTGTCACGGAAAATAAATTCAATGAAATATTCTTTTCCTATTTCAAGTGTTTCTTTCAGGTGTAATCTGAAATCATCAGCATCAAAAGTGGAACCACAAAGTTTTAGGGGGACCGGCTTTCTAGACCAGATGATATTTGGGTTACAATTGGCTGCTAATTTCTCCAGATCACACCATGGCGTTACACTTACTTTTCGAAGTCCATTTAGTTTTTGCAGATGGGGCATAAAGTCGTGAACCGCCTCACAACAACCAAATTTCATCAGTTTGAATTTATTCGCGATCTTGGAAAAATGAGGCATGAGGAACTCTCCAAACATGTCTGGAGAGAGACTAGCTGCCTCCTGTGCTTCCAGATAACCATAGCGATCTGTGGAGCGGATGGGTTCTCCTTCTTCAATCTCTCGACCCGGAATCTCATCTGTAAATTGCGAACTGCCGGAACAGTATCCCTGATTACCGTCATTGTTGAGACCGAGCAGTTCCTGCTCCTCCTCCCATTGTCCCAGAGCCAAATTATCCTCAGTGATAAAGGTTAAAAGCCGATGGACTGCTTCGGGCTTCAGGGCCATCTGGAGATATAAATCCTGCATGCCCATCAGGTGAACCGCTTTATTGGCAATGCCGTCAGAGTAAAGTGAGCTGGTTCTGCCAGTAAATACCGGTAATAATCCTTTGAAAACGTCTTGTGCCAATTCAGCTTGTTGGGCCGTTAACTCTTTATTTAGAGCCAAAGTTCTCTTTTTCAATTTACCCAGATCATCGTCTATATCCTTCACCGGTTTGTTAGTCTCAAAACCAAACGTTCCCCCATAGCCGTCATTGGAATGAGTGAATTGGAGTTCCTCACAGTAATGGCTAATTTCAGTGACCCAATTAACTACAAATGTCTCCGGAATAATTCTATCATCGTTGATTTTTTCATAGGAGACTATTGCACGAAGGAGTTGTGCTTCCAAATGGCGACACAATTGATCTTCGCATTCTAGAGGGGGGGCAGATCACGAAGATAGGTACCGTTATCTTCTATGTGAAAAGGAAATGTCCGTTCCTGCATCCGGTTATGGAGGCTCCACTTCTCTTTGCGATGTCGCATGACATCTCCAAGGGCATATTCCGTGTATTTTCCAGCTAAGCTTCTTAAGTGTGACCTGCATTTGGAATTCATTCGAAACTCTCCTTTTTGTGGTTGGTATATAAGGTTCGGCTGATGCCGAACCTTGATCGATCTATATCAGTCGATACTAAAGGCATATTAGTAACAGAATACCGCTTTTTCTGCAGTCAGATATCTAATACCTACCTTCCGGCCCCATCTCCAACTGTAGTTGTCATAATGGTATCCCCATCAGAACTGATGTCTATTACTTCTATTCCA
>CAYWYV010000166.1:0-1917 GCA_964462705.1 uncultured Dehalococcoidia bacterium
ATGGCTATCACTAACTCTGTCTAGTCCAGGATAGAGCTTTTCCAGTTCTTTGAGCTGCTGAATGATCAGATCTGGAGGACCTGCCAATACACCACCGGCTGCCACCGCATCCTCTACTCTCGGCAGATCGGCGGTAGGAGCACGTGATGGATCTGACATAATTTCAATCTGTTCATCCGAAAGGGCTCTCACTAACCTCAATGGCCCAAACATCTTGAGGTTTTCCTCATAATAACCTGCCACTTCTTCCATGGCCTTTTCTTTAGTCTCAGCTATATGATAGTGAAATCCTATTGAAAGCTTCTCACCCAGTTCCAACTCTGTCCCTACACGCTGATACGCGTCCCTAAATGCATTCATGGCATTCACCATTGCTCCGCCTTCCGAGCTCCCTCCACCAATAATTCCACTTATCCCATGCTTCGCCATGAAATCCATCCCTCTCGGAGTGGCACTCTGAATTGGCTGCCAGCATTCAACAGGCGTGTTAACCGGACGGGGAACAAGAGTTATCTCTTCTAGATCGTATCCCCTGTATTCAACTTCTGGCGGTATGACATAGTTTTCCCCTTTATGAGAGAAACTTTCATTATGAAACGCCTTAAATATGATGTCGACCTGCTCTTCAAACAGATTCCTGTTAGCGGGCTGGTCAAGTAACGGGGATCCAAACGACTCTACTTCCCTTGTGTGATATCCCCTGCCCACACCAAAAACCGTCCTACCTCCTGTGAGTATATCGGCGGTAGCATAGTCTTCCGCCAACCTGAGAGGATGCCACATGGGGGCAATATTGAATCCACACCCAAGCTTTATATTGGAAGTTAAATGAGCTAAATGTACTGCGAGCATCAGCACATTGGGAAGGCATTCATATCCTTCAGGCTGAAAGTGATGTTCAGCCATCCAGAACGTGTTAAATCCATTTTCATCCATGGTTTTCGCTATTTTTGATGTTTTATCAAAAACACCAGACAAACTGTCGTTACCAAAGGCTCTATCGTTAACGGCGACTCCAGCATATCCAACGTTATCCATATCAATGTGACCGGCGAAAAGACTATCGAATTTTGTGATCATCGTTATATCCTCGAGAATTTTATAATTGTCTTATATCGTATTTTTACCCGGAAGTCTGGGGCGAACCAGGATAAGAACCTCCCGCATTCAGCGCAGTATTACCCCCATCCATAGGTATCAATGCCCCTGTGATCCAAGAGGCTGAATCTGATGCCAGAAGAACTGACAAACCTTTAATATCATCAGGATTTCCTATTCTCCCAGCAGGAATCCCACTAAGAAAAGTATTAAGGACGTCCGGAGTTTTTTCAATCCGCTCCTGGAGACCTGGGTTTAGCACCTGAGCGGGAAGAATAGCATTCACTCTAACACCACGACTTGCCCACTCTGTGGCTAAGCTTCTAGTCATTTGAACGACTGCCCCCATCGCAGTCTGATAAGCGATCTGCCCTCTACCTAGGGATGACATACCTCCAATGGAACCAATATTTACTATCGAGCCCTTCCCCTGTTTTAGCATAATTCGTCCAGCCTCACGGCACATCAGAAAACGTCCAATCACCAAGCTTTTTAGGGATTTTTCAAAATCCTCCACCTTGAAATCTTCTGAGGAACCCATAACGGTTTTCCCCCCAGCAACATTCCCTAAAAAATCTACCTTGCCGTATTTTTCCATCACGTCCAAGAAAATTCCCGGAATAGATTCTACGTCTGAAACGTCCGCAGTGAACGTATCGACATTTCTACCGATTGACCTAATATGGGAAGCAGTGTCAGAAAGTCCAGATTCATTTAAATCAATAATAGCCATATCAGACCCAGACTCAGCCAGAGCAACAGACATTGCTCTACCCATTCCTTGAGCAGCTCCAGAAACTACCGATACTTTCCCAGAAA
>CAYWYV010000167.1:0-1899 GCA_964462705.1 uncultured Dehalococcoidia bacterium
AGAAGAAGAGGTAGCAGCAATAATTGTTGACATGGATACAATCGAAACAATGAAAGCCGTTGGCTCTCTTCAGCTTCATGCGAGGTTTGATCATCCCGATAAGCTCAACAGGGCCAAAAAATTATTGGCTGATGTCACAGACGTGAAAACTATTACAGGTTAAGGATAGTTTAAGATCAGTCGCTCACTAATCAAATTCCTGCTGCATACGCTGAGTGAAATGTATCTACCCCACCAAAGAACGTCCCATTGTTTCTAGTAATAGCTGTTGGACTGGCGAATTTAGCAAATCCGGTCTGAGTGAACCCCTCTCCTAATACTCTTATGTTGTGACCTTTTGCGATTAAGCCTTCAATCACGTCCGGGTCTAATTCGATCGGTACGTCAGTTGTTGTGGAGCTACAGTCAACTCTTGGAGCGTCTATAGCTTCCTGTGGACTCAATTCAAAATCTATCATTTTTGATAGCAGAGAGGTGACACAATTAGTAATTCTTCTGCCTCCGGATGCTCCTACAGCGATCTCTACACCGTCTTTTCCAAGAACCAAGGCAGGCGTCATATTGTTTAGAGGATATTTTCCTGGAGCAATTGAGTTTACTCTTCCTGGAATTGGGTCGTACCACATCATACCGTTATTCATCACTATTCCGGTTCCCTTTGGAATAATTCCTGATCCAAATCCTGACATTATAGTGTTTGTTATGGAGACGGCATTTCCTTCGCCGTCCACAACAGTGAGGTGGGTTGTACCGCTGTCCGGCCTTGGTTTGCTACTCTCCAGTACGAATTTGGGATCTCGGCCTTCCTCAATCCATGGGTTTCCTGGGTTAAACTGTGAGGGGCAGTTGACGCTTATTTCGTTACTTCGTCGGTCGGTGTAGGTATCAGAAATGAGCCCCTGCCATGGGACGTCAGCAAATTCTGGGTCAGCGATATATTCAAATCGATCAGCGTAGGCCATTCGAGCTGCGCTAATGTAGAGGTGTAACGCTTCGATACTGTTATGTTGCATGGACGATAAATCGAATTTGTTGAGTAGTTTTAATGTCATTGCGCTGGTTATACCTGCACAGGCGTAATTTGGTACACGGATAGTCTTTCCTCGATATTTAAATTCAAGCCCGTCCTTCCAATAAAAGGGCTTGTATTGATCGAAGTCTTGCATTGTCAAAATCCCACCATTAGATTGAATATCTCTGGTGATGTTCTCGGTTAATTCACCTCGATATAAAGAGTTTGCACCATCTCTTGCTATTGAGTCCAAGGTATTTGCCAAGTTTGGTTGTTTTAAAATGTAGGGAGCCTCAATTCCACCGTAGGGGAGTTGGTTGTCGGGCATAAACGTTTCCCGTAATTCAGTGTAGCGAAGTAACATTTGGGAGAGTCCACCGAGCTTGTAGAGAGTGAACCATCCAGGAGAAAATCCATTGCGCGCTATATTGGCTGCTGGTGCGACTACTTCCGACCAGGGTAGATTCCCGAATCTTTGATGGGCTTCTGCCAAACCTGCAACGCACCCTGGTACTGCAATTGAACGATAGCCGTGAATGTTTTCGTCATTTACCACTCCCGCCCATCCAAAACTTCCGACCGAAGGCTCGCCAGATAGTGAATACATGTCTGGAGTTCCTGCATTGGGACCTTTCATAGGAAACCCTATAACACCCCCTTCATCCCCCATTTGGAATACCATGTAACCACCTCCCCCAACACCACTAGATTCTGGTTCCACCACCCCTACGGCTAGGCAGGATGCAACTCCCGCGTCCACAGCATTTCCTCCCATTCTCAGGATTTCTAAACCTGCCTCTGTGGCAAGTTTATCTTTCGTAGCCACCATCCCATTATGGGAAACCGCCTCGGTTTTGGTAAAAGAAGAGTTACTGTAAGTAGTGCCT
>CAYWYV010000168.1:0-1867 GCA_964462705.1 uncultured Dehalococcoidia bacterium
GTCATTGAGTATAGTTAATTTTTTAGCACACGCTAACAATAGCATTATGGCATGATTTGAAACTTCTTCCGTGCAAAAACCTGCTGTATTGACAACCATTAGCGACTGATCTGTAGCGGCCTCATGGTCTATATGATTAAATCCGTGGCCAAAGCTCACCACAGCTTGGGCACCGTCTATCTCCTCAATCACGCTACGAGACATTTCGACGCCTTGATTTATAATGACGTCTGCCCCCTTAACAGCCTCTATGGTTTCACCGTCACTTTTACAAACATAAGCATCAAACTCATGGTCAACACCTTCAAGTTGTTGCTTTACGAAGTCATTGTCGGGTTCCCCCGCAGAAATATATGCCACTCGCAGTTTAGTCATGTTTCTGTCCTCCTTTTTTACTAATACGCGTAATTTTTTATTACTAGAGCTTCTACAAATTAAAGTTCCTTACCTGATGTTTCTATTGTTTGTTCCGACTTTTTCACAAACCACTTATCCCTCTAATAAGTGCTTGCAGATCTGGGAAGATTGGACACCCCCATCAAATATTTGTCTACCCCACGTGCGGCCTCTCGGCCTTCTGCAAGGGCCCACACAACAAGTGATTGGCCCCTCGCCATATCTCCAGCTGCGAACACACCGTCGACGCTCGTCATTTTTTCAGTATTGGTTTTAACGTTTCCTCGAGGATCCAGTTCAACCTGGAGATTTGCTACCATACCTTCATGTTCAGGATGAATGAATCCCATAGCCAAAAGAACCAGATCTGTCTCCAACTCGAATTCACTACCTTCCTGCTCTATCATCACGGGTCTACCAGTCTCATCAGGTTCACCCCATTCGAGCCTTACTCCGTGTAGATGTTTTAGCTTTCCATCCTGGCCGGAGAATTTCTTTGTGAGAATGTTGTAATCCCTATTTCCGCCTTCCTCGTGGGAAGAAGATGTCCTGAGTGTCATAGGCCAGTTGGGCCACATGTCATTTTCGGACCTTTCTTTAGGAGGTTCAGGTAATAGTTCTAGTTGGTAGACTATTTCAGCTCCCTGCCGATGGGCTGTTCCGAGACAGTCTGATCCGGTATCGCCCCCCCCTAGTATAACCACACGCTTTCCCTCTGCTGAGATTCGTTCTGCGGGATTAACTGAATCTCCTCTGTTTATCTTGTTTTGCTGTGTCAAATAATCCATGGCGAAATGTACGCCTTCCAAATTCCTACCCTCGACAGGCAAGTCTCTGGGGATCGTGGAACCACCAGTTAGTAAGATGGCGTCATTAGACTTTCTCAAATCTTCAATATCTATGTTTATACCAACGTAGGCGTTTGTGATGAACGTGATACCTTCCTGCTCCATCTGGTCCACTCGTCTTTGCACTATCATCTTGTCTAATTTGAAATCTGGGATTCCCAGACGAAGCAACCCGCCAATAGTGTCAGATTTTTCATACACGGTGACCTGATGTCCCGCCCTGTTAAGTTGTTGCGCTGACGCCAAACCGGCTGGTCCTGATCCGACTACGGCTACTTTTTTCCCGGTTCTTGATACTGGAGGAAGTGGCTGAATCCACCCATTTTTCCACCCTTCTTCAGATATGGCCTTTTCAATATATTCTATGGTAACTGGGTCTTCATTTATGTTGAGTACGCATGATTGTTCACAAGGAGCTGGACATATTCTTCCAGTGAATTCTGGAAAATTGTTGGTGGAGTGGAGTGCTGCGAGGGCTTCTTCCCACATGTTTTTATATACCAGATCATTGAAATCTGGGATTATGTTTCCCAATGGGCATCCGCTCATACAGAAAGGAACTGCACAATTCATGCATCAGCTTCCTTGTAGACCAGCTTTTCCAGTGCTCCATTCCTCATAAA
>CAYWYV010000169.1:0-1827 GCA_964462705.1 uncultured Dehalococcoidia bacterium
ATCATCAACAATTTTAGGGTTACCTTCACGATCAATGTGCTCCATGGAGACAATAACTTTTTTTGCTCCAACTGCCAAATCCATCGCACCACCTACATTTCCAATGCCTCGAGAGGGAATCATCCAATTCGCTAAGTCCCCTTTACTGGAAACCTGTAACGCACCGAGTACAGTGACATCGATATGCCCACCTCTAATCATCGCAAATGCTGCACCTGAATCAAAAAATGACATTCCTTTCACCGGTGCCAGGAATTGACCACTGGCGTTGATGAGATCTTGATCTTCTTTGCCTTCCTCCGCCATGGGACCATAATTTAAAACGCCACTTTCACTGTGGTAGAAAATAGTTCTTCCTTCAGGTACAAATTGTGAACATAATGAGGGAATGCCAATGCCTAAGTTAACTACATCGCCATCTTGCAGTTCCTGCGCCACTCGCATCGCAATTACTTCTCTGGGTAATCTCTCAGCAACCAAAACTAGACCTCAACTATTCTATTAACGTAGAGTCCCGGGGTGTCTATTCTGTACGAATCAATTTCGCCCACATCTACGACTTTGTCCACCTCAACAATAGAAATCGCCGCTGCAGTAACCATAACCCCATTGAAATTCATAGAGGTACCCCTAAAAGAAAGATTTCCCATGGTGTCCGCCATGTAACCTCTTATTAGAGCATAATCAGCCTTGAGAGCCGTCTCCAATACATATTCCTTCCCATCGTAGGACCTGGTTTCTTTCCCCTCTGTTACAAATGTTCCTACCCCAGTGGGGGTAAAGAAAGCGGGAATCCCTGCCCCACCAGCACGAATCCGTTCTGCAAGTGTTCCTTGCGGTACAAGCTCAAGTTCAACTTCGCCTCTGTGGTATGCCTTCTCAAATGAAGTGGGCCGTGAAGGAGATGGAGAGACGGGAAAGGATGCTATCACCTTACCTACCTGACCATTGTCAACCAAAATACCTATGTCTATTGGTTTTTGACCAGGAATAGTACCGAAGCCACTAACACTGGCTAACCCCGCCGTATTACTTATAATTGTTAAGTCACTTGCGCCTTGATCCCTGAGGGCTCTTATAAGATTTTGAGAGGTGCCCCCAGGTCCGGCGAATCCGTCAACCATCAGCGTGGCACTATCTGGTATGTCAGCGACGGCCTCATTAAAAGATGAATAGACTTTGTTCAATTACTTCGTAACTCCTTATTCAGGTACGGCGCACATTATACGTCAGGGCAAGTCAGATTGAATCCACCTTAATTGACAAGGCCATTCATGATATATATGAAGTAATCGCTATCCAGATGTTATAAAGTTTTCCGAATTCTACTACCCAATGGAGTTTAGTCCTATGGATAAATTAAGCACTAGAAAAGGGGCAATTTCCGATATAGAAATAATAGTCCAGTTTCAAAAAAACATGGCTTTAGAAACAGAAGCAAAAATACTTCTAGAATCTTCCATCAGATCAGGAGTAACTGAGGTAATAGGAGACGAACAGAAAGGTACTTACTTAGTCGCGGAGCATGAAGGAAAAATTATCGGTAGCCTTTTGATAACTTATGAATGGAGCGATTGGCGTAATGGATGGTTTTGGTGGATACAAAGTGTCTATGTAAAAAAAGAGTGGCGCCGCAAAGGAGTATATAGTCATCTATACGATGAAGTTAAGAAACTATCCCTCAACGAAGGAAACGTTTGCGGTATCCGGCTCTATGTGGAGAAGGAAAATAAAATTGCACAAACTGTTTATAAAAACCTTGGGATGTATGACACGAAATATCTACTTTACGAAAAAGTAATAAATTCCATAATTTTAAATTTTCCT
>CAYWYV010000170.1:0-1767 GCA_964462705.1 uncultured Dehalococcoidia bacterium
TTCGGGCACAACCTGGAGCCCGTGGCCGGGGACATCCCCACCATCACCCCCCCCACTACGCTCAGCATCCAAAATAACTATAGCCACTATAAGGGATACTACGCCCAATCCAGCAGTGGTATACAGAACTGACTCCCAACCCAGGTAATCGACCAGAAAGCCTCCTATAGCCGGCCCAACCACTGCCCCTATCCCAACCACACTCATCGTTAAGCCAAGAGCTTTTCCTCTATCTCTTGCGCCAAAAGCAGATATAACCATTGCCATTGAGGTACCTTGAGTCATTGACGAACCAACCCCTTGGAGTATTTTGGCACCTATCAATAATTCAACATTGAAAGCCGCTGCCGCAAGAAATCCACCCGCCGTGAATACTATAAATCCAAGCACATATATTATTTTTCTTCCCAAAATGTCAGAAAGGCGTCCCATGGGTAATAACAATGCGGAAATAGTCAATCCATACCCAATAACAATCCATTGTGTAGTCGGTAAATCAGTATTGAAGTGGTCAGCTATCGAAGGAAGTGCTACATTGACGCTACCATGGTCAAATACTGAAGTGAACAACCCAACGGAGACAGTAAAAAGAACCCACCATTTATAGTTAGTGAGACTTCCAAAAGAATCTCTTTTACGAAAATTACTTATCATCCGTGGGGTACTCCGAGATTGCTCTACTCATGGTACAGGAGGCATGATAAGTTTACGAAGGTTGAGAGATTACAAATAAGTCATTAATAAAAATTCAGACGGGAAACATAGCAGTTGGGAGAGACTTAATACTGTGAAAAAATCAATACTATTCGATCAAAACCTCGAAGTGACGATGCGGGACGGAACAAAAACATATGCAGATGTATTCAGACCTGCTGCCGATGGACAATATCCAGTTCTGATGACTCGCACGCCATATGACAAATCTTCCGGTGCCAGCCGGTCTGGGGCTTTGGATGCAATAAACGCTGCAAGTCAAGGGTATGCAGTAGTAATTCAAGACGTTCGTGGAAGGTATTCATCTGAGGGTGAATTTTACACCTTTGTGAATGAAACTGAAGATGGACTTGATTCCATAGAATGGGCTGCGGCACAGCCATGGGCTGCCGGTAAAGTAGGTATGTACGGAGCTTCCTATGTAGGAGCTACACAATGGTTGGCAGCCAGATCGGAGGCTCCTTCCCTGGCAGCAATAGTTCCTACAGTTACGGCGTCTGATTACCATGAAGGATGGGCGTGGCAAGGTGGTGCGTTTGAACTTGGTTTTAATTTGTCTTGGTCAGTTGGGTCTCTTGCCCATGGAAACTGGAATACACTTTCTGCTCAGCTCGGATTAAGTAACTCAGCTTTAGAAAACCTAATTTCGTCCAAAGACAACCTACAGCCAGAATTCCAACATTTACCTCTCTCAGAAATGGAAGTTCTAAAAAACGGTTTAGCTCCCTATTACTATGACTGGCTAAGTCACCCAGAATATGATGAATACTGGCAGAAACTGTCTATAGAAGATAACCATAACAAGATCCAAGTACCTGCCTTGAACATAGGTGGGTGGCATGACATATTCTTAGGCGGTACGATCAGAAATTTTACCGGAATGAAATCGTCTGGAGGCAACCAATCTGCTAGAGATGGACAAAGGTTACTACTTGGACCATGGGTACACGGAAATACTGGAACTCTGGCAGGAAGTTATAACTACGGGACATCGTCAAGCAGAGACAAAGAAAATATCCATGGGAGAACTCTCTCATTTTTCGACAAATATTT
>CAYWYV010000171.1:0-1737 GCA_964462705.1 uncultured Dehalococcoidia bacterium
TCGATGCATTTGTTCGATGTTGCCAAGCGATTTATGGGTGGACATGCCATCGTTGCAGGTCAGTTGCCTCTTGCTGCTGGACTTGCTCTTGCTCAGCAGTATCAAAAGACCGACGCTTTGACTATGTGTTTTTTTGGTGATGGTTCAACCAATCAGGGTGTGTACCACGAAACGTTAAATTTGGCCGCAATATGGAAGTTGCCGCTTTTGTTTTTTCTTGAAAATAATATGTACGGGATGGGTTCTTCCATTGAGCGAGTGCGAGCTGGGGGAATTGATTTTTACCCTGGTATCGCCACCTACGGTATTCCTGCCTTGGAGGTTGACGGGATGGATGTTTTGGCAGTGAAAGAGGCAACTGATGTGGCAGTAGGGAAAATACGAAATGGTGAAGGACCTCAGTTTATTGAAGCTAAGACCTTCCGATTTGTCGGGCATTCCCTCGCCGACGGTCAGAAATATCGCGGACAGGAAGAGGTGAAAGAATGGGAAGGCAGGGATCCTGTCCTGACTTTTCCAGCAAAGTTGGTCCGAATGGGCATGGTATCTGATAAACAGATTGCCAGAATTAAAGCGGAGGTTGACGACACGGTGGCGAAATCCGTCGAGTTCGCGGAGCAAAGCCCAGAACCGGATCTATCTCAGATTTATAACGATGTAACGGTCTAAAAGATATGCCAGAAATACTTTTTAGAGAGGCATTAAAACGAGGCCTAGAAGAGGCGTTAGAGAATGACCCGCGAGTGTTTATGATGGGGGAGGATATTGGGGAGTATGGTGGGGCCTATGCAGTTACCGATGGTTTTTTACAGAAGTTTGGGCCAGAGCGAATCAAAGATACTCCTATTTCCGAGCAGGCGTTTGTAGGTGCTGGAATTGGAGCCGCTGCAGCTGGTTTGCGTCCTATTGTTGAGTTTATGTCGATTTCTTTCTCCCTAGTGGCGTTTGACCAGATAGTGAATATGGCTGCTAATCTTCGTTATATGTCTGGGGGGCAGATTAATGTCCCGATGGTCATTAGGGCGCCTACAGGCGCAGGGGTGCAACTGGGAGCTACTCATTCACAAAGTTTTGAGACTTGGCTCGCTGAGGTGCCCGGCATAAAGGTTGTGTGTCCGTCGAATCCGTATGATGCACTTGGCTTAATGCGATCAGCCATCAAAGATGACAACCCCGTACTAGTTGCCGAGCCTGCGCTTCTTTACGGTGATAAAGGTAATGTTCCTGACGAATATTACGAGATTGAGCTTGGAAAAGCTGATGTAAGTCGCTCAGGGACTGATATTACCCTTGTGTCATATGGTTATGGTATGCGTCCGTTAAATTCTGCTGCAGATAGTCTTGAGGAACGAGGTCACTCTGTTGAAACTATTGATCTGCGTTCACTGAATCCGCTTGATATTGAAACTGTTTTGACCTCAATACAGAAGACGAACAGAGTTGTGCTTGTAGATAGTGCACGTCGTACTGGTGGTGTCATGGCCGAAGTAGCTGCAGAGATACAGCAACGAGCATCCGAAAGGCTTGATGTACCGATCATGAGGGTAGGTTCTATCGATGTCCCTTGGCCTTATAACAAGGGCCTTGAACAGGAAGTCCTCACTGATGCTCAGGATGTGCTTTCAGCTGCTGCCGAAGGTTATGGACTATAGGAATTTAATGTTTATAGTCGAATCGGGTGTTATTTGTAATCTCCTATGTGGGATTTTGAACATAATTGCGTAACACTGTGTAGTA
>CAYWYV010000172.1:0-1589 GCA_964462705.1 uncultured Dehalococcoidia bacterium
TGGCGCGCTGGGAGCAGCTATTGAAGGTGCATTTAAGAAAGAAGAACCTATTCTTTTCTACTACTGGGGACCAACCAAGCTCATGCTTGATTTAGAGTACCCTGCGAAGGTTATTGACTTAGAGCAGCCCGATCCAAGCACTTGTGCTGGTAATGACCCTGTAAACGGTTGTGCTTTCCCTCCAGCGGAAATCATGATCGCTATGAATACAGAGTTAGTTCTGAAGCCCCCTATCTGATCAAGTTTTTCAACAACTGGGATTGGTCAGCCGGAAATCAGTTAGTCGCTGACGCCTGGTATAGTGAAAATAATGGAGATTACGGTAGTTCGGAAGAGGCCTTTGAGGCAACAGCTGTCTGGTTCCTAAGTAATAATGATGGATGGCAGAGCTGGGTACCTGAAGATGTACGCGATAGTGTATTAGCGGCTTTGGCCAAATAAGGGTTTCAGTTAGTTAGAAATATTGATTTTGCTAACTGGAGTGCAAAAAGGGGACCGCCCTGAACAGAGCGGTCCCTCTTTTGTGTGGGATTACTGTGACTTATGACTGTAGAACCTGAACAAATTAACCATCAGATTGTGGTTGACCGTCTGTGGAAAGTGTTTGGAAATAACCCTTCCAGTGCCTTGGAAGCTGAAAATGCCGGAAAGTCGCGAGCAGAGATTCAATCTGAATTTGACCAAGTTGTTGCGCTTAGAGATGTTTCCTTCCATGTGGAGAAAGGGGAAACATTCGTCGTTATGGGACTGTCGGGTAGCGGAAAATCTACGCTGGTAAGATGCCTGAGCCGTTTAATCGAGGCTACTTCTGGGCACATATATGTTGACCTGGAAGATGTTACCTCACTTGACGACAAATCACTTAGGGAATTTAGGCGTAGTAAGGTGTCCATGGTATTTCAGAACTTCGGGCTTCTTCCACATCGAAACGTCATGGACAATGCCTGCTACGGACTGGAAATCAAAGGCTTGTCCAAAACCGAACGTTATGAAAGAGCCCAAAGGATGCTGGATTTAGTCGGATTGAATGGCTGGGAAACTTCTAAAGTAAGCCAACTGAGTGGTGGTATGCAGCAAAGAGTTGGGCTGGCAAGGGCTTTAGCAGTGGAACCAGAGATTCTGCTTTTAGATGAACCATTCAGTGGGTTGGACCCATTGATAAGACGCCAGATGAGGTCTGAACTTGCAGTATTGCAAAAAGAGATACAGAAAACGATGGTTTTTATCACGCATGATTTGGATGAGGCCGTCACTGTGGGGGACAGGATAGCTATTATGCGAGATGGAGAGATCATCCAAATGGGAACGCCTGAGGAAATAATTCTGAACCCGGTAGACGATTTTGTCGCTGAATTCACCGAGGATGTTTCTAAGGACAGGGTCCTTAATGCTTCGTCTATTTCAGTCACCCCGGACCTAATTTGGTCCTATTCTCACGATTTGAATAGCTTAAAGAACAAGATGGATGAGGTTAAAGCTGGACATATAGCCTTTGTGAATGAATCAGGAGCCTCGTTGGGTGTCTTGATGGGAAGTGACGTGGAACATATTGCATCCATGGAAGAATTAGACCGTATGCTGGGAGAATC